>JBCDBE010000004.1:0-69700 GCA_039184365.1 Bacteroidota bacterium | reverse complement strand
TCACCAAAATGATAGGCACTAATTAAAATAAAGAAGTTGCCTTAGCCTTCTTTATTTTAATTAGTGCCTATCATTTTGGTGAGCAACATTTTGGTCATCAACTGAAAAAAGACAGTCGGATATCCCTACCTCTTTTTTTATTTTATGGTGCAACCATATTGTTTATGATTTTTGCCATAAAGATAAACGAAGTAATACATATTATTGAAGACGTTTCCGGGTGGATGCTCGATAAAAATCTTATCATGGGCAGTTTGATTGTGGTTGCAATTGGAACGGTGGTATGTTGTTTTAAGCTCATTAAAGATGGGATTTTAGAAATTAATCCCATAAAAGAATTATTTTATCTTGCGGTTCTTGGAATAACATTTGCCAATGCTTCGTTGGTTTGGGGATTTGCAATTTATTTTATCTTTTGGCACAGCTTACCTTCCATGAAGGATCAGCTGAACTTTCTCTATGGGCGTGCAACCAAAACTAATTTTGTGAGTTATTTGAAAACCTCTTCGTTGTATTGGCTGATTTCCATATTGGGTTTGGGCTTTCTATATTGGTTATTAAGGGATAGTGTGGATTACTTTATTACGGTGATTTTATATGTGCTTGCAGCGATTACGTTTCCCCATGTGTTGGTCATGTCCAAAGTGGAGGCCATTAAAAAGTAACCCTAAAGTTAAAATTAGGTGTAAGCCCTAGGGAAGTATTATCCACGCGTTCAATGTCATTTTCTTCAGAAACCCGGTAGTACCTATTTAATATATTGGTTCGGTCGGTAAGGTTCAATAAGGAAACCCCTGCTTTGGCCTTGACCCTCGGACTTAGGCCAAAGGCATAGGTTGCCGATGCATCCATCCTAAAATATTCGGGCAACCGACTGCTGTTGGGAGCTTCAAAATTGATTTGGGCCGGGAAGACGTTGGTGTCCAATGAACTATCCTCCAAAGGCTCGGTATAGGGTCTCCCTGTCCTGTAATTAATTCCCGCACCTAATTTTAGGTTTCCAATGTCAAAGGTTCCAGCTAAGGTAAGGGTATGGCGCACATCCAAATTATTGGGAAACACCGATGGGACGATGCTATCATAGGTGTAGTCATTTTTGTTGTAGGTATAGCTTAACCAGGTGCTGTAGTTTTTACCTTTTTGATTGATCAGGAACTCCACACCTTTAGCTTCATAACTGCCCAATTCGCCATTGAACTGGTTTTCGTTTTGAAAACCTTGAGTTCTGGTACTGACGCCATCCACATTTTTATAGAATGCCTCTACACCTAGGTAGAATTGATTTTTGGCATAGTTGATTCCAACAGAACCTTGTTTACTTTGGGTCAAGGGGAGTTCTTCTTCATTGGATAGGGTCCAGCGCCGTTTTTCCACACCTAGAAAATTCTGTTCCAAGTCAATGACCTGATTGGTGCTCTGGCTCTTAAATTCCCCAAGAACTTGCCCCCTTACGTAATTGGCCAGCCTAAAATTGAGATTGATCCTGGGTTCAAAAAGCCATTGTGAAAAAGTACCAATGTTTTCGATATAATTGGCCCTAAGCCCCCCACTTGCAATAAAACGATCATCCAAAGTTCGATATCGAATTTCAGAAAAGGGGGCTTGGATTCTAATGACATTTTTTTCATTTAGGTCGAACCCAGGTTCGGTTACCCTTGCCTCATTGATTATTCCGGTTTCTATATATTGATATCCATTGATCCAGTTAAGGGAATTGGAAAACCTATAGGCAGAGGTAATTTTAGCTTGGCGTTCTTCCACTGTATTTTCTTGAAATAACCGCTGCACTTGATTGGGGAAAAAACTTCGGGCATCCAAATCATATTTGGAGAAATAGACATTGGCATGGGTGGAGAAACGTCCCGTCCAATCTGCGTACCACTGTAGACCGGCCGAGAGATTGGTCTGATCCAAAAAGCTTCTTGATGTTTCATTAACCGCTGTATCGGTTTCAGCAAAATCAAGGTCATTGTCAATGGCAATGAAACTGAGACGTATTTTTTGGTAGTCATTGATATCGTACAATACTTTTCCTGAGAAATCATAGAACAAAAAGGTCTCTTCCTGTTCCAGATTTTCGTTGATTCTTTGATTTTGTTCGTTTCGTATTTCGGTATCTTGAAAAGCCCGGTCCGTAAAGCTTCCATAAACGGGAGTATCTAAAAAATCCGTAGTAGATCGTCTTGCCGAAAACTGAAATGCTAGCCGTTCACTTAGGGGCACCTGCCCAAAAACATCCCCACTTATAAAATTAAAGCCTGCACCACCGAAGAAGTGGTCTTCAATGGTGTTCTTGGTCTCCATACTGATGACCCCACTTACCCCATCCCCATATTGCGCGGGGGTGCCATTTTTATAAATGGAAACTTTTTCGGTCAGATAGGGATTAAAGGCGGAAATCAACCCAAAAAAATGCCCGGATTGATACATTTTTATCCCATTCCAGAGGATTAAATTTTGGTCGTTGGTACCTCCCCGGATATTGATGTCCGATACGGTCTCATCTATACTTTTAATGCCTGGCAATGCTTGTACACCAAAAAGCACGTCGGGTTCTGCCAACCCTGGTAATAGGCCAAGTTCACCTGTATTTAGGGTAACGCTCCCATCGGTTTCCTTGATGATTCCCTTGGTCAAAAATTCGTAGACGACCACTTCGTTCAAAGCTTCCCGGCGTTCGGCTAAAAGAATTTTAGGACAGTCATTTTCCAAGATCAAGTCAGAAATCGGTACTATTTTAGTGGTATATCCAAGGTAACGGACCTGCAAAGATGTAGTACGTTCCACATTTTCAAGCTTAAAATTACCTTCTGCATCGGTAATTAGGGCTTCTTGGGTCCCTAAAACTTGAATAGTGGCGCCAGGAATGGTATTCTTGGCAAAATTGTCCAGTACCCGTCCACAAACATTTACAAATTTAGATTTACTCAATGCATAATACCGCTCGTTGAGTTGTTTGATTTCAATCCCCGTTTGTTGGGCGACACTATTTAAGATTTCTTGAAGCCGATTGGCAGAAGGAACTTGGATTTCAATTCCTTCGATATCCGTATCCACGTAAGAGAACTTTATCTCATACCTACGTTCCAATTGGGAAATAAAGGTGGTTAGCTCAAGGGTTTGCTTGTCCTGGGCAATAGCAAGGTTGTGCGACAGTGTCACCAACACCATGATTGGTGTAAAACAAATGTTACGGAGTGTTCCCTGCATAGAAGAGTACGTTGTCCGTCCCCAATTTATAACGAATTTGGGAAGGAGTACTAATACTTTCTAACGCTAGATTTATATCGGTGTTGTTAAAAGTGCCGGTAAAAAGTTGTTCGGTATTGATATTTTGGGTCTCCACTTCAATATTGAATTGACGCTCAAATTCGGCCAATACATATTTTAGGGGGATGCTTTTAAACGTACTTTCGCTTTGGGTCCATGATGGAACTAGGTCCACAACGGCTTCCGTTTCCTTGATTTCCCCATTGATGACCACAAAGGAACTCCCGGCAGGTAATTTATGGGATGTATTGTTGTGCGTAACACTGACCAGTCCCTCATAGCAAGTAACTTCAAAGAAATCTTTTCTGCTCTCCACATTGAATTGGGTACCGAGAACGGTCACTTCACCAATCGCAGTAGAAACTACAAATTTCTTGCCTTTGGCTACTTTAAAGTAAGCTTCCCCATCCAATTCCAGATTGCGGTTGTCCTCCCAATTCTTTTCACTAAAAGAAAGCTCGGAACCAGCATTCAAAAGTACTTCGGAAGCGTCTGGAAGGATTATTTCCGTTTGTTGTGCAAATTCAGTAGTGTAGTGTTCATCTAGGGAGTTCAGGTAAAAATAGGCACCACCAAGGAGCACGGCAATAACAGCAGCCACACGCAAGAACGACTTGAATGGATGCAAAGGAAGCACTTTGGTTTCTTTTTCCTGGGTAATATCCTTAATGGAAGCCCATACTTTATCCACATCAAATTCAGGAGCTTTCATTCCCTTTGATGTATCAACGATTCTGTGATACGAAGCATATTCGGCCGACTTCTTAAACTCGGCCAACTCCTCTTCTGAGAGTTCGTTGTTCAACCATTTTGCCAGGTAATTTTCTTGCATGATTTCTATGCGTTACTGTTCAATAACAACTTACCTTATAAAAACCCTACTTTATATTTAAAAATCAAAAAACAAATCTCAAGTTCCAATTGCTGTTATTTGGGATTTGGTGCTTGGGATTTGGGGTTTTAAACTTAAATACCATCTATCTTTTCTCGTAAGGTTTTCAATGCCAAATGCATTCGTTTTTCAATAGCCTTTATACTTACCCCTTCCATTTCTGCTATCTCACTGTATTTTTTTCCATCAATGCGATTCAATAAAAAAGTGGTCCGTTGATTTTCTGGCAGGGCGTTAATGGCGTCATCCAATTTTTTTTGAAATTGTTTTTCCTCTAAAACGTACTCTGGTGATTCCTGATTCATTGAATTGGAATGCTGATCGGCATATTTCAGTCGCACTTTTTCAGCTTTAATCACATTAAGATAGAGGTTGTTCGCTACCGTATACAAGTAGGACTTGGCTTTTTCGGGAGCTACTTTCGCACAATTCTCCCAAAGCTTTACAAAGGCCTCCTGCACGGCATCATTTGCCTTTTCTTCATTACCAAACTTATAATAGATGTAGTTAAAAACCGTTTTAGAATTGTTCTTAAATATGGAACTGAAGATGTGTTCTTCGCAAACGTTGCCCATGCATTGGTTTTTACAAGGTTTCCCAAAGATATTTTAAAAAATGTGAAAATTCAGGTAGGGTATTTTTACAAATGGTTGTTTTATGGTCGTACTAACAACAAAATAATCCAAATCGTTATGAAAAAGTTGATAACTAATATGCTAGTCCTAGGCTTTGTTGCTGTGGCCTTGCTGTTTACAGCCTGCCAAGAGGAGTTTGAAGAAGTGGGAAGTGATGCCCAAGAGACCCTTCAAACGGATTCTGCTACTGCCGAGTTAATTGTCAATACCGCATCCAATGATGGTTCTTTTGACAATATTGTGGATGAAGCCAGTTGTATTGCCGTTCAATTCCCTTATACTGTAGAGGTCGCTGGGATTCAAATTACCATTGATAGTATTGAAGATCTAAAATTGATTGAGGAAATTTTTGATGAGTTCGATGATGATGAAGATGTACTGGAAATTATTTTCCCCATTACCATCACCCTTGCGGATTTTACAGAAGTGATTATTGAAAGCAAAGAAGCACTTCGTGAACTGGCCGCTGAATGCCGTGAAGGTGGGGATGATGATGATATTGAATGTATTGATTTTGTATATCCAATCACCTTGTTCACATTTGACATTGATGGGCAACAAGCAGGAAGCGTGACCATCAACAGTGATCGAGAGTTACGTAGGTTCTTTAAAGATCGTGAGGAAGGCGAATTGGTAAGCATCGACTTTCCTGTGACTTTAAAAAAATATGATGGAACTGAAATACAAGTGAGCACCAATGCCGAATTGGCTCGCGTTCTTGAAGCCGCCAAGGATGAGTGTGATGAAGATGATGACAATGATTTCAATGATGATGACTTTGACGAAGATCGTTTCGTGGAATACCTTACGGAATGTCCGTGGAAGATAAGGGAATTAAGAAGGTCCGCTATTGATCAAATAGAACAATATTCAGGAGTTATGCTGGATTTCATGGAAAATGGGGAAGTAGCCTTAACTGGTATGATGAATGCGGATGTTCTTGGAAGCTGGTCTTTTGAATTTACGGATGAAGGTCCCAAAGTAGAACTGGATTTTGGTACGCTTACAGATTTCAATCTGGTTTGGTATGTCTATGAGATAGAAGAAGATCTTATCAAGTTCTACTCTGATAATGACAATAAGATCATTCTAAAAAGACGTTGTGAGGATGACGGGCATGATGATGATGATGATGATGACGATGGAGATGATGATGGTGACAATGGTATTATCAGTATCGAAACGTTGACCAATACGCTATTGGAATGTGAATGGATTATTGGCGATTTGGAACTGCAAGGGGAAGATGTTGATAGGCTGTTAGGATACGAGTTCATTTTTGGTGAGAATGGAATGGTCACCTTAGGTGACGGTATTACCACTTTTGAAGGGACTTGGGAAGTTGGTTCCAACAATGATGGCATCCGTACACTATTTATTGAAATTATGGCAGAAACAGCGGTAAACTTACAGTGGCCTGTGGTGGATATTGCCGGGGAGAGTGTTGTGGAAACAACTCGTGTGGTGTTAAAAGATGAAGCTATAGGCTATAAAATGGTACTACAGAAATCTTGTGATGATGGGGACAATGAAGTAGGTGAAATTCGTAACATTATGTTAGGTGGAGGCCTTTGGAATGTTGCCTTGTACGATAATGAAGGAATGGATGGAACAGATGACTATGCCGGAATGGATTTTGGCTTCTCCATGTTCAACCAAGTGGAAGTTTCCATTAACGATGATCCCATCGTTGCGGGGGTATGGAGGGCCATCCGGGATACCGGAGGAAATCTTCAGGTGTATTTGAACCTTGGTACGGATGCTCCATTCGGAGAACTTACAGAACCATGGTATGTTACTGAATTTGCAGCGGACCGAATTGAGTTGGTATATGAAGATGAGGAAGTGAACTTTAAGACTTTGGTGTTCGAGAAAAAGCAATAAACATTTTTGCTCCAAATCCATATTGGAAAAGGACAGTTTGCCCCAAAGCTGTCCTTTTCTTTTTTAGCAATAGTTGGGTATTCCTTAAAGCGCAGGAATCTTTATATTCCCATTTCAATAACCATAAGGACCTTGATTTTCTTTCCATTCATTTGTTGTTCCTTCTAAGCCGTAATCCCTATGAATTATTAACTTTGTCCCTCTTTACAAATGATGCAAACCGATGTTTGACAATTTAAGCGAGAAACTCGATAAGGCCTTACATAATTTAAAAGGTCGTGGCAAGATTACGGAAATCAATGTCGCGGAAACCGTCAAAGAAGTGCGAAGGGCACTTTTGGACGCTGACGTCAACTTCAAAATAGCCAAGGAGTTTACCAATACCGTCAGGGAAAAGGCATTGGGTCAAAACGTATTGACCACTTTGCAGCCTGGGCAATTGATGGTTAAAATCGTCAAGGATGAACTGACCCAATTGATGGGGGGCGATGCAGAGGAAATTAATCTGAGTGGTAGCCCTACCGTAGTTCTAATGTCCGGTCTTCAAGGTTCAGGTAAGACCACGTTCTCAGGTAAATTGGCCAATTTCCTAAAAAAGAAGAAAAGTAAGAAACCCTTATTGGTAGCTTGCGATGTCTATCGACCTGCCGCAATCGACCAATTGCATATTGTAGGTGAACAGATCGGTGCTGAGGTATATTCCGACCGCGAGAACAAAAATCCGGTGGCCATTGCACAGGATGGTATCAAAAAGGCCAAGGAACTGGGATGTAATGTGGTCATTATCGATACCGCCGGTCGTTTGGCGGTGGACCAAGAGATGATGGATGAAATCTCAAACATCCATAAAGCCGTTCGGCCCCAGGAGACCTTGTTCGTGGTGGATGCCATGACGGGACAGGATGCTGTCAATACCGCGAAAGCTTTTAATGACATTCTCAATTTTGATGGTGTCATCTTGACCAAATTGGATGGTGATACCCGGGGTGGGGCCGCCATTTCCATTAAATCGGTCGTTAATAAGCCCATTAAGTTCATTGGAACTGGTGAAAAGATGGAGGCTATTGATGTATTCCATCCCTCAAGAATGGCGGACCGTATCCTTGGAATGGGGGATGTGGTATCCCTCGTGGAACGGGCCCAAGAACAATTTGATGAAGAACAGGCCCGAAAAATCCAGAAGAAGATTGCTAAAAACAAATTTGGCTTTGATGATTTCCTAAGCCAAATTCAGCAGATTAAGAAAATGGGCAACATGAAGGATCTCATGGGAATGATTCCGGGAATGGGAAAAGCCCTAAAGGGTATTGATGTTGATGATGATGCCTTTAAACATATTGAGGCTATGATTCATTCCATGACTCCGGATGAACGGGCAAATCCTTCAAAACTGAATTCGAGCCGAAAGAAGCGAATTGCAGCAGGTAGCGGTCGATCTATTCAAGATGTCAATCAATTATTGAAACAGTTTGACCAAATGAGTAAAATGATGAAAATGATGCAAGGTGGTCGGGGCAAGCAGATGATGCAGATGATGAGCGGCCTTGGCCGCTAGTTTTTAGCAGGCAGCCACAGTAAGTAGTAAGGGTTTTAAGGAATTGTTGGCGTACCAAGAAGGATTTGATTTGCCTATGGCAATATTTGAAATTTCAAAATCATTTCCCATTGAAGAAAAATACTCGTTAACCGACCAAATTAGGCGCTCTTCTCGATCTGTCTGTGCAAATCTTGCTGAGGCCTATAGAAAAAGATGGTATGAAAAACACGTTGTAAGCAAGCTTACCGATTCTGATGCTGAGAATTCCGAAACACAAGTTTGGTTGGATTTCGCAAAAGAATGTGCCTATATTAACGAAGAGCAACGCTCAGACTTAGAGAATCAGAGTATAGAAATAGGGAAACTGATTCAATATATGATTAATAATCCTGGTAAGTTTGGAACCTAGATTTGCCGACTGCCACTGAATACTGCATACTAATGAGGATACTCGACGGGAAGAAAATTTCAAATCAGATTAAAGAGGAAATCGCCATTGAGGTGGACCAAATAAAACAGCGCGGGGAAAAAGTGCCCCATTTGGCAGCAGTTTTGGTAGGCAATGATGGGGCCAGTTTAACGTATGTTGGCAGTAAGGTCCGTTCTTGTAAGAAAATAGGTTTTGAGTCTACCCTGATCCATCTTCCAGAAGATACCTCTGAAGAAGCTTTGTTGGAACAGGTTAAGACGTTGAATGAGCATCCTGACATTGATGGATACATTGTACAATTGCCCCTTCCCAAGCACATCAATGAAGAAAAAGTATTGATGGCCGTACATCCGGATAAGGATGTTGACGGGTTTCACCCCACCAATTTTGGAAAAATGGCGCTGGACATGGAAACCTTTATCCCAGCTACGCCATTTGGAATTATGGAGCTACTTAGAAGGTATGATGTGGATACCGAGGGCAAGCATACCGTGGTAATCGGACGTAGTCATATTGTAGGGAGACCTATCAGCATTTTAATGAGTCAAAAGGGTAAAGCGGCCAATGCTACGGTTACCGTTACCCATAGTCGAACGAAGGACTTAAAGGAATTTACCCAAAAGGCAGATATCATTGTTTCCGCTTTGGGCTCTCCGGATTTCCTTAAAGCGGATATGGTCAAGGATGGGGTGGTTATTATTGATGTGGGCATCACCCGGGTTCCTGATGCAACGAGGGAGAAAGGGTATTATATTACGGGAGATGTTGATTTTGATGAGGTGGCACCTAAGGCATCCTACATAACACCCGTTCCCGGGGGCGTCGGCCCTATGACCATTGCTATGTTGTTGAAAAACACCCTATTGGCAAGGAAGCGACATCAGGCTTAGCGTATTTTTCCTTTGAAATTATGCTATATTTAGTGGCATAATCCATTAGCTTGATAGTCAAAATTCCAATTGTTGTACTTGGTTTGTCCATCTGTGGGATTTCTTTTTCACAGGTATACGAAACTTCGCGTTTTGCCGATCATAACGGGCTTCCTTCAAGAATTGTTCATGATGTTATTCAGGATAAGGAAGGGTTTATTTGGGTTGGGGGCAATAATGGCCTGTTTAGATTTGATGGGAAACATTTTGAAGCGTGTAAAGCCAATCTAAAAGATACCCTAGGGCTTCGGAGTAATCGAATCAACACTCTTATGGAGTCCTCTGATGGCAAAATCTGGTTGGGAACCCCCATGGGATTGCACACCATGGAAGCAGGAGAAATCAGTTATGTGGAACTTATCGAGGACCCTGAAGAATCCCATCTTTACATCCTTTCGATTTTTGAGGATCGACAGCATCGAATTTGGGTCGGTACCTACAATGGGGTGTTCTTGATTGAGCCGGGTAGTTCACCCATCCATTTTTTAAAAGAGGGTCAGGCCAAAAATCTCTCCAACGAGGCGATTTGGAACATCACGCAGGACAATCAGGGCCGAATATGGGTTTCCACCAATAATGGACCTTATGTCATGGGAACCTCCAAATATGAGTTTATTCCCATTACGCTCGAATATGATCAAGATTTGCCCATTAACGACTATAATTTTTTTCAAAATTGGCACTTGAATGACTCCACAATGTTATTGGGTACCTCCAAGGGTCTTTTAAAGGGAAAACGAATTGGGCCGGATAAGTTGGTCATTGAACACCTAAAAAATGGCCAAGGGGAACGAATTGCGGAATATTATATCGATGAGTTTTTGATAGCAGGGGACGGGTCCATTTATCTGGCTACATGGAAAAATGGGTTTAAAAAGATAGTGGGCCGGCAGGAGGCGCATGAGGAAGTGCAAATGATTTCCAGAAACGGATGGCAGGACATGTCCGGGGAGGTAAAGGCTGTATTTGAGGATAAACAGGGTAGTATTTGGGTGGCCAATACCAATGGCTTGTACAAAGTAAGTGAACCTGCTCATGAGGTACTTACGTTTCCACCTAGGTATGATAATGATTGCTTACCGGATTTCTATGGGGTGTATGGGATTGTTCAGGATAAAAAAGGATATTTCTGGATGACTACCCCTACGGCATTGTATCGATTTTCAGCGCAAGATCTGTATTCAGGGAGCTGCCCGAAAGAATACTTACATTTTTCCAATGAAGATATGTTCAGGGCTAGGGATCTTTTTATTGATTCCAAGAATCGTTTATGGATTGGATCTACCAATGGCCTCTTCGTTACGCAACTGGATACAGAACAGAATCCAAGTAAATTCATTAAGTATACCACGGCAGATGGCCTGCCCCATAACTGGTGCTACGAAATGGAGCAGATAGATGATAACAAGTATTGGCTGGCCAACTATGCAGGATTTGTCAAGCTTTCCGTGGAGGATGGTGATTTACGTAACCCAAGGTTTTCCGTTTATGTCCACGATGATGACTTTCCAGAGAGCTTAGCGAACAATCAGGTGTATGATGTTGAAATGGATGCCGATGGCCGTGTTTGGGTGGGTACCTTCAGTGGGGTCAGTCGTTTGGTTGATGAATTTGGTAATGGGTTTTTTGAAAATTACACCAGTACTTTTGGTGATGTTGAAAGCTTAAGCAATAATTCCATAAAGGAAGTTTTTTTGGACAGCAAGGACAATCTTTGGATGGCTACACAACGTGGCCTTAACCGATATGAGAAATCAAATAACACCTTTGAGCAGTTTGGACATTCGGAAGGGCTGCCATCGGAGTATGTTCTGGGCTTGGCCGAGGATTCCAAAGGATTTCTCTGGATTTGTACCACCAATGGCGTTCTGAAAGCCAATTATGATGAAATCGAAGGAAAATTGGTGCCTGAGAAACACTATACTTCTAAAAATGGCCTGGTCGATAATATCCCCTACAGAAATTCAATTTTTATTGATGGTCGGGATAACGTGTTTATCGGTAGCAGGGATGGGATCAGTATCGTTCAAACTGATTGGGAAAAGAACGGCAATCGGCCAAGATTTAACTTGGCATTAACGGCACTTGAAAGTATCGATAATTCAAATAAGGGCTTCCAATCCATAATTCGCAGGGTCGAAAATAGTGAATTGCTCCTTCGTCATAATGAAAACTCCATTCGGATGGCCTATGCCTCCTTGGATTTTTTAAAACCCGAATTCAATAACTACCGGCATAAGGTCTTACCGAACAATGATACTTGGATCGAAACAGGAAATGAAAACACCCTTACATTCTATAATTTATCCGTTGGGGAGTATGAATTTGTATTGGATGGTGCCAATAGTTTTGGTCAATGGTCCAATAACCCCATACGACTTCATATTACCATTTCCCCACCATTTTGGAAAACAAATTGGGCCTTTTTGGGGTATAGTTTCTTTTTGGCTGGAATTGTTTGGGGGGTATACCGAATTCGGATAAGGAAAAAAGAACAGGAATGGAAACGGAAAATTGCTATGGAAACAGCAATAGTCAATCAAAGGGAACAATTGCGTAATGAGAATGCGGAGGACTTCCATGATGAGCTGGGCTCCATGGTTACCAAGATTTCCATGTTCTTGACCATGGCGGAAAGAAAGGTGAAAGAGGGTAAGGACCCAACGCACTTTTTTCAAAAGATACGGAACAACGTTAAGGGACTTTCTACGGGGTTTAGGGATTTGCTTTGGGTCATCGACCCGCAAAAAGATAGTCTTGCCGATACTTTTTTAAGGTTAAAGGAGTTTGGTGAGGATTTCTTTGAGCAGAGCACCATAGACTTTAAAACCAGCAAGTTTCAGGAGGTTTTCGAAAACCGAATGTTAAGTCCAAAAACAAAGAAACAGGTGGTTATGATATTTAAGGAGGCCATGACCAATGCCATCAAATATGCAGATGGGACCGAGGCCCAGCTCATTTTGGAAACCAATGGTGCCTTTTCCAAAATGGAATTTAGGGACAATGGTTCTGGATTTGATGTTTCCATAAAATCCAAGGGTCGGGGCTTGAAGAATATGGAGGCAAGAGCTAAAAAAATAGATGCAACCATTGTAATTCATTCATCATCAGTGGGTACTTCCATACGATTGGATAGAATACCCCATATGGGTGATGTATTTTCTGATAAGCATCGATAACTTGTAAGCATGCCAACCCAAAACATTCATATTGCTATTGTTGAGGACGATAATGAAATCAGGCAGACCCTGAACCTCATTATCGATGGTTCGGCCGGTTTTTCATGCAAGTATGCGTTTCCTGATGGGGAGTCGGCCTTGGCTTCCATTGGTAATCTTCCTTTGGATATCGTGTTGATGGACATCGACCTAACTGGAAAATCGGGGATAGCGGTAACTAGGCAGCTAAAACGTGAAAATCCTGAATTGGATATTATTATGCTCACTGTTCAGAGTGATGATGATTCCATCTTTGAATCCCTTTGCGCAGGGGCCTCGGGTTATTTGCTAAAAGATACAAGTCCTGCTGAATTACTTATTCACATCCGTGAAGTGCATGATGGTGGTGCGCCTATGAGCAGCAGCATTGCACGACGGATCATCAATTCATTTCGAGTCATTGATAACCCACTTTCCGATCGTGAAACCGAGATTTTGAAAATGTTGTCCAAGGGCCTCAACTATAAGGAAATTGCCCAAGAAATTTTTCTAAGCCCCCATACGGTAAAGACCCATATCAAAAACATCTATTCCAAGCTACATGTGGGCAATAGGGCGGAAGCCATCTACAAAGCACTAAAGCAAAAACTTATCTGAAGGACCATTTTTAAATACCCCTTATGGGGGATTGACCCAAGTAGCTCAAAAACAGACATTTGGGAGGTAAATCATAAAATCATCCAAAAATGGGAACATTAAAAACTATCGGTTTTTCGCTTTTAACCGTCTTTTGTATGTGCACAATACAGGTACAGGGGCAAAAAAAACTGTTCAAGAAAGTAAAGAACAAAGTAGAGGAAAAGGTGGTTGATGTAGTAGAGGAAGAAGTTAGCGGAAATGAAGGAAATCAAAAGGAGACTGGTCAACAGACCAACTCAAAGGCAAAGAAGTATGTGGTCGACAAAGGATTTATCAATCGGGCGGATCTGTTGTTTCACGATGATTTCAATGGGGAGCGGGCAACGGAATTTCCCTCAAAGTGGACACAGATTAAAGGTTCCATTCAGAATAATACGTTCTCGGAAGCTGGACAACGTGATGATGTCATCGAATGGATTTCAAATTATGCCACCATCAAACCTACCATCGAGGGTGACAACTATTTGGGGGATTCCTTTAAAATTGAGATTCAGGTGCATTTTAATCTGGAGGGAGGAAACCAGTTTTATAACATCAACCTGAGGAATACCAATGATATTTATAAACACCATGACATACGAATAGCGAATTCCTTGATTGGCAATGGCAACGATAATCTGTCACGTATGCCTGGGCAGCCACCCAGGGGATGGCATACCATTCAGGTTTCTTTTAATAAGGGCAACCTAAAGGCCTTTTTTGATGGGGTACAATTGGTCAACAATCCAGATATTGGAAAGTATGAATTTACCCATATGGAGATTTATGCTTCCTCCCCAGGGTCATCACGTGCAGGACAAACAAAATCCATGATCAATCATTTTTCCATTGCCAAGGCAGGATTGCCACTTTACGAGCGGTTGGTGACCAAAGGAAGAATTGTTGTTCAGGATATTTATTTTGATAACAACAAATATGTAATTAAACCTGAATCCTATCGCGCATTGGACGAGGTGGAAGCCATGCTCAAAGAACATGTAGACACCGAAGTGACCATTGAGGGTCATACGGATGCCAATGGGTCAGAGGAATCCAATCTTGTCCTTTCAGAAAATAGGGCCAAGGCCGTAAGGGATTATTTGGTATCAAAAGGCATAAAACGTTCCAGGCTTTCCACAGTGGGCTACGGTGAAGAAAAGCCCATAGATCCAAGTAACAATGAAAAGGCCTGGGCCACTAACCGCAGGGTAGAATTTGTATTGCGATGATGTTCATTCACCTAACAAAATTTGAGGTAATGAAAAAATTCCCTTTGGTCGTATGCTTAATCATAGGGACGGGTTTGTTGCCTGCACAGCTTTTGGGTCAAACCAGTCAATATCCGTCCCAGGAACGGGTACAAGGGTTGTTGAATGAATTGGAGTATTGCAAGCAGGAATTAATGAAAACTCAAGCAGATATCAAGAATATGGAAGACAATCCGTCCGATTATTCCCTCGCGGACTACAAGGAAGCCCAAAAGCTGGTTGAAAAAATCAAGACGTGCATGGCTTCGAGACGTGCTGAGTTGGATAGTATCCGCAAGGAGTACCCTGGATGGTTCAATTCTTCAAATGCTGTACTACCCTATGACCGGCATCAAGGAATTACCCCAAGAAGCCTAGAGGAGCGGTTAAAAAAATTGGAACGCAAAATTAGCCAGGTTCTTGACCAATTCGAAAGCCTCCCAAAACCAAAAGGGCCGTAAATAGTTGTATCTTAAGTTTCAAAATCAATCCAATGAAAAATATAGCACTACTCGCCTTAAGCTCCATTTTCTTGCTAGGCGTTTCATGCAAGAATAAACAAAAGACAGCTGAAAATTCCAAAGACGATTCCAAAGTTATGATTTCCGGAAGCAAGGAAAATGAATCTTCTGATGCCGTTGGGTTTGAGAAAGCAAAGGACTGCGATGATTTTATTGATCAGTACGAAGCATGGTCAGAAGAATACGTGGCATTCCTAACCAAGTATAAGGATGACCCAATAAAAGCGGTTACGTCACCCGAGTATGCCCAAATGATGCAAAAGGCTTCTTCTTGGTCGCAACAATGGTTGTCGCTTTCCGTATCCTGCGTACAAAATTCCAGTTATGGGAAACGGGTAACGGAAATATCGGACAGAATGGATGAGAAAGTAAAAGAACTGGGATTTTAACAAACGTTCCTTTTCAAGGTAGTGTTGGAAAACCTTGGTGCAGGCCAAGGTTTTCTAGTTTTTTGTGTTTGGTTCCTGCCGTTCCAATAACATCTCTTCCTCATCGGTAGGGGTAATGACATCCAAATCCTCTCCTTCATCATTGGTGCAACCGGTTACGGCCATCGTGGTAAATACAACGGTAAGCAATAGTAAAATTGTTTTCATCTTAACGTAAAACTTGGGATTCATCCTATAAGAACGTTTCTTTATGGTCCATGGTATTGAAAATCAGTGAAATTCGATAAAATGTCATTTTAAAAGTCTGGCACTGCAATATTGATTAACTTATAGGACAAATCAACCACCATGAGATACCTTAATTTTCCGCTGTTCCTATGTGTTTTGTGCTTGTTCTCCTGCCAGAAGCCTGAAAAAAGTGCCTCGGTTTCGGTTTCTTTTGCAGCATCAGCTAGCGGACAATCCATAGACGGCAGGTTGCTTTTAATGCTATCCACCAATGATGAAAGAGAACCAAGGTTCCAAATCAATGCAGGCCTGAACACACAGCTGATTTTTGGAATGGATGTGGAGGGAATGCAACCTGGGCAACAGATTGTCTTCGATGAAACGGTTTTTGGCTTCCCCTGTGAAAGTTTGACCGGTATCCCGGCAGGGGAGTACAATGTGCAAGCACTGCTACATACCTATGAAACATTCAATTTGAACACAGGCCATACGGTAAAATTGCCCATGGACAATGGCGAGGGGCAACAGTGGAACCGTTCCCCCGGGAATCTGTACAGCACCCCTTTCAAAATAACTGTAGGGGAGAAGGGCATCCAAAACGCTGAAGTGGTCATGGATCAGATTATACCGCCAATTGAAGAACCCGAGGACACGGAATGGATCAAGCACATTAAAATAAAGTCGGGAAAACTGTCCAAATTTTGGGGAAGGGATATGTACCTAGGGGCCCATGTTCTATTGCCCAAAGGTTTTGAGGAACATCCCGAGGCAAAATATCCTTTAATGATTTTCCACGGGCACTTTCCAAGTAATTTTGGGGGCTTTAGAACTACTCCGCCCGACCCCAATTTGGAACCGGATTATTCCACTCGTTTTAATGTGGAGGGGTACAACATCATCCAACAGCAAGAAGCCTATGAATTTTACAAACGTTGGAACGAACCCGATTTCCCACGTTTTTTGATTATCGAGATTCAACATCCTACGCCGTATTATGATGATTCCTATGCGGTAAATTCGGCGAGCCAGGGTCCTTATGGCGACGCGATTACCTACGAATTGATTCCCTACATCGAGGAGCAATTCCGTGGAATGGGAGAGGGGTGGTCCCGTTTTTTGTATGGAGGGTCTACTGGCGGATGGGAAGCCTTAGCGGTACAGGTGAAATACCCGGATGATTATAATGGCTGTTTTGCTGCTTGTCCAGACCCCATTGACTTTAGGGCGTATTGTTTGACCAATATTTATGAAGATAAAAATGCGTACTACTATAAAAGTGAACATAAGCCTTTTGAGGTTCCAGGACACCGGGATTACCTTGGGCATACGGATATTTCAGTCAAAGAGTATAACCATTTGGAACTGGTTTTGGGAACAAAATCCCGCTCAGGCCAGCAATGGGATATTTGGGATGCTACCTATTCTCCGCAGGGTGATGATGGCTACCCCGTTCGACTTTGGGACAAGATGTCTGGCGATATCAATCCCGATGTAGCGGAATATTGGAAGGAAAATTATGACTTAAAACATATTTTAGAACGGGACTGGAATCAACTTGGTGAAAAGCTGAAAGGTAAAATACATATTTATTGTGGGGATATGGATAACTACTATCTCAATAATGCGGTCTATTTAATGGAAGATTTTTTGGAGGGTACCACCGCTCCCTATTATGACGGGGAAGTGGACTATGGCGACCGGGCTGAACATTGTTGGAACGGGGACCAAGAAAATCCTAATCATATCAGTAGACTACGCTACAATAGCATGTACGTTCCAAAAATTATGGAACGGATTCAAGAATCAGCACCAAAGGACGCAGATTTGACCAGTTGGCGATATCAGTAACACCATGGGAAGAATAAACAAATTCGCTGGCTTTGTATTTGCCTTTTTGTCCATTGCCGTAGGGCTTTATCCCATACTTTATTTTTTTACCACAGAAAATTTTGGCCTTCTCTATCCCAAAGCTGACCATCTTTCGGCGAACTTTTTCTGGAGTATTGCGTTTTATGGACATCTTATCTTTCACGGCTTGGCATTATTGGTAGGTTGGAGCCTATTCCCTAAAAAAATGAGGGATGAACATCCAAAAATACTTCATAACCTTCGAAAAATCTATGTGGGTTCGGCATTGGTGGGAGGGATCTCTAATATAGGGATAGGTCTATTGCTGAATTTGGGATGGAGCACCTCTATTGGTTTTGTCCTCTTGGGATTGGTCTGGTTGTACACTACAAAATCGGCATACACGGCTTTTGGTAAAAAGGACCTCAATCTTTATAATGGGATGATTATTTACAGTATTGCTGCCTGTTTTGCAGCAGTCACTTTAAGGTTATGGCTGCCTATTTTACAACTGGTCTTTGGAGATTTTTTGATGGCATATAAGATTGTGGCCTGGCTCTGTTGGGTACCCAATCTCATTTTTGCCCATTTATGGGTGAGACGAAAAGGAATTGTCTTGGGATAATTATTTAGCAAACAGTTGCCCCATATCCTTAAATGCTTTGAACTCTAGGGCATTTCCTGCTGGATCTAAGAAAAACATGGTGGCCTGTTCCCCGACTTCTCCCTCAAATCGGATATAGGGTTCGATTACAAATTCAACGTCTTTTGATTGTAAGACTTTTGAAAAATCCTGGAAAGTTTCCCATGGCAATACAACCCCATAGTGCGGTACTGGAACATTCTTTCCATCCACAGGATTGGTGTGCAGTTCTCCGTCAGATTTAGGCTTGTAGTGGATAACCACTTGGTGGCCAAAAAGGTTAAAATCTACCCAATGGTCGCTACTCCTTCCTTCTTCGCAACCCAAAACTTCGCGGTAAAAGACACGGCACTCGGCTAAGTTATGGACAGGTATGGCAACGTGAAAGGGAGTGATCGTATGCATTGTTGTTCATTTTGGATTTAAAAGTACCCTATTCATAGTTCGCCTGCAATAGTAGGCCGTACATAGTGATTTTTGTAATGATGTTTATTTGATTTTTTTTAAATACGATAAAGCAAAAAGCTTTAGATAAGTATAACATCCGAGCTGTACGATAATAACTATATTTCGAAAATAAAATTAGTAGAAATGAGATATCGAAGATTTGGGAGAACCGATTGGAATATAAGTGAAGTGGGATATGGCATGTGGGGCATGGCAGGATGGACCGAGAGCAGCGATAAAGAGTCGGCTAAAAGTTTGGACCTTGCTGTTGAAAATGGAGTCACTTTTTTTGATACCGCTTGGGGGTATGGTGAAGGGCATAGTGAAGAACTGTTGGGACAATTGGTAAAAAGACATCCCAACAAAAAATTATATACTGCAAGTAAGATTCCCCCAAAGAATTTTAAGTGGCCCGCAAAGGCTGAGTACGCCTTTGAAGATTCTTATCCGACCGCACATATGGTAGAATACACGGAGAAAACACTTAAAAATCTGAATCTTGAGCAGATTGATTTAATGCAGTTTCATACTTGGGATGATACGTGGAGTTCCAGTGAAGAATGGCAACGCGCAGTGGAAGATTTAAAAACTTCAGGAAAAATTGTTGCCATGGGCATTAGTATGAACCGATGGGAACCTGAAAACGGTATCAAAGCGCTTGAAACAGGAATGATCGATACGGTTCAGGTTATCTACAACATTTTTGACCAAGCTCCTGAAGACATTCTTTTTCCGGTTTGTGAAAAATTGGATATCGGCATTATTGCGAGGGTTCCTTTTGATGAAGGTACACTGACCGGTAATTTAAATAAAGAGACCACTTTCGTAAAAGAAGACTGGCGGTCTACCTATTTTGTTCCTGAAAATCTTAACTCAAGTGTTGAACACGCAGATGCCCTACGGCCGCTTATCCCTGAAGGGATGACCATGGCGGAAATGGCACTTCGCTTTATTCTCATGAACGATAGTGTTGATACGGTAATTCCAGGAATGCGAAAGGAGCGAAACGTTCTGGCAAATGTTGCTACGAGTGATGGTAAGGGCCTTTCGAAAACTTTACATACAGCATTGAGAAAGCATCGCTGGGATAGGCAACCTACCTCATGGTCGCAATAGGAGCACTATTTTTTAAGAGGTCAAAAAGGTGATGATCTGGTTATTGACCTCATCCTGATGCATGGAATGCCCTAGGCCTTCGGTCAATACCAACTGACTTCCTTTCCAATGCTCATGAACTCTAACGGATTCGGTATAGGCCACCTGTTTGTCTAACTTGTCGTGAAAGAGTAGGCCCTTAATTTTGTTATTGGCCACGAAACGGGCACTTGAAAATTCATGAAAGTGGTAATCAAACCAAATTTTTAAGCGTTTATCCATCGCCTTCCAAACGCGATTGTTGAATTTTAAAAGGCCTTGAAAATGGTGCATAAAACCTTCAAATTCGCAAGGAGAGCCAATGGTAACAATTTTTTCAACTGAAGATTTAGGATTGATAAAATGATCATACAGAATGGTCATACCCCCCATGGAATGGGCCACTACCCTCTTGGGTCGAAATTTTTCCAAGACATGTCTTAGGCTATGTGCATAAAGGGGTACATGGAGCATTTCTCCAGTGGAATAACCATGTGCAGGAGCATCAAAAGCCAAAATGTCAAAATCATGTTCTCGCATTTTTTGGATAAGGTTGCGCCAACGATGGGTGTTGCTTTCCCAGCCGTGAAGTAATAATACAGTGTCTTTATTGCCAGGCCATCTATAGGTCTGGATGTGTTGTTCCATAACTTCTTCAACGGAAAACTTGGCTTTATCCAAAAAGTCTTTTTGTGTTGGTACTACACGGCCTTTGCGAATAGTACAAAAAATATCAAAAGCAATTTTGGCAGCTTTCTGCGAATCGAACAGTGCTACAAGGTTGAGCCACTGCCCGTAGAGGAGTGGAATTATTTTGGCTAGGAGTTTTTTCATTTGGTTACTTTTTGTAACTTACTCTATAATTGAAACTAAAAGTACATAATACTTCCGTAAGAGAAAAGAAGTATCCGCTTTACAATCTGGTGACACTATGGAAACTACTGTTGATAATCAGCGAGATAGAACGTCAAAAAAGTTGGAAAAAATGTTTGGCCATATAGATTACAAACATCCCCCGGAGCTTTGTCCAGTTCGGGACGTGATGTCCGTTGCCTCGGACCAGTGGAGTACGTTAATTGTATTATGGTTGGGTTATTTTCCGGTGCTTCGATTTAATAAATTGAAAAAGTACGTTTATGGAATTTCCAACAAGGTATTGAGCCAACGATTGAAAGTATTGGAGGCCGATGGGTATATTGAACGTAAGGCCTATCCAGAGGTTCCCATTCGGGTGGAATATAACTTGTCAGAATTTGGACAGTCCTATGTGGAACGTCTGTTGGAACTTACGGAATGGATGCAAAAAAACAGTCCAAAGGTATTGGCCAACCGTGAAAAATACGGATTGGATTAAGATTTTGGTTCTGGACGAATCGCGTTCCAAATATCCAGGTACATTTTCCAAGTCCCTTCTTCTTTTTTCCAAACGACGACATATTTTCCCCTCCACTTGTTAATAGTACCATCGGGTTTTTGGGTTTTTCCTTCATATTGGCCATAGTCATGGGCGTAGTCACCAAACAATTTCACCTCTTCTGGAATAATTTTATGATGGATGGTTTTATACCCATTATCCCTTGGGGTCCAGTAGTTCTTTACATCCTCACCGGCCAGTATGTTCAGATTGTTGGGAAAGATTTTCGCATCTCGGGTATACCCGGCCATTATCCCCTCAATATTACCTTCCATTACCGCCTTGGAGAACGCTCGAGTTGCCTTAGCTATGGCTCCGTTGTCATCGTTTGAAATTTTGGAGGTGACTTTTTTTGTACAATCAATCTTCCAGGTAGGAAAAACCACCGATTCCGTCTTGTCCACCCATTCCCCTATCCATTTGTATCCCTTGTTGGTCATATCGTAAAAAGACAATCTGTAAAATCCGTCCGTGCCATTGGGGGCTTTTTGTTCCCTGTAGAGCACTATTTTGCCTTCCTCATTTTTAGTGCCTTCCCATACGGGTAAGGTAGCGGTTGGAGCACCAGAACTATAGTAATGCACATACCAACGGGTACTATCGGGAATAAACTGCCGAATGCTGCCCGAGTGCTTGCCATCTGTCTTTAAGGTCTCATCCTGAATTCCCATACCGTTCATTATGTACTTAAAACGCCAAAGCATATCTACAGGTTCTGCCCACGTTTGATCTGGATTTCTGGTTTGGGACTTGCAATTACATTCCCCGATCATAGGGGCAAAATCCAAAATCTCTTTGGGGGCTTCGGGATTTGGTAAGCCAAAGGGATGCTCCGCTGAGGGCTCAAAATCATACTGTCCAAAAGTCATTAAAGGTAAGATGACAAGTAGATGGTGAAATTTTACTTTCATATTGGTGGTTTTGGCAGAAATTATGGAAAACAAAAAAAGCTGACGTACTACTTGGGAATACATTAACAACCCCTATTATTCCCAGCCGATCATCAAGTACTTCAATTTCGCTTCATCTGGAATTTGGACCGCATCGATAGTGCTAGCGGTGTATCGCAAATTTGAAGGTAATTCGGACTTATCAATGGTAAAATATATTGGACTTCCTTTTGGGAAAATAACTACACTGTTCAAGGTGGTCACTATTTTTTTGATTTTGTACCGGTTTTGCACATCCTTAAAGGTGCTTTTCAGTCCAATACCATTTTCGGTTTCAAACCTAGGGTCTTGAATGGCAATGTTTGCTATAGTTGGGATGCTATCTGTAGTAGGCGTTAAGGTGAGCAAATGCTTCCCACCTTTTTCATAAACCCTTATTTTCCTTTGGTGGTTTATTCTTGAGCTTAGGGTGTCCTTTACCAAAGAATCGCCCTCATAAATGAGTTCCAAATCCCGAACCAAACTGATTTTGTCCAGCTTGCCAATTTTTTCATTTGAGATTAAAAAGGTAGTATCCTTTTCAGTACAACTATGATAAAATCCCAAAAAGCAAATTCCAAGAAAGAAAACTATTCTTTTCATCTTTCTAACATCTAACATCTAACATCTAACATCTAACATCTAACATCTAACATCTAACATCAACGAATCACCTTTTTTAATACCCCCAGCACGCCCCGAATAAAAGTGGCACTGGTGAGTACCTTTACCACGGGATTCATTCGCGTACTGCGTCTTGACGAGGTTCTTCTGGAAGCGGTCTTTCTTTTAGCTTTTTGTTCTTTTTCCTTTTCGGCTTCGGCCTCGGCTTTTGCAATTTTTTCATTTAGGATTTCATAAGCACTTTCCCGATCGATATCCTCATTGTACTTTTTGACTAGGTTCGATTTGCCAATGGCTTCCTTCAGCTCTTTTTCCGTCAGTACATCCATACGGCTCATGGGCGCGCGAAGCATAGTCGCTGCTAGAGGAGTAGGTCGTCCTTTTTCATCCAACGCGGAAATCAAAGCCTCACCAATACCTAAGGAAGTCAGTATTTCCTCAGTTTTATAAAATTCTGAATCGGGATAGTTTTGTGCAGTCAATTTGATGGCCTTTCTGTCCTTTGCAGTAAACGCACGAAGGGCATGTTGTACTTTTAATCCCAATTGTGCCAAAACATCATCAGGGATATCGGTGGGGTTTTGGGTCACAAAATAAAGTCCAATCCCTTTTGAACGTATTAGTTTTACAATACTCTCTATTTGGTCCAATAAGGCCTTTGAGGCATTTTCGAAAATTAAGTGGGCCTCATCGATAAAGAGAATCAATTCAGGACGGTCGCTATCTCCCTGTTCTGGAAAGGTGGCATAGATTTCGGCCAGAAGGCTCAGCATAAATGTTGAAAACAGCTTTGGTTTGTCTTGAATATCGGTCAAACGAATAATATTGATATAACCCCGTCCATTTTCATCAATTCTGGTCAAATCATCTACCTCAAAGGACTTTTCCCCAAAGAAAAGATCCGCCCCTTGCTGCTCCAACTCAATAATTTTTCTCAAAATGGTACCGGTGGAGCTGGTAGAGATCCGTCCATATTCGGCTTGAAATTCCTTTTTACCCTCCCCGGTGGCATATTGTAATACTTTTTTGAAGTCATTTAGGTCCAACAAGGGCAGCTTTTGGTCATCACAGTATTTAAAGACGACGGCTACAATACCTTCTTGGGTAACGGTCAAATCCAAGATTCGAGAAAGTAAAACCGGACCAAATTCTGAAACCGTAGCACGCAACCGAACCCCATCCTGTTCAGAAAGTGTTAAGATTTCTACAGGAAAGCCCTTGGGTTCAAATGGAAGTCCTATAGCGGCGTGGCGCTCATCAATTTTGGGATGGCCGGGACTGGCTTGGGCAATGCCGCTCAAGTCCCCTTTTAAATCCATCAATAGCACGGGGATTCCTTTATCGGAAAGGTTTTCGGCAATGACTTGAAGGGTTTTGGTCTTTCCTGTACCGGTGGCCCCTGCAATCAACCCGTGTCGATTGAGTGTTTTTAAAGGCACCTTGATAAAGGCTTCTTTTACGGTTTCACCATCTACCATTCCTGCTCCCATGGTAATGAAGTCCCCTTTCATGGTGTAGCCCTTTTCAATGTGGGCAAAGAATTTTTCGTTTTGGTCCATTCCCAACTAGTTTGCGATAAAAATAGGAAAATGAAGGTAGAAGTTCGAAACTAGAAGTGGGAAGTATGGAGGACGTAGTTGGAAGAATCAGAAAATTCTAGTATTCAGTGCGTTCAATTCGATATAATTTGAGAAATTAGGGAAGATAAACAGTTCACAATGAAAAATTTAAAAGCACGTTTAGTTGTATTGATAGCATTTTTGTCCCAATCCATTCTTTCGCAGCAAACTACAGAAATCCTATTTCACAAACCTGAGAACCCTGTTCGGGCATCGGCGCCTTTCAGTGAGGCCGTGCAAGCTGGCAATTTATTTTTCTTGGCAGGGCAGATCGGTATGGACCGATCCTTGGGTGAACTGGCACAAGGGGGGATACAAGGAGAGACGGAACAAGCTATCAAGAACATTCAAGGGGTATTGAAGTTTCATGGACTCTCCTTGGAAAATGTGGTAAAGTGTACTGTTATCCTAAGCGACATTGATGACTTTAGGGCTTTTAATGAGGTATACGTAAAATACTTCACTAAAAAACCCGCCCGTACTACCTATGCGGCTGCGGGATTAGCTGCAGGGGCCAAGATTGAAATTGATGTGATTGCCGTTAAATAGACAGTTTACTATTTGATTTCCATCTAAATTTTACGAATTATCTTTGCCGAATGCAGACCGTCAATGCAGAAATAAAAAAATTGGTCGCCCAAGGAGTCGCGCTACCCCTAATGGAGGAATTCTATACCATTCAGGGTGAAGGCTACCATAAAGGTACGGCAGCCTATTTTGTCCGCCTGGCAGGTTGTAGGGTCGGGTGCCATTGGTGTGATGTGAAGGAAAGCTGGAACCCTAAAAAACACCCTGTGGTGGCAGTTGAGAGTATGGCAGAAAAAGCACTGTTGCATTCAGATACCGTTGTGATTACCGGTGGGGAGCCGCTAACCTATAACTTGGATATCCTAACGAAGACGTTAAGGGCAGAAGGTGCGAAGACCCATATAGAAACCTGCGGGGCCTATCCCCTAAGTGGATATTGGGATTGGATTTGCCTTTCGCCAAAAGAACGAAAGCTCCCCCTCAAAACGATTTACCCCTTGGTGGACGAGCTTAAGATGGTGATTCACGACAATCACGACTTAGAGTTTGCCGAAGAACAATCTTCCCTTGTTTCAAAAGACTGCCTGCTTTATTTACAGCCGGAATGGGGCACTCGAGAAAAAATGATACCTGAAATTGTGGACTATGTGATGCAAAATCCTAAATGGAAAGTGTCATTACAGACCCATAAATATTTGAACATTCCATAAAATCCCAGACAACCACTTTCTTTCAGTCAGCGTCTAATTGGTATAGACCAACCAAAAAGAGATGACATCGACTAGGTTACACTATATTGACTGGCTCCGGGTATTGGCATTTGCAACATTGATTATATTTCATTGTGCCGTTCCCTTTGTCGAAGATTATCATTGGGAAATTAATAATAAGGAAACCTCCCCATGGATTACCCGTATTATTTGGTGGATGCATCAATGGCGTCTGCCCTTATTGTTTTTTATAGCCGGGGTTGGTGTACGGTTTTCATTGCGAAAACGTTCTGTTTTGAAATTTTTTGGAGAGCGTTTTGTAAGGCTTTTTATTCCGTTAGCTTTTGCCATATTCTTTATCACTCCTGTTCAGGTATATTTTGAGTGGTTGCAAGAAGGAAAGATTTCTATAGGGTACTGGGAATTCTATCCATCGGTTTATGAAATTGTACCTTATCCACAGGGATCGTTTACTTGGAGCCATATGTGGTTTGTGGCTTATCTTTTTGTGTTCACTATGGTATTGTTGCCCATATTTTCATTAGCCAAAATCAAATGGTTCAGTAGGTTTAAGGCTGTATTTAATACAATTTTTAGCCATCCTTTGCCCTGTTTGATTTTAGGATTGCCTTTTGTACTCTATATTTTTACTTTGTTTGTGGATTGGCCGGAACAGGGAAGTTTAATTGATGACTGGTATGTATTTGTTTCCTCTATGACGTTTTATCTCTTGGGCTTTTTGTTAAGTGGGATTGATGTATTCTGGCGGACCTGTTTAAAGTACCGAAAGCTATTTTTAATTATTGCTTTACTACTTGCATCTATTTTGTTTGGTAAATATTATTGGGACTGGGAATTTTACCGACCTAGATCACAAGATTTTTGGTTGTATCAATACGGTCTGTTGAATGGTTTTCATATTTGGGCGATGATTTTGGCTTCGGTGGGATACACTATGAAGTATTTAGATTACTCCAGTCCAAAATTGATTTATTTAAATACGGCCATTTATCCCTTTTACATTTTACATCAAGCGGTAATCGTGGCATCAGGCTTCTATGTGCTGCAATGGAATATCGGTATTCCCCTGAAATTTCTTATCCTTGTTTCGATATGTATTACAACTATTTGGATGGCCTACCATTTTGTAATTAGGAATACCGCTTTGACCCGAGTTTTGTTTGGGATGAAGTGGAGGAAAAAATAAAAGCCGACCGAAATACATTTGTTTTTACCTTATACTACCGTTTATAGACCTTTACCCAATCGATTTCCATGGTGGAGCTATCAACGTATTTATCTGAATCCCTGTCTTTGAAAAAAGTACCACCAACAGCCGTATTCAAGACTACCTTATGCTTCTTCCCAAAAAAGTGCTCTATATTATTTGAATCGTTGGCCATGTAGGTATGAATCAACTTCTCATCAAAATAAATTCTAACATTATTTTCTTGCCAGATCATTTCGTAGATATGGAAATTTGAGGTTAAATCCATACCCATTTTGTGCAATATATCTGTACCGGAGTTAATGTTGATACCTTCTTCCGTTCCAAAGAAAAGGTTGGTCAAATATTCATTAGGCCTCCCTCCCCATGCTTCCAAAATATCAATTTCACCGCGGGTGGGCCATTGGTCACCATACGTCCAAAAAGCAGGCCACATGCCATGGCCAGCAGGTAATTTAATACGTGCCAAGAAGCGATACGCATTCTGACCTTCTTGGTCGGATGGCCCAAATTGTACTTTGCTTTCTATTCGTCCAGAAACATATTCAAAGTCTTTAATTGAAGGGTCAGAAATAGTGGCTGCCCCTGAAACCGCTTCCCTTTTGATATTGATTTTTAGGATACCCTTTTCCAAAGACAATTGTTCCGGTCGGTATAGTTGAATTTCTTCATTAAAAGCACCGCTATTCCAAGCATTCCATTGGCCAAGGTCTTGATCAAAATCCTCTTCAAAAATAAGCGTCCATTTTTCTACGTCCCTCAAATCTTCAGTAGCCATGGCAGAACTTTGTTGTCTTTTACAACTTGTGCCAAAACCAACTAAAATCAGCAAAAGGAGGTATAGGGTTATAGTACTGCCAAGGGTTTTGGTCACTTTATGGAATGGTAAATTTTTGGTGATAAATACCGATGACCCATAGTGGGCGCATATCTTCTTGAATTTCATTATCTACGATTGAAGATGGTTGATTTTGTCTCTGATGTGCAAACGTTCTGAAATCAAACTACAATCCAAGAGAAGCATGTCATAGTTTCTCTTAGTTGCTTCCTGGAAAACCTCCCTATTTTCCACTTTTTTTAGATTGTGAAAGTAATCCTGGAATTAGTGTCTCTTCCTCTTAAGCTCCCTCACTATAAATTTGCAACGACCGCTACTCCTCCTCTGTTTCCATAATTAATGGTCCGCCGGCATTACTTTGCATTTCGTTTTGGAAGGCTTCAACTTCTTCTTTTTTGAATTGGTTCCAAGCTTGTTGCACCACTTTCCACTCTTCATGAAGTTTCTCATATACTTGAACGTATTGATCCGCCGGTTTGAAATCGGCAACTGCAATGGTTGTTGCGAGATAGCCCAATTTTTCCAAAAGCATTCCTGGCAACCGAATGGGATCTTGCCCCTTGCCCGTATGCTTTAGTTGGATCATCTTGTTCTCCAATGCCGTGGCCGTACTATCGAGTTTTTTTACTTTATCAGCTTTATTGTCAGCAAGCAGAGGTTGCATATCTTTTAGTTGTCGACGTAGTTTTTCGGCTTCATTCACCGTTTTTGAGATTGCCTCATAATCCAGCCAGATTTTATCCAGAAGCTCCTTTTGTGCTTTAATATCATTAATACTTCCTTCTGTGTTGGGATCTTTGATCAACGTAAAACTTTGGCGTTGAACAGCATCCCCTACTTTAAGGCTTACCGTGTAGGTTCCTGGATTGGCCAGTAATGATAATGGTTGTACCAACGATTTTCGGGTTCTTTTGTCTGATAATGGTACCCAAGAAGCATACCTAGGTTTTGTCCGCAAAATGAGGGAAGTGCTTGGATCTTCTTTGAAGTCCCACCATACCCGATTGATACCTGGTTTGCCTTTATGTTTGAGGGTTCTTATTGTTTTGCCATTCTCATTGGCTATCACCAGGGAAATACTGTCTTTTACATCTCCTGACTGCCAATAGTGAAGGGATGTGCCAGTTGGTGGATCATCACCAAAGGAAGCTTCTTTGAAGAACTGCATGACCATTGAGACGGGCTGTAGTCGGTATGCGTCCTTGGGATTGAACAGGTGCATTGCAGAATTTTTCACCTCAGTTGTGAATTGCTGGAGGGGTGTCAAATCATCAAGAACCCAAATGCCACGACCATAAGTACCTACGACCAAATCATTGAAATGTTCTGGAATATCCATCCAATACATCGGACTTGAAGGTAGGTTGGTCATAAGGGATTGCCAATTGGCACCCCTATCCAATGAAAAGTACAGCGCATTTTCGGTACCCAAATACAGCAGATTGGGATTTATTGGATCTTCTTTAATCATTCGACAATAGCTTAATGGTCCAGATTCAATCCCTGAGGTGATTTTTGTCCAGCTTGACCCATAATTGGTGCTCTTGTAGACATAGGGGGCAAAGTCGCCCATCTCGTGTGCATCCACCGTAAGATACACCGTGCCTTCTGCATGTTTGGAAGCTTCAATATTGCGCACCGCACCGTAGGTTGGCATTCCTGGAATTTTTGCAGTCACGTTGCTCCAATTGGCACCATTGTCTTGACTTATATGTACGAGACCGTCATTGGTACCTGCCCATAACAAGCCCTGCTTCAATGGGGATTCTTCCAGTGCATATACTACATTGGCGTATTCCACACCAATATTGTCACCCGTTAATCCTCCCGAAAACTGTTGTTTACTTGGGTCATTAAGGCTGAGATCGGGGCTGACAATTTCCCAGCTTTGCCCACCATTTGTAGTGCGATGTACATACTGGCTGGCCACATAGACCGTGTTGTTATCATGAGGGGAGATAAGTAGGGGAAACGTCCACTGGAATCGGTATTTAACATCTATGGCAGGCATACCTGCCGTCAATTCCGGCCATACCTCCACCTGTCTAAACTGTCCGGTTTCCTCATTGTACCGTGTGACTACACCACCCAAAGCACCGAATCCTGACGCACTGGACCAGACGATGTTGGGGTCAGTGGGGTCGGCAGTGGCAAAACCGCTTTCTCCACCTCCTACATCATGCCACTTGCCCGTAGGAATAAAACCACCAAAGAAGCTTTGCATGCGACTTCTACTGGGGCCTTTCATCGAAGGACCATCCTGACGGTTGGTGAGCACATTATAGGGCACTTCCGTATCCGTGGTTACATGATACAGTTGCGCTACGGGCAATTGCACGCGATACCAAGATTTTCCCCGGTTATGGCTTATGGAAAGTCCACCATCGCCCACTACAATTTGCCGATTGCCATTGGTGGGATCCACCCACATTTCATGATGATCCCAATTGGGGGCCGTTCCCGGTGCGGCAAGTGTAGCTGTTTTACCACCATCGATACTGGTCGCATACGCTGCGGAGAAGAAGTATATTTCGTTGGGATTGTCGGGTGAAGCTGTGCATCGGGTATAGTATGCCCCACGACCTGTCAGGTCTCGATCGGAATTGATTAGTGCAAATGTACTTCCCCTGTTTTCCGAACGCCAGAGCTCTCCGCTATTTGTAGGTTCACCGTCCAATGGGATACCATCTCCTGTTTCAATCAAAGCATACAATCTACCTTGTTGGGCAGGCGTCATCGCTAGGGCAATTTTACCCACTTCCCCTTTCGGCAATCCTTTGCTTTTCAACTTTTCCCAGGTCTCACCTCCATCCAGTGAGCGGTATATCCCACCACCGGGACCACCGCTTTTACGTATCCACGGACGAATTTCCAACGACCACATTCCTGCAAAGAGAATACGGGGATTAAAAGGGTCCATGACCAGATCTGAAGCACCCGTGTGTTTATCGACATGAAGCACTTGTTTCCATGTTTTACCGCCATCGGCAGTCTTATATATCCCGCGTTCCTGTTGAGGCGTATAGCCATGCCCTAAGGCAGCAACATAGGCAACTTCGGGATTGGTGGGGTGAACCAAAATTCTACTGATCCTTCCTGTATTCTCAAGTCCGAGGTGCTTCCAGGTAGCTCCGCCATCGGTCGAACGCCAAACACCGTTACCAATGGAAACATTGGATCGAATAAAAGACTCTCCCGTACCGGCGTAAACCACTTCGGGTTCACTGGGTGCCAACGCAAGTGCCCCAATGGAATGAACGCGTTGTTTATCGAAAACAGGTTTCCAGTTTATACCACCATCCACCGTCTTCCAAATGCCTCCCGAAGCTGCGCCCACATAGTAGGTCAAGGGATCTTCTGCAACGCCGGTGACGGAAATGATACGATTACCAATAGGACCAATATGGCGGAATTTCAATTGATCCATTTGTTTTGTGGAAAGCTGTTGGGCCAATGTTTCAAAGGGCAGTAAAAGGATAACTGCCAGAAAACCAAGAATAGACGTTCTCATAAGTGGATGGGTGCTGGTTATTAGGTATCTAAGCTAGGAAAATCTGGCATCAAAAGAAAGCGCTGTTTGAGAAAACCTTCATCACCCATTTTAATCACAGTCAATACTGGTATGCAATGAATAATCTTATCTTTTCAAATATGTAACAATCCAATTGAAAATGAGCAATGGACTTACTACAACCTTCCTTATGATATTTAGACGCTACTACTAATCGATCCAAAAAATGAATATTCCTTGGGGTGTAGGGTGCACCTAATTCCTTTAATTTTTTCCTAAAGGAATCAAATTTGTTGTGAACCAAATGCTTTGATTGCTCGTATAAAGGTGCAAATTCTTCCTTGGCAATGGCAAAAGTACTTCGATGGGTTTTGATAGGGGTTCCCGTGGAATGTCCCTGCTCGTACATCAGGTACCCAACCCGGTTTCCAATGGTAGGCGGTTTGTCGATATCCAAACGTGAAGCTATCCCATACCAACTGATTTTCTTTTGAATTTTCCTTGCATCCCACCAAGGCTACCACGCAAATGCCAATTACCTGTATTGTTTTTATTTTTTTGAATTAGTTATTGAAAAACAAAGGCGTATGGGATTTGTTGCAGGTAAACATTACTTCTAAATGATAAGGGCTGGTTTATTTGAAAAATTAAAATTTTTTGGAGATAGCTATGGTATTGCCATAGGTATCCTTGAATCCGAAATGCTGATCAATAAAAATAACTTGCTTCATTTATCCAATGAAACCCCCTTTTCATTAGTCGGAAATCATTAAGATCCATAGGTCTTCTTTTGGCTGTAATGTGAACCGAATCGTTATGGACCATTCCCTTTAGTAGTATTGTTCTTGAATCGGACTTTTCAAATTGAAATCGGTTTATTCTCTGTCGGGCAATTAAGATGGAATCCATACCAAAATAAATGCTATCGGCAATACCCAATTCATTGTAAACCTCTTGCATTTTTTCAGATAGCACAGTGGGATCCCCATATACGATAAGTTCCTCTTTATCGATGGGAACATTTATAAATACCACACTATCCCCTTTTAGGCGTACGGCCTCAAGTATTTTATCCCCGATGATCAATTGGCGCCACCGCAACGGATTTTCCCGTGATAAGGTGTCTTTATTCACAACAAACGACTCCACATCATAAAGCCCCGAATATTCATTTTTAGCCTGTAATTGTGCTTCAGAGAACTTTTGATAACCCATATTTTCCGTAATGGAGACTATTAGAAAATATCCTATGAGCAAGACTTTAAATACCAATTTTGAGATAGGCATCCATCGCCTTTGAAATACGGGAGCTTGGATAGGGGGTAAGGAAATGACCTGGCCCGTGAAGAAGAATAGGATGATTCTTTTGCCATCTTTAAGCAATAGAAAAAGGGCCATCATAAATAAGACTGTTGGATACAGTTTGGCATGTATATCATAACTAAAGTTTAGTACAATCACGTTGGCCAGGGCCCCCAAGGTAATGATTGCTCCTAGGGTGGTGGTTCTGCGAAACAATAGGAGCAATGATGCACTTTCTACAATGCCCATGAAAACATTGTATTGATACGAATAACCGAAAAAAGCCCAGGCCAAATGCATGGGCGACATATTGCCTACTTGCGCGGTCAAAGTGTAATAGCCGAGATCGGGAAATTGTAACTTAAAAAACTTATAAAGCGCAAAGAGCATCATGGTGAATGCCAAATAGTATCGTATGACGGTGGTCAGCCAATAATATAGCACGTGATAATTTTGGCGTTTTCTGTCGAGCAAGCTCCAAACAATGGTGCCTAAAATGGCGACAACGGTTATTGTGAAATACAGTAAGTACACATACGTCCTATCGTTATGTTCCCCATCATATGGTGATATGATGATATAGGGAATTTGAAATAGACTTTCACCTACCCATGAAACAACAGCATCCAATAGGGTTGAGAGCGGGCCATAATAGTATAGTTTGGACAAAATGGGATTGACCGACCAATCCATAAAAATGATAAACAGGGTAAAAAAAAGGGCAAAAAAACGAAATGGAATTTTTTGATGGCGTTTCCAGGGCGAATACGGGTTTGATTTTTTTTCCATGCTGGGCTGTCTTTTTTACTGCCAGGAAAGGCTAGGGCGTGCACCACCTCAATTCCAAGCACTGCAACGAAGTTGAAGAAAGTATCTTCAATTAATGGATAAAATCATTGACCGTATTTCTTCAATCCATCTAAGATACAAATTGAAAAGGAGCAGTTGACCAACTGCTCCTTATGTTATTGCAGTTTAACGGTTTGTTAGTCCAAAAAGTGAATATTGCCCGGTGTATAGGGAGCGCCAAATTCCTTTAGTTTTTTTCTGAACGCATCAAACTTGTTGTTCACCAAATTCTTTGATTGCTCATATACTGGGGCAAATTCTTCTTTGGCGATAGCGAAGGAGCTTTTGTGCGTTTCGGTTGGAGCTCCTGTAGAATGCCCTTGTTCATAAATCAAATACCCAACTCGGTTCCCTATGGTTGGGGGATTTTCAATATCGAGACGGGAGGCAATGCGGTCCCAGCTGATTTTCTTTTGTATTTCTGAAATTTCAGAATCCAACACCTTCCATTCTTTCATCAATTCAATGTGCTTGGTTGGTGTACGTTTAATGGCCTCTTTCATGTAGCGCAGTTCATCTGAAAGTTCTGAAAGTGCGCTTTGAACACTACTAACTTTCCCTGAAAGCTCATTCACGTCCTGCTGGAATTTTGCTAAGGCCTCACGATCATTTGTTGGGAGCACCTTATTTTTCAATGGGACCACCTTAAAAGAAACCGGTTGTGAAAGTGGTGTTTCCACCCCATCCACAATTTTGGATAGTCCTACTGAATAAACCCCTGGAGGAACCATGGCACCCTGGCTTTCCCCGCCAAAGGGATTGTAGAATGGCGGTTCGTAAAAATCAATGGGTTCTTGGGAGGCATATCGCAAATCCCAATGTATTCGTTGCAAACCAGCGGAAGGCTTGGTCAACAGTTTTCGCACAATGGACCCTTTCCCATCCGTAACGGTTACCACCAATTGAGGAGCCATTTCTTCAGCTTCCTCGCTTAAGGTTTCATAGGATGGGTAGGGATTGTCCTTCCCATCTTTTGCAAAATCCTTGGTGCTCTCTTTACGTTGGTCTTCTTTGCTCTTAATACCTTCTTTCAGATACCACGTAAAAATAGCCTCTGAACCTAAATTATCACCAATGAAGAAGTTGTCCCCCATAAAGGCCTTGTACGGTAAGCCAAGCGGATAGGAAGATTCAAATTGTAAGGCATCACGGACACCAAATAAGGTTGCTTCATCATTCAATTTTTGGGTCATTCCACGGAGGCTGGAGTAGTCGTCCAATACATAAAATCCTCTTCCGAAGGTCCCCAAGACCAAATCATTGTGCACTTCTTGAATGGCAATATCCCGAACGGCTATGGTTGGCAGCCCTCCTTTGAGTTGTTTCCATTCCGTACCTTGATTGGACGAAAAGAACACCCCAAATTCCGTGCCTGCAAATAACAGATTTCTGTCTACATGGTCTTCTTCTATGGCATAAGTTGAACCCCGCTCAGGGAGGTTGGCAGTTATCGATGTCCATGAGTTTCCTTTGTCCCTGCTGACCAAAATATAGGGTTTAAAATCACCGTTTTTATGGTTGTTGAAACAGGCATAGACCACATTTTCGTCGTGCTTTGATGCAAAAACGGCATTGACGTAGGTTCTATTGGGTACACTTGGAAAACTGGAAGCCTTGCGCCAATTTTTGCCCCCATCTTCAGTAATTTGAATCAAGCCGTCATCTGTTCCGACATAAAGTAGATTCTCATTCTTAGGGGATTCCGAAAAGGCTACAATGGTGCCATATGGGGAGGTGGATTGGTTTTTGGCCACAGCATCAATACCTTGCACCCTACCCATGACCTTGAGTTTGTTTCGGTCCATATTTTGGGTGAGATCGTCACTTATCACCTCCCAACTGTTGCCGCGGTCATCACTTTTGAACAATTTGTTTGCTGCGAAATACACACGGCCCGATTGATGTCGGCTCACGGCCAAAGGCGCATCCCAGTTCCAACGATAGCTGTTTTCACCTTTTCGCTCCTTGGGTTGAATTCCCTTTTCCTCACCACTTAATTTGTCATAGCGTACCAAATTTCCGTATTGTGATTGGGCATACACAATATTCGGATTTTCAGGGTCAACTTGTGATTCGAACCCATCACCACCATGGGTGATGAACCAATCAAAATTATTGGGGCCATTTCCGCTTACCGTCCTAGACGGTCCCCCAAGGCTAAAATTGTCTTGGGTGCCTCCATAGATGTTATAAAACGGTTTGGCGTTATCAACGGCCACTTTGTAAAATTGGGTGACGGGCAGGTTAGGTTTGAATGTCCAGTGTTTACCGGCATCCCATGATTCGTAAACCCCGCCATCATTTCCAGAAAGTAAATGGGCATTGTTATTGGGATTGATCCAAATGACATGGTTGTCAATATGTTTGAAATCTTCGCCTACATAGTCAAAGGTCTTGCCCCCGTTGTGGGTCACGCGCATCCAGTTGTTCATGGCATACACGCGGTCTGGGTCAACAGGGTCGGCAAAGATTTCTTGATAGTAATTTCCACTGGTGGAGTAGCCCCCCCTTTTTTCCCAAGAAGCGCCCCTATTGGTAGACCTATAAAACCCCCCTTTACCCTGGGCCGCTTCAACGATGGCATAGATATACTCAGGATTGGCTGGGGAAATTGTTAAACCAATTCGACCCAGCATGGTCTTTGGCAAGCCACTGTTGATTTTTTTCCAGGTCGTTCCACCATCTTCAGATTTATGGATTCCGGAACCAGGTCCACCACCCACATAGGTAAATACATGGCGTCTGCGTTGAAAAGCTGCTGCATAAAGTACCTCTGGATTTCTAGGATCCATGACAACATCCGTAATTCCAGTATGCTCATCTACGGTTAAAACGGCATTCCATGTCTTTCCCCCATCTTCTGTTTTGTACAGTCCACGTTCACCACCTGAACTCCAAAGTGGGCCAATGGCAGCAACATAAACCACATTGGAATTTTTTGGATGTACAATAATTTTTCCAATGTGTTCAGAGGTTTTTAGGCCCATATGCTCCCAGCTTTTTCCGCCATCTTCGGAGCGATAAACACCATCACCATAAGCTACGCTACGTTGGTTGTTGTTTTCACCGGTACCTACCCAAAGAATATTGTGATTATTGGGGTCTAGGGTTACGCATCCGATGGAATAACTGCCTTCCCCATCAAAAATGGGTTGGAACGTATTGCCCGCATTAATGGTTTTCCAGACCCCGCCGGAAGAAGTAGCTACATAGTACTCGTTGAAGTTACTTGGGTTAACTGCGATATCTGATATTCGGCCTGAAGTCAGCGCGGGACCTAGACTGCGAAACTTTAGACCGGATAGATTGGCCTTTTCCAATACCGTTTTATCATCAGATTTTTTATTGGACTTCTTTTTGCTTTGCGGAAAAACAAGGAAAACGGAAAGGAAACACAGGAAAAGAACTGATTTTTTCATTGATTGATAATTAAGAATAATGAACTTCGAGAAAGATAGGGATTATTCCCAATTATAAATACAGTAAATTCCAAGTGCCCGACCGAAATCCCTATGGAAGTGACTTAACGACCGCCGTTATTTTGCAGGTCTAGGATACATTCTGCATCCAATAATGGAACCACCGCTACATTTCGTGCCGCATTGGATTCCAACATGTTCATAATGCTTTGACCAGATAGCGAACAAGCGGATACCAAATCCTTGTCCGCACTTGAAACAAGGATCCGCGCCGCTGGCGAACCAAAGGTAAGTTGGGCCTGCATGAGGCATCCATCCACTACACAATGGTTTGGGGCTTCAGGGTCTTCATGATCATTAACAGGTACACTGCCCAAATCCACAAGCCCAAAAAGATGACCAAATTCATGGTTAAGGGTAGCGGTTTCCACGTCGGTATTGGTAATAATTAAACTACGACCGGCTAACGTCCGAATGGTGCGTTCAAAGATGACCATGGAGGTATTGCGGTAAACTGCCCCTAAGGTGACCAAGCCTTCATCCTCATCGTCACCATCTGATGGTGCATCCGCAAAATAGATATAAACAGCCAATGTGGTACCCTCATTATAGGCGGTTCTATTTTCTCCCTCCAAATCAGCAATTTCTTGAAGGGTAAGCGTTTCCTCTTCCGGGGAGTCCAATTCCAAAAATTCAACTTCAATGTTCTGTTTAAAGGTGCGTTCCTGTAAATATTGCATAAAATTGTCCATGGTCTGTGGTGTTGGTCTAAAACCGGTAACATAAGCTATCTCAACAAGTATGCGATCAAAATTGGCATTGGAAAGCAAATCATTGGCCGATGCACCCGTGGCCAATAGATTTTGCGATTTATCGACCGATGCCTGACCGTCATCATCGCTAGGATCTGGGGCATCATCTCCATCACCGGATGAACAGGCAACCAAAAAAAATAGGAAAAACAGGTAAAACGAAAAGATTTTCTTCATTGTCGATGCGCTTTTAATAAAACGGCGGTATGCAAGGTCTAGTATTTACTTTAAGGTCAATCTGGCCAAATAGTCGTAATGATTACCTTCACATATCATCTCACAGCGCCATTTTGCATTTTCGGCAGTATTTTTTAAAGTATAGAAATCTAAATACAACCAATCAAAAATTGGGCCCTTTTTACGCTTATAGCCCATTTGGAAACGTACCTCTCCATAATATGGCGTATCTCCTGAACCCAGTAACCTCCATCCTCATCTTTTTCAAACATATAGATGATATCGCTCGAATCCAGTATTAGTTGTCCGCCAGGATTCAAGAGTTTTTTGGTGTGATTTAGAAATTCTGCCAATCTTTCCAATTTTCCTGAAATTCCAATACCGTTCATTAGAAGCAATAATGTATCAAATCCCGTTTCTGAAAAATTCAAAAATTCCGCACAAACCGTCTTTTTAACCCCTCTTGCCTTGCATACCTTAATGGCACCTTTGGATTGGTCCAATCCCACCACCTCAAATCCATTTTCCTGAAGATACAGGGAATGACTCCCTGCTCCACAGCCAACATCCAATACGTTTCCCTGACAAAATGCTAATGCCTTTTGTTCTATCAATGGCATTTCATTAAAATTCCGAAAGAGATAGGGGACTTCCAAAATATCCTCTTCGTTCAACGAAGAAAAGGTTTTAATGTCCTCGGTATAATCCCCTGTTTGGAAATCCAGTAAGGCCTTGCCCAATATATCCATGGTTCAAAGGTGTGACTTTTACAAACATAAAAGGTTTAATATTCATTTTCTATGTTTGTTCTATGCAGAGTGCTTTAAAAAGATTACCCGAAGAGGCGGCTAGGAAATCCAAGGAAAACAAGAAGTTTTTCCAAAAGCTTAAGAAACGACCTCCCAAGAGGTTGGATGATATCATGCAAGAATTGCATGAAGAGGAATTCAAGAGAACGGATTGCTTACAATGTGCCAATTGTTGTAAAACCACGGGTCCCCTATTTACGAAATTGGATATTGAACGCATTGCTGGGCATTTTCGACTAAAAACTTCCGTATTTATGGAAACCTATTTACGGTTGGATGAAGACCACGATTATGTATTGCAACAAGTTCCCTGTGCGTTTTTGGGTTCCGATAACCATTGCTCCATTTATGAGGTGCGACCCAAGGCATGTCGGGAATTTCCACATACCAATCGAAAAAAATTTCAACAAATAAGTCACTTGACCCTTAAGAATGTCGCTCTTTGTCCAGCTGCCTTTAATATTGTTGAGTCCATGAAACAAAAAATAAAATGATACACCCCCTCCTTTACACTTCATATGGGAAAGCATGCTCCAGAATAAAATCAAAATGAACCATAGGGTTTTTCTCATCCCATAGGTTTGCCGGTTAGGCTACCTCGGTCTTTCACGCTCAGTCATGCGCACTCACGAGTCTTGCTCGACTAACTGCATTTTGAAATTGAATTTTGAAATTTGTAATTTTATAGTGCTATGGAACAGTTAATGAACTACTTTGAGACCATTCCCCCGCTGCACCGAAGTTTGATTTTGGTGGGTGGGATTACGTTTTTTTGGATATTGGAGGGCATTGTTCCCCTATTTCATGTGCGCTACAGGAAATGGAGTCATGCTGTGCCCAATTTCTTTTTTACCCTAACCACGATTATTGTCAACTTTCCATTGGCGTATTTTTTACTGAAGACATCAGATTGGGCCGTAAACGATGATTTTGGTATCATCAATTGGTTACCGGAAATGCCTTTGTGGCTTTATGTGTTTCTTGGGGTGCTGTTTTTGGACTTGATAGGTGCCTATATGGCCCATTTGGTGGAGCATAAGGTAAAACCACTCTGGATGATTCATTTGGTGCACCATTCCGATCATAATGTCGATACCACTACGGCCAATCGCCACCATCCTTTGGAGAGTGTCATTCGATATGTTTTTACGCTGATTGGGGTTTTTATGGTGGGTGCCCCCATTGGAATCATTATGCTCTATCAAAGCCTTTCGGTGGTACTCTCGCAGTTCAACCATGCCAATATTCGATTGCCCAAAAATGTGGATAAGGCATTGAGTTTTGTTATCGTTTCCCCAGATATGCACAAAGTACACCATCATTTTGTACTGCCCTACACAGATTCCAACTATGGGAATATCTTTTCCATCTGGGATAGGCTTTTCGGGACTTACATGTACCTGGAACCTGAAAAAATCACCTATGGAGTGGATACCTTTCCTGATGAGAAAGAAAATAGCAGTATAACAGGGCTTTTAAAACAACCTTTTCATAAATACAGACGGCCAACGACTGTTAAGGACTAGTGTCCTATAAAATCATATCAAGTTAACACTCAAGCGCGGTATATTTTGTAGTTTTCGAACATGAAAATTACTAGACTTCGCCGCTTTATTGCGATTTTTGTTTTTTTTCAATTCGTCTTTCCCAAAATCATCCCGCAACAAGCCCCTTATGGGAGTTATCTTGAAAAAGAAATTGTATCCAACGCCATACAAAACACGAAAAAGGCACAGGAAAGTCCTTATGTCATCATGGTTTCCATAGACGGATTCCGTCATGATTATGCCGAGCTACATGAAGGAAAACATATTTTGGAAATGGCCAAAAATGGAAGCTCTACTCAAAGCCTTATTCCTTCGTATCCCTCAAAGACCTTTCCCAATCACTATACCTTGGTCACCGGTCTTTACCCTCAAAATCATGGTATTATAGGAAATACGTTTTATGATCCAAATTTTGATACGACCTATCGGATTGCCAATAGGGTAGTTGTCAGTGATGGGAGTTGGTATGGAGGTATTCCTTTATGGAACTTGGCACAGTTGCAAGGCATGTGTTCCGCCTCCTATTTTTGGGTGGGCAGCGAGGCCAACATCAATAGTCTGCATCCAAAGTATTATTACCTCTACGATAAACAAACCCCTTATGAATACAGGGTAAAAAGGGTATTGGAGTGGTTGGAGCTTCCCGAGTTGGAACGTCCTCACATGATTACCTTATACTTTTCCTTGGTGGATACCCAGGGCCATAAATTTGGGCCGGAGGCCCAGGAGACCAAAGAGGCCGTGCAATGGGTAGATACCCAAATTGGGGCACTGCGCGAGGGCATCAAAAAAAGTGGTTTGCCCGTTTACCTTATTGTAACTTCAGACCATGGCATGCAAGAGCTGAAGGGATTTGTAAATGTAAATGATTATGCAGCATTTGATAGGGAACGATTTGTACCAGGGCCCATTTCAATGATGTATACGAAAACCGAGGCCGAAACGGACAGCCTGTTCAACGCCTTACAAGGAAAGGATTTTTTTCGAGTATACCGAAGAGCAGAACTGCCTAATTATTTGCATTACCGGGATAATGATAGAATCGGTGATTTGGTACTAATTGCCGAAGCCCCTTACACCATTATCAATTCAAAGTCGGACAAAAAAGAGTTGTTGCGTATAAAAGGGGATCATGGATTTGATCCCTATGTCAACAAGAACATGGGCGGTATTTTGTATATTGAGGGTCCTGATATCAAAAAAAACTATCAATTGGCACCCCTGGAAAACACACATGTGTATCCTTTGGTAGCACACTTATTGGGATTACGGCTAATGGCTCCAATTGATGGACGGTTGGAGGTCCTTGAATCCGTAATCAAGGATTAGATGATTTCCTGCGAATTGGAAAGGTTTAAAAAGTAAAACAAGACACTATCCGATCTATTTATTGGAACGTAAAATTGTAGGTAAGGGAAAATAGGGGGGAATTCAGCACCAAAAGTTCAAAGGAACCCAAAGGATTGTCCAAGAATACATCTGCATTTTCCAGGCCGTTGCGTTGGGTATAAAAAATATTCAAGGGATTTTTTCTTCCATAGAGATTGTATATGGTAAATGTCCAATCATTTTGCCAGCGTTTATTCTTCTTGCTTTTGCTGAAATGTATATTGTAAGACATATCCAGACGATGGTAGGTGGGCAATCTCGAATTATTCCTTTCGAGAAAAATAGGGGCTCGAATACCATCGCTAAGTTCTACTACTCCGTTGGCCAATGTTAACGGTCTACCCGTTTGAACCACAAAGTTGAAACTTAGGGTGTTGTAATCGTCGGCTTCATAATTTAGGGTGGCATTCAATGTATGAGGTCGGTCAAAATCAGAATTAAACCATTGGTTGTTGTTGATCCTTCCACTTAGGGATTCACTTTCAGTACGCAACTGACTTCTGGACCAGGTGTAGTTGAGCCATCCATTGACATTGCCCAAAGGTTTTCGAATACTAAGTTCAACACCGTATGCCCTACCAGGACCCTGAACTATTTCACGTTCCACAAATTGCTCCAGAAAGAAATCGGCACCGGGCCTGTAGGTCAGGTTGTTTTTAGACGTTCTATAATAGGTTTCTATGCTAGCTTCTATGCTATTTTCATTAAAGCTTTTATAAATACCAAAACCGTAGGCATCACTCATCTGGGGTAAAATATTTCCGTCAGCAGTTTTCCAACGTGATGTTGGCAGTGGAGTGGTGTTATTATAAATATTCTGTAAGTATTGATTTAAACGTGCATAGCTCATTTTTAAAGAAATTGTTGGGTTCAATTGAATGCTGGCCCCAAGTCTGGGTTCCAAACCATCATAGGAAGCTGCAACTTCTCCCTTTTCAAAAATCTCGGTACCAATAATGTTTCCTGATAGATCATCGTATTCATTTTGGGTGTAAGGACCTTGCAGAAAGTAATAGGTATATCTAAGACCGGTAGATAACGTTAAAAAATGAATTGGCTCCCAATTTAGATTGGCGTATCCCGAAAGCTCATAGCTCGTTTCTTGGGGCAAAACTATGGGCGTTATTGAGGTGGCCGTTCCTGGATTCAGCTCTCCAGGATCTATTTGATATCTGTTGATTTGAGTTCCAAAATAATAATCAAAATTACGATCCCGCTTAAACTTGGAGAATTCAGAGATAAAGCTGAAATGTTTTATCCTGGATTTAAATTCAATCTCATTGGAAGAATCTATTTCAGGAAAAATATTGTCCGCATTATAAATACCAGACACCAAGATGGTGCGAAGTGCGGTTTCTTCATTAAAAGAATGTTGCCAGTTCAGTGTTCCATTAAGGTTTTGAAAATCATATTGATTGTTTTCGGCCTCAATGTTTTCAATTCTCGAAATCAGATCCAACTGATAAAAATCTTTGGTATAAAAACCTGTAAATGTAACCTGGTCATTTTTCGTTGGCAAATAGAGCAGTTTAATGGTACCGTCGTAAAATGAAGCTTTGGTATTCTCAAGTCGTCTGGAAAATATCGGAAGTAAAAAATCAGTGAATCCGGCTCTTCCTCCTGCCACCAGCGTAAGTTTATCCTTAATTAGGGGAGTCTCAATGTTAACCCTACTTGAAACCAATCCAATACCACCGCTCAGTTTTAAAATATCTGCATAGGGTGTTTTTACTTTTATATCCAAAACGGAGGAGGTCCTTCCACCGTAACGAGCAGGGATGTTTGCCCTATACAAATCTATTGATGAGGTCACATCTGGAGTGAAAATTGAAAAAAGTCCAAATAAATGTGTAGGATTAAATACCGGTGCATAGTCATACAAAACCAAGTTTTGATCAAGGGAACCACCCCTTACCGAGACACCATTGCTAATTTCCCCCGTGTTGTTGACTCCGGGAAGCAGTGTCAACCCCCTAAGTACATCCAGCTCTCCTAGTGCGCTGGGGATTTTTTTTAACTCTTGACTTTCGAGTTTCAAGACCCCCATTTGGGGAGATGTTATCATCTCGTTGACTTTTTTGGCTTTCACAATGACTTCGGATAAACGCTCCTGTTTGGGCTGCATTTTCACTTCCAATTGGGTGTCCTTATTTAAGTTGACTGTTATTCCAGTACTTTCATAACCAATAAATGATATGGTGGCCTGGTAGCCATTTTCCTGAAGGTTTATGGAAAACATTCCATTTTCATCCGATACACCACCGCAGCTACAGGGGACAATAAAAACATTGGCATCTTTTACGGGAAGGTTTGACGTACCGTCCAAAATCCTAAATGTGAGTTGATATTCTTGCGAATACGAAAGAGTGAGGGCAAGGCCGAAAAACAACAACATCCCCAATCTTAAATTCATATTTACCTGCCTTTATTCTGGTTGCCCTAATTACTTATCCATCCCGAAGGGGGAGTCCCCGTTCTAAACCGTCCCTCACGACAAGGAGCGGTAGATCTTACCAACAATCCGTTTCCAAAAAACAATTCACTAGATTCGGTATTAATTCTTTCCTGTTCCAGAGGCTCATCCTCAATTGCAGTTCTATCAATAAAAATGGATGCCGTAGAAGCCAAACCTATGGTAAATCTACCGAGTACAAATTCATTGCCATCATCCACATTAAACATATTTCCCAAGAGCGCGGCCGGTGGTGGGGCATTGAAATTACCGTTGTTATCTACAATGTCCTTCAAAATTCTGAAGTACCGGTAACCTTCGGCGGTGAGCGCATACTGTTGCATTTCGACCAAAATATCGTTCTTGGTGTAAAGTAGTACGTCAGCGACCCCCAATCTATTCCCCGAAACGCCGTTGGCAAATTCATCGGAAAAGACTTCAATTTTCTCGTTAAACCGGATACGCCAACAATCCCTTTCACAAATGTAGGTATACTCAGGGTCTGCACCATCTTCATTAACACCGGGGCTATTCTGGGCATTGTATTCTTCAAAGCTTACACATTCGCTATCCCTAAATATTCCTCCGGCGCATCTTTCACAGACGACCAGTCTTTCAAATGATCTGAATCTCCAAAAATAGAAGTTGTCGACTTCGGAAGGGTCATCAAAAGTGATGAGGACCTTATGGCCTGGGACAAAATCATCTTCATCGAGGTTGAACTCGAGCTCTGGATCATAAGATGCTTCAATTTCCGAAATGGGAACAGGACTACTGGCTATTTCAGGTAAGGATTTATAGCGCCTTCCATCTTCAAGTGTTATGTGCAATTCCCAAGATTCCCCTGCCGTTATGGTCAAATCCTCTGGAGGTACGTAGCTCTCCTCACTTTCGGAAAAGGTCACTTCCAAACCGTTATCCGTATTGAGAAGAAGAACTTCGGCATTCCCAAGAAATTCGTTTCTGAAAAAATCAAACTCAAATTTAGACTCGGCAATAGTTACAAAGGAAGATCCCGGAATATTGGAAATAAAGGCGTCAACATAAATCAAACCACTTTCAAATTCAAATTCGGGACTAATGGGTTCCGTACAGGCAAATAACAAGGCTGTTGCTACAAAAAAGAGCCTTTTAATCAATAACATGTGCTTCCCATTTTTTCAAAAATACCGATTCATAACCATAAGTGCTCTTTAATCAATTAGAGATTAAGTATACTCCGTTATTTTCCCTTATACACGTTAAAAAAATATGTTGTTACTGACCCAAAACAATCATTTAACGAAACATTGGGTCTGCACTGTTGATTTCGCTTTTAAATTGGTTCCATGAGACTATATGTGACGTGTTTTGTTCCTTTCTTGATTCTCGGGTTGACTGGCAAAGCCCAAAAAAGGCTTGAAGCCTCATATAGCGCAGGTTTTATGACGCTTCAACTAACCGATTCATCACGAATTTATAAGCCTGGAAGTCCGGTAACCGACAAGTTGCATTACCGCCCCCTGGATTTGGATATCTGGTATCCTTCGACCCAAGTGGTTGATGAGAAAGAGCCCCTAAAATTTAGGGATTTGTTCAAATTGTTCGAAGAACGTGCCAATACATACCAGAATGAGACAGATTACTCAGGAATGACCAACGAACTAGCACAGTTTTATGTTGCAGAACTTGGTATGGGCATGGACGGTCAAAAATTATTGGATGTTGTTACAGATAGCTATGAAAACTTAGAACTTTCTACAGAAAATTTTCCTCTTATACTATATATGGCTGGATTTAATGGGATGGGTTTTGAAAATTATAAAATTCTGGAGCACTTGGCGCAAAATGGTTTTATAGTGGTCTCTATATCATCCGTTGGTCGGTATCCTGGAGACATGACCAATCAAAAAGAAGATATGCTTGAACAAGTTGCGGATGCGGAATTTGCCATTAAACAATTGGGTAAGGAAGGTGATTTTACCATTGATCATTCGAATATTGGTGTCTTAGGAACAAGCTGGGGAGGGATGGCAGCGGCGGTATTGGTCAATAAAAATCCTAATATCATTAGCATGGTCTCTTTTGATGGGACAGAGACCCATTATTTTGGGGAGGAAGATACCAATCTTTACGCCGATGGGGCCACTGGAGGGGATAATGATCGACATATCCAGGAAATTTATGATTCCAACGTATTGAATGCAGCCGATCAAAAGATGAGCTATTTGTATTTTGAAAGTGGGGACAAACTAAATGACTTTACCCCAACCGATGAGTTTCACTATTTTAAAGAGCTAAATTCCGATAAGTATTACCTCCGCTTCAAAAATAGTGAACACGCTCACTTTTCCTGTATTCCTTCGGTTTTAAAGGCTGACGCTACTGCCACAACACTTTATGGACATTTGGAAAAAGCGACACTGTCTTTTTTCGAAAGGAGGTTAAAAGGGGCATACGGATTTAAAAAGATATGGTCCAAACTAAATGAATTGGAGTATACTGCTAACATTCCATTTGATATTGAAAATCTTGAAAAGCCTAAGACAAAATTCTCCAAATTATTGGGAAAAGTTTTCGATAGCGTATCACGGCAACCTTTACCCTATGTAAATGCGGGTGTGTTGAATAAAGATATAGGAACGGTTTCGGATACCTTAGGAAACTTCAATTTAAAGCTAGAAGACCATCTCAATAAGGACACTTTAAGAGTTTCTAGAATTGGATACAGATCCGAAGATTTTTTACTCAATACTATTTTGCATATAGGAGATACTTTAAGGGTCGCTTTGTCGGAAGAGATAAGCGAGCTAGATGAAGTCGTTGTTTCGGCAAAAGCGTTTAAAAGAAGAACACTGGGGAATAAAACTGAATCTAAATTTTTAGGGACGGGATTCGGTTATGACCAATTGGGGGCGGAAATGGGCATTAAAATCAATGTTCGAAAGAATCCGACCTTTGTGGACGCTTTTAATTTTACCATATCCCAGAACCGCCTAAGCGCAAAATCCACTTTTCGACTGAACTTTTACAATGTTGAAAAAGGAAAACCTTCCAAAAACATTTTAAGTGATAATATATTGATTGCCATCGAACCTAAGCAAACCGGTAAGATAACCGTAGATTTAAAACCGTATGATATCATAGTAAAAGACGATGTTATCGTCACTTTGGAATGGGTGGCCAACGAGGGGAAAAATAAAGATGGAGAAGCCATTTTTTTCCCTATTGGGTTTTTTACCAATGGAACCCTACGTAAAGAAGCCAGTCAATCAAATTTTAAAAAGTTTGCCAGCTTAGGGGTAGGTTTTAATATTGATGTGAGATTTTATTAAATCCTGCCGTTAGGATTGAAAACTAATCATATAACAAATAATTCTTCCGTATCTGTCGAAACCTTTCCAAATCACTTTGCCAGCTTGCTTTTATTTCTTCTTCTGAAAGCCCTGCTTCAATTTGTTTTTGAAGTTTCTCTGTGCCTGCATGTTTGGTAAAGCCTGAAGTATTGAAGAATTCCGATTTATCGGTACAGTTTTGGTAAGCATTAATTAGCCATTTTAGTGACATTTCATTCCTCCTTGCTTGTTTGGACAAATCTTTTCCAAAACAGGTTTTTCCTTCCTCCTTTGGATATTTGGAACCAAAATTTGGTTTGGGAACATAACTAAAATCGTAGGCTGAACTATCCAAAAAAGATGCCCCATAGCGCTGAAATTGGTACTCGGTGCCACGACCTGCATTGACATTGGTACCCTCGAACAGCCCCAAACTTGGATATAGATTGATGGCGGTGTCATTTGGCAGATTGGGGGAAGGTCGTATGGGTAGGTGGTATTCTGAACTGCGGGTGTAGTTCTTTAAGGGGATTATGGTCAAGTCTGCTTTTCGATTTGAATCCAACCAGCCTTCACCATTGATCATTTGGGCATATTCTCCTATGGTCATGCCATACACTAAGGGAATTTCGGTCATACCAAGAAACGAAGTGTGCCCGTTTTCCATGATGGGGCCATCCACATAATGTCCATTGGGATTGGGTCGATCCAAAACAACAACGGGAATGCTGGCTTCAGCACAGGCTTCCATAACCAACTGCAAGGTAGCGATATAGGTATAGAAGCGAACTCCAACATCCTGGATGTCGAAGAGTACCACATCCAAATCTTTAAGCTGATCTTGGGTAGGTTTTCGGTTTTTTCCGTAAAGGGAGACAATGGATAGCCCAGTTTTGGTGTCAACCCCATCGCTGACTTTTTCCCCAGCATCCGCCTTGCCCCGAAACCCATGCTCAGGGGCAAATACTTTTTTGATAGCTACATCCAACAAAAGCATAGAGTCCACCAAATGCGTAAAAATTGGAATTTGCGATTTTTCCTTTGGATTTTTAAAAATGACACTGGTTTGATTCGCCACAATCCCCACTCTTTTTCCTTTCAATGAAGGAACATACTGTTCTGTACGGTTGGCTGCAATGATAATTTCCTCGGTTTTTTCTATGGAATTTGTGTTTTGTACTTTGGATTTTTCCTCGAGCTGCTGTGCGCACGAGGTGACGCAAAAACCTAGGCTTAAAACAGTAACTTTGAACACTGAGAAAATCCGCATGCGTTGAATTTAGCTTTTTTTATCGCCAAGCGATTTATTACCGGTAAGGAAACTAAAAATAGTATTTCCGCACCAATCCTTAAAATTGCCATTGCGGCCATAGCCCTTGGGTTGGTTATGATGTTGATTGCTATCGCAACAAGTTTAGGCCTAAAATTAAAGATTCGAGAAAAGATCGCGGCTTTTAACGGGCATGTTCAAATCTATAATTACGATACCAATCGCTCCGAGGTATCTGTTACCCCGGTTTCTTTGAACCAGGATTTTTATCCGGAATTTGCCGATGTAGATGGAATAACACATCTTCAAGCGGTAGCTGTGAAGGCAGGCATTATAAAAACAACAGAAACTTTTGAAGGTATTTTGGCCAAGGGTGTGGGAACGGATTTTAAATGGATGGGTTTTAAGGAATTCCTTGTTGATGGCTCCCTGCCCGATTTTTCAGGTGAACTGAATGAAGAAGCCCTGATTTCAAGAACGCTGGCCAATAAGTTGCAACTTTCCGTAGGGGATCGGTTCCTTTCTATTTTTCTTAAAGATGGAGATATTTCAAAGTTGCCCAACAATAGACGTTTTGAAGTAACGGGTATTTATGAGAGCGGTTTTGAGGAACTGGACGCCAGTTATATCCTTGTTGACCTTCGGCATATACAGCGGATGAATAAATGGGCTGCCGACGAGGTGGGTCACTTTGAGGTCTTTTTGGATGATTTTGACCAATTGCAAGAAAAGACAGCAGAAATCTATGGAAAAACGGTATCCAGTTTGGATACCCAAAATCTGGGGAACAAGTATTTTAAAATATTCGAATGGTTGGAGTTGTTTGACTTAAATACGGCACTTATCATAGGAATAATGATCATCGTAGGGGGCATTAATATGATAACGGCACTTTTGGTCTTGATTTTGGAGCGGACACAAATGATCGGGGTGTTAAAGGCACTGGGCTCCCAAAATTGGACCATCAGAAAGGTTTTCCTAATCAATGCGGCCTATCTTATTGGTCTAGGGCTCTTTTGGGGCAATTTCATCGGCCTTGGACTTATTTTTATTCAAAATCAATTTCGGTTTCTAAAATTCCCAAACCCAGAGGAATATTATGTCACCTATATTCCCGTTCACATTTCTTTCAGTAGCATTTTGTTGCTCAATTTTGGGGTCATGGTGCTTTGTCTGCTGATGTTGTTGCTGCCCTCCTATGCCATCTCCAAAATTTCTCCGGTCAAGGCGATCAAGTTCGAATAAGTCCATTTTCCCATATCCAATAATCTAAAAATCCATGCATCCAACAAACCAAAGAATTACCTTTGCCCCTGATATGGAATACGCAAAAAATATTCTTGAAACCATAGGAAACACTCCTTTGGTAAGGCTCAACAAATTAACCGAAGACCTCCCTTGTTTGGTGCTTGCCAAATATGAAACCTTCAACCCTGGAAATTCGGTGAAAGATAGAATGGCCCTACAAATGGTGGAGGATGCAGAAGCTGATGGCAGGTTGAAACCTGGGGGAACCATTGTTGAAGGTACTTCAGGAAATACGGGAATGGGCTTGGCACTGGCGGCCATTGTCAAGGGATATAAAATGATTTGTGTTACCACAGACAAGCAATCAAAAGAAAAGATCGATATTCTTAAGGCGGTAGGTAGTGAGGTTCATGTTTGCCCAACCGATGTGGCGCCGGATGATCCCCGCAGTTATTATTCCACTGCAAAACGGCTTGGTTCTGAAACCCCAAACGCTTGGTACGTTAACCAATATGACAATCCATCGAACACCAAAGGCCATTACTTAAGTACGGGTCCAGAAATTTGGAAACAGACTGATGGTAAGGTGACCCATTTTGTGGTCGGCGTAGGTACTGGAGGAACCATTTCCGGAGTCGGTAAATTTCTTAAGGAACAAAACCCAAATGTTAAGGTCTGGGGAGTGGATACCTATGGTTCCGTTTTCAAGAAATATCATGAGACTGGAATTTTTGATGAAAATGAGATCTACCCCTACGTTACCGAAGGCATTGGTGAAGACATTCTCCCGGAAAATGTGGATTTTGACCTTATTGACGGTTTTACAAAGGTGACCGATAAGGATGCCGCCGTGTACACCCAACGCCTTTCCAAGGAGGAAGGAATGTTCTTGGGAAATTCAGCAGGGGCCGCCATAAAAGGGGTTTTACAGTTAAAGGAACATTTCACCAAAGATGATGTGGTGGTCGTCCTTTTTCATGATCATGGCAGCCGATACGTTGGTAAGATGTATAATGATGACTGGATGAGGAAAATGGGGTATCTCTAGTAAAAAACATAGTGCCTAATAGTCAAAATAGTCTTCTACGCTAATTTCCTTTTTTTGTTTGATGGTTTTCTTTTCGGAAGTATTAAATCGCCTAAACTTAAATTTTTGCCCACCGATTGCTACCTCTGCCATGATACCCTTTTTAGGTATGGCAAAGACCTTTATGCCCTCTGCCATCGCTAATTTTGTAGAAGCACTTTTATTATCTGCCAACGCAGCGGCTTGGGCCCTAAACTCGAGTTTATTTGCCTTTAAGCGACTGAACGCCTCATCGTTATCATAAAATATGACCAGTTGAAAAGCTTGTCCCCCAATTTGGAGCCCTAAACTGGTTTCCCTTAGTTTGGCCTCACCAATGAGCTCATGGTTTTGCCAGACCAGGCCCCTACCTGCCGAAAATCCAAGAATAAAGGCGCCTTTACCTAGATTGGGAAAAATGGCATGGCCATAGGTGTCTTCAAAAAGGTCTGCCATAGTTGGTTCAGATGCAATGAAAGACTGTTTTGTAGTTTCGGCATCCTCAATCAAACGTTGGAGGTTTTTGTTTTCCTGGGCAAAACTCAGGGAAAAATGTAACCATAGCATACTTAAAAACAATGGGCCTCCCTTGGGCCAAGACCACAGAAAGGCGTCATAACTATTTTGGATTATGCTCATGTTATACGATATTTCAGCTAGTAAATCAGTTTGATTTTTGATAATTTTATCAAAAACCATTCCGTAAAACGATCCCTGCCCTTGGTACTTTTATTGATGTTGATTATTACCTCTTTACTAAAAACTAAAGCCAAGCACTTGATTGCCATATATGGTCCAATAAAATGATTGTGATTTACGGTATTATCGAAGCATATGATACGACTTAAACTAGGAAACCAAGCGGTAACGATTGACCAAGGGGAATTGGTGGGTTATGAGGTGGATGGCCATCAATTTATCCACCAGAAGGGAAGCCCTGGATGGAGTAGTGCGGATACCGAAATGTTCCCAATTATCGGTCCGGTAAACGAGGCAGGGTTTCAGGTAAAACTACCACTAGGAAATGCTATTCAGGATCAACATGGTCATTTGAGACAATTTCCCTATGAATTGATTTTTTCTTCCAGCACAGAAGCTGTTTTTAAGAAAACGTATAGGGCGGGTACGCCAATCAAAAATTCAAAATATCCTGCCAAGTCAACGGAAGAATGGTTGGATTGGCCCTATTCTTTTCAATTTGAAAAGAAATTCAATTTACGCGGTGACCTTTTGGAAATCACTTTTCATATTTTCGGAGATAAAGACATGCCCTTTATGCTGGGCTACCATCCAGCGTTTAAATTACACTCAACCACTCCTAGTATTCAAGCCCAGGGCCATGGAATTTCCTTAGGTGAGGTCATGGCGGTGGGAAGTCGGGCATTGGAGATTGGCAATTGTAAGGAGGTTACGTTAAAAGACGAAAAGGAAATCACCATAAAAACCGAAGGTTTCGGGCATTTTATGTGTTGGACCGAGGTGCCGAACATGATTTGTATTGAACCGATAACATTTTATCCTTACGCCCTGGAACAACAAGATCTCCATAAGGGCTTCCAACATCTTAAAGATACGACAGTGCTAAAGGTTTCGCTTCATCCCAAGGTCTAGCCGTATTTTTTATAAAGGTCTTTCACCACTTGTGAAGTCTTGTCATTGATTTCACGTTGCTGAAGTACTTTGGCAGGTCTATTGCGCACCTGATAATCAAAAATTTCCCATTGTTCGTAGGATTCGTCAACCTCAAAGACTTTAATAGCGGGGTCATCGATAAAGTTGACCCGCTTTCTTAGGGCGTCGTTGATTAAAAAGCCTAAAATAATACTACGGTACTCCTCTTTTTTGTTAGGATTTCTTGTTGCAGAAGAAAAAATAAGATACGCCCTTCCGCTGGAGGGATACTTTGAAATGCGAACTTCCATGTGATGTGGGCCATCTTTTTTGCTGATTTCTTTCAGTACACGAATGGAAACCCATCGGCGACAAAACTTTTCATCAACACCATTTTCTTGTGGAAAATACTGTTGGGTCAAATGAAACTCTTTTGTAATATTAAAACGATCGCTTCCATTTTGATGGCTAAACCTCAGAAAGAAAAGATTGTCCAAATAAAAATCGTTAGGCAGAATATTGGTAAGTCTTTGATACAATGACTCTGGGGATGCATTGTAGTTTCTTCTGAGTGTCGATAGAAAACCTCGGTCAAGTATGGGTTTGTCCAAAAATTCGTTGATGTGTTTTCTTATGAGTTTTCTGGGCATAATCAAGGCTCCAGCAAAATAGGAGGCGTAAAAATTATTGAGGACCTGGTCAAAATTTTCGAACGTTATCCATGGAAAGGTAAAAAGCCGGTCTTCAATGCTCATGTAGTTATACCCCAATTCCTTAGCGTAAATAAAGGTACGTTGTGCCTCATCCACATGGTTGGCAAGTAATAAGGTCTTGTTTTTTGGAATGAAAACAGATCTAAGGTTTTCAACTCCTTCAAATTTTCCTAGATCTTCATTGGATATTACATATCCAAATTCCTCAACGAGTATTTCCTCCAATTCTTTGGAGGAAACTGATTGGTTCAAATCAATTTGGTAGGAAATGGAAAAATCAACGACGGATTTTTCAAGGTCTGGGAAAAAGTTGTTGTTCGCTTCCTGGTAGGAACGTACAGAGGCCAAATAAAAGTTTTCACGGCCCAAATTGTAGTGTTTGGCAATATCTATTATGGTACTTATGAAGGCGTTGACCTTTGTAGGGGCATTTGCCACAATATCGATAAGGTCGCTTTCCTTGATACCGAATAGCTCAAGAGGTAATTCCTTCAAAATATTGGAACGTAACAACTCTCCAACGGGGGCCAAGTTCTTATCCAACTTTAAGGATACCATGCTGTCATAAGGGACTTCTAATTTTTCGGCCAGCAAGGCAATTTTGTCGGTTTTGGGGTATTTTTTCCCTTTTTCTATCTCGTTAAGATATGATTTTGAGAGTCCAGATAGTTTTGAAAGCCCAAAAAGGGATAGGTTTTTTTTGAGTCTAAGTTGTTTGAGTTTGAGCCCAAATATCAATTTTATGTACTGATCTTCCATAATTCGCAATCAAATATAAACTTTTTTGCGAATCTAATAAAAATAGCGAATAAATATAATTTAGCGAACGTTCGCTTGTTTTTATAAAAAGTTTAACTTATCCTTGTATGGACAAAAAACAGAACATCATGGAAGAGACATTGATTGCAAATACCCAGTTACAGTTCTCCGAAACGGTAAAGAACTATTATCCCGAAATATTGACGGACGGGGCTCTGGAGTTTTTAATCGCCCTTCATCAGAAGTTTGATCGAAGTAGGTTGCAACTCTTGCAAAGGAGGATCAAAAGGCAGTCCAAATTGGACGCCGGGGTCTTTCCACAATTTCCAAAAGAGACGGAACAGACCAGATTGACGGAATGGAAGATACCTTATATTCCAGAAGATTTACAGGACAGACGGGTTGAGATTACCGGACCCGTGGATAGAAAAATGGTCATTAATGCCTTGAATTCGGGAGCTAAAACATTTATGGCCGATTTTGAGGATAGTAATGCCCCTTCATGGGAAAATTGTATGGAAGGGCAATACAACTTGTTGGATGCGAACAAGGGGACCATTAATTATTATGATATTAAAAAAGAGAAATCCTACAAACTGAATGAGGAGGTAGCTGTGCTATTGGTGCGGCCAAGGGGCTTGCATTTAAATGAACGTCACATTCTTATCAACAATGGGGAGGCTTCTGGTAGTTTGGTGGATTTTGGATTGTATGTCTATCACAATGCAAGAATTCGCATGCAAAAGGGTACGGCTCCCTATTTCTACCTGCCTAAACTGGAGCATTATTTGGAAGCACGGTGGTGGGATGAGGTCTTCACCTTTGCCGAAGAATATTTGGGCATTCCCGTGGGAACGTTTAAAGCTACGGTTTTAATTGAGACCATTACCGCCAGCTATCAGTTGGATGAGATTATCTATGAACTTAAAAACCATATTGTTGGGTTGAATTGTGGACGATGGGATTATATCTTTTCCTACATCAAAAAATTCAAAAACCACCCAGAATTTATTTTACCGGACAGGGATCAAGTTGGGATGACGGTTCCTTTTATGGATGCCTATTCCAGATTGGTGATTCAACGTTGCCATAAAAGGGGCATCCATGCCATGGGTGGAATGGCCGCGCAGATTCCTATTAAGGATAATCCCGTAGCCAATGAAGCGGCACTTGAAAAGGTCCGATTGGATAAGGAACGCGAAGTAAAAAATGGCCATGATGGCACTTGGGTGGCGCATCCTGCATTGGTCGCCATCGCCATGCAAGAGTTTGATAAACATATGCCTGAACCCAACCAATTGGTTAAAATGCGTGAAAATGATGTCATAACGGAAGCGGATTTGATTGCTATCCCCAGTGGCACCATTACCGAAGAAGGTATTCGAAAAAACATTAATGTGGGTATTCTTTATTTGGAATCATGGTTACGGGGCAATGGTTGTGTAGCACTCTATAATCTTATGGAAGATGCCGCCACAGCAGAGATTTCCCGAACCCAGATTTGGCAGTGGCGAAAGTACAAGGCCCAGTTGGAAGATGGCAGAAAGTTCACTGATGGGCTATACGATCAAATCTTTGCCGAAGAGGTAGAAAAGATAAAACATTGGGTAGGTGATGCCAACCTAAATAATACCCAATTTGAAAAGGCCTTCCAACTTTTTGATGAGCTGGTCAAATCCAGGGAGTTCCAAGAGTTCTTGACCCTTAAAGCGTATGACAACTTATAAATATTTCTAATCAATAACTATAACAACAAAAAAATCCCAAGAATGGGCGAACATTACCTGGGATTCAATTCAAATTCGAAAATTTAAAATTATGGAAAAAAGAGAGAAGATTCAAGCATTGGTAACCGATTGGACGATTAATCCAAGATGGAAAGGTGTTGAACGCCCCTATACCGCTGAAGAAGTGATAAAACTTCGGGGATCATATGAAATCGATTATTCCATTGCCCGCATGGGTGCGGAAAAACTTTGGGAAAAATTGAATACCCAAGATTTTGTGGCTGGACTGGGAGCCTTGACGGGAAATCAGGCCATCCAAGAAGTGGAAGCAGGTTTGGAAGCCATTTATTTAAGCGGATGGCAGGTGGCCGCAGATGCCAACCTTGCCGGGGAAATGTATCCTGATCAATCGCTATATCCCGCAAACAGTGTTCCCATGGTAGTAAAGCGCATCAACAACGCATTGTTACGTGCAGATCAAATACAGACCGTTAATGAAGCTGAAGTAAAAAAGGATTATTTGGTACCTATCGTTGCTGATGCCGAAGCTGGATTTGGAGGTAATCTTAATGCTTTTGAGTTAATGAAATCCATGATCGAAAGTGGGGCTTCTGGCGTTCATTTTGAGGATCAACTGAGTTCAGCCAAAAAATGTGGACATCTGGGAGGTAAGGTGTTGGTACCTACCCAAGAGGCGATCAACAAATTGATAGCTGCCCGTCTGGCAGCGGACGTCATGGGGGTTCCTTCCGTAATTATTGCCCGTACGGATGCGGATGCCGCCAATCTCTTAACCAGCGATATTGATGAACGTGACCACAAGTTTATAACAGGGGAACGTTCCCCGGAAGGCTTCTTTTATGTGAAGAATGGCTTGGAACAAGGTATAGATAGGGGATTGAGCTATGCTCCGTTTGCTGACTTAATTTGGTTGGAGACTTCTACACCGGATTTGGAACAGGCCAGAAAGTTCGCTGAAGGCATTCATTCGCAATATCCGAACAAAATGCTGGCATATAATTGTTCTCCATCCTTCAATTGGGCAGCTAAATTAAGTGTGGCTGAGATGGAAACCTTTCGTGAAGAATTGGCAGCAATGGGGTATAAATTCCAATTCATCACTTTGGCAGGATTCCATGCGTTGAACACCAGTATGTTTGAACTTTCCAAATCTTATAAGGAAAGGGGAATGGCAGGCTATTCCGAATTACAGCAACGTGAATTCGCATTGCAGAAAGATGGGTTCAAGGCTGTAAAACACCAAGGTTTTGTAGGAACAAGTTACTTTGATACCGTTCAAAATGTTGTAACCTCTGGCACATCCAGTACGGTTGCCATGAAAGGAAGTACGGAGACTGCGCAATTCTGATGTACGCTGTTTTAGTTGGTTAAATGTCCCCAGTTTTGGGGACATTTTTAGTTGGTAATAACCCTAAACAAAATTGTTAAAAAAATCACAATAAATTTAACAATTTCTCTGTTTTAATGAGTAACTTGGTAAGTGGAATATTACAAGTTCTTTAAAATGTTTAAGCGTTTTGTAAAGAGAGTGGGCGCGATGAATTGCATTATGCTCTTGGTGGTAGTTTCAATTATCATCGTCTCTGAAGTACTTTTCCTTAGTGGAAAAAAGATGGATGCCATTTTTATTGCATTCTGGGCACCGACCATATTGGGTTTTATGAATTACTTGAAGTATAAAAAATAATGGATTTTATACTCGTTTATTCGATTATTGTTGCACTGGTATTTTTGGTGTGGTTGGTTTTTATTGTCAAGATGTACGATAAGATAAAAAAGTAGTTCAAGAAATACCTTTTAACCAGCTTTTGAAGTCCTTTACCCTATTTCTGCTTACCACCATATCCATACTGAACCTGCCGTTCAACCGAATTTTTAATCTATTGTTGAAGTAGTCCTCAACAGAGTGTATCTCGTTTATGGAAACGGTTACCTTCCTATTGATCCTAAAAAATTCTTCGGGATCCAGTAAGTCTTCCAATCGTTCCAAGGTAAAATCAATGATATGGTCCCTTCCCGATTTATTCACCAGATGGGTCTGCCCTTCATCTGAGTAAAAATAGGCCACTTGGGACACGTTGACGAGCTTTAATTTACTGTTTTCCCTGATCAAAAACCTTTTTTTGTAATTGGGGGGGCTAAAATTTTCCATCATACTACCTATGCGGGCCAAATAATCGTCTTCATCCACTTGTTTAAAGGCCCAATACTTGTTAAGGGCAGCATTAATATCTTCCAATTTGGCCGGTTTTAGTATATAGTCTATACTATTATATTTAAAGGCTTCAACAGCATAGGAATCAAAAGTGGTACAGAAAATTATGGGTTTTTCTATCGTAAGGGAGTTAAGCAATTCAAAACATGTGCCATCCCCTAAATGAATGTCCATAAATGCAATATCATAGTTGGTACCCTCAGCGAAGAAAATCAGACATCGTGCAATACTATCAAGTTCCGCCACAATTTCATGGTCGATACCGGTGTCCCGTATGAGTTTTTTAAGATAAGCTGAGGATATGGGTTCATCCTCAATAATTACAATTTTTAATGTTTTACCCATGTTTACAATCGAATTCGCAATATGGTGTTAATATAGTATATAATCCTTTAGTAGGACACCAATTTTTTTAAACGGTCACTTTTATGATACCAATGAACACAATATACGGCTGAGAGGGGGGGGGGGTAAATAGGGTTCTTTTTCATTAAACTTTGGTGTTATCCGATTTTGATATGCCAGCCTCGCAGTAGAATCCTTTTCAAAGGGAGGGGACATGGTCCATCTTTGAGTAAAGGTTGAATAGCAGGTAATTAACTCATGGCTCGCATGGATTTCCTTGGCCATCATTTCCATACCAGATAACGGTTTGTAGCCGATTTTAATATTTCTAAGACCGAGCCCATTTCCACTTGGGTTCGTCTTTTTTTTAGCTGTTGTTGCTAATGGGGCATCCCTCGGAATTCAAAATATGGGGATGTCAGCGCTTATTTTGGCCATTGCATTGTATTTTACCGCGTTTTCCATCTGGTTTGGATGGAAAGCGGGGCAATCAATTTTTTAAATATATCCCGTCCTTGCCGGAAAATTCGAGGACACGTTCTGGATTTGTAAGAATTTGTACAGAAATTAAACAAATGAAATGCCATTTTCTTCTCTTAAAATGGCGTTGTTCACAATGTGTTGGGTCTCCGAGGTATTCTTCTGGGGGATGAGAAAAGCTTTAAGGTCCTCTTCGGAATGAACTTCTTGCCGCGCATCGATAAACCCGTATCCCATATACAAACCATTTTCAATCCATACGAACGCTTCTTCTTGGGGATGTCTCCCTTTTTGTTTTAGGATAATGTGTTCATGGGGAGTTACCATTGACTCCAATGCTTTCTGAACGCGAAGGTTATAGGTACTAAAATCCTCATTATCATTGCAGACCCCTTGACATGAATAGGCTTGGCAAGGTGAGGCAAGGGAACGCACAGGAACCAGTTGACAATAGCTAGGGCACAACGAAAAATCATTGCACAAACGTTTTAAAAATAGGCGGCAATCCGTGGGATTGTTAAAAACGGCTAAGGGCTTTGATACGTGCCTGGCATTGGCAAAGCCGAGATGGAGAACCCCTTTTCGGTCTTCATAGGTAAAAATACCATAACGTATCGTATTCCTTTTTTGGGCACGGTTGAATTTGGGAAAGTGTGTTTTAATGGCTGCCGATTCCATAAGCAGTGCAATCAGTTCACCGCCGGATAGTTCAAAATCGATATGGGCTACTTCCCGACAGAGCCTGATTTCATGCTCGGATTTGTCATAAAAATGCCCTAGGATGCGCTTTTTTAGATTTTTGGCCTTACCCACATAGATGATCGTTTTTTTCTGGTCCAAGAAATAATAGACCCCCGGTTTCTGGGGGATGGCGTCTACTGTTTTTCTTTCCAAATGCGGCGGGAGGGTAGCCTCTTGACTTCGTGAATTGAGAAACATTTTAATGACGGTTTCTGCTTCTGGCCGCTGTAGTAGCTGTTTGAACAAAGTGATTGTGGCCTCAGCATCCCCGCGTGCACGATGGCGATTTCTAATAGGTATACCCACGGCCGAACACAGCTTGCCCAGACTATAGGATGGTAGACCGGGAATTAGTTTTCTGGAAAGACGGACCGTACACAGTTTTTTCCGGTTAAATTCCATGCCCAATTGCCGAAATTCCTCCTTAATAACCCCATAGTCAAAGTTTACGGCATGGGCGATAAAAATACTATCTGCAGTAATTTCCAGAACCTGATCGGCGATTTCCGCAAAAGTAGGTGCATCCCGAACCGTTTCATCATCTATTCCCGTAAGTCCAGTAATGAAATAAGGAATAGGACACTCAGGATCTACCAAACTGGTAAATTCATCAACTACCTGGGTGCCGTCAAACTTAAAAATGGAGATTTCGGTAATCTTATTTCCCTTAAGGCCGTTCCCTGTAGTTTCTATGTCAATAATGCAGTACAATGAATTATCCCTTAATTACCATATGGAAGTTAGGGATAAAGAAAAAAGCCACCAAATAGGTAACTTTTACTATAGTTTGTTACTTGAATTACAGCGGTATTTCCCTACTGAGAATGGCCATAATAAAGTAAATGGTTATTGAAATGGTGAGACAGCTTATCGCAGCCAATCGGTTGGTAGGCGTAAACTCCTTTTTGAGCTTTGATACAAGTACTTTCATTTGGGGTGATTTCTTCAAATATCCCAAGAATGAAAAAGGAATGCCAATAAAGTCGTTAATCTTAAAGAATTGTAGATGAGGTGTTTGCGCGCTGAAATTTATCGAAAAATGCTACCTTTCGTCGGTTTTATTAGCTACAAAACCAAGCCCTTTACGTTTACCCTGCCGTTGCCTCCCCCAAGACACGAGCACGGCTACTGATAAAGGGCGGGGAATTTTTGTGCCCATCAATTGATAAGCTAACTCAAACTACGGGGTGAAATTAAATGTGGGTTTGACCATGCACAATACCCAATAGTGGGTATTTTACTTCATTGTTAAGACTATCGGGTTACGTAGGGATTTTTAACGCGAAAATTCCTATTAACAGGATATTTTATCCTATTTTTAAAAGGTGCTCGGTTTTCGCTCAAGGGTTCATTAATTTTTGCTTTACAGAAAAATCCCTATGGATAGGGATGTTGTCCATATCAAACAAGACATTTCTTTGTTCCGTACAAATTGGAAATTTTCAATAGTTCACCCAGCAGCCAAAAAGGACAACCGGACCTCAATGAATACGCATCAACAAATCGAGTTTTGGATTAATGGTAAAACCCAGAATATAGTATACAAGGCCACAGGTATTAGAATTGAATATGATCAAAAGAGAGAAGAAAGCATCAATCCTGTAGATTGGGATGTGTTTTTACAAAACCTTTATTCAATTGGTAAAGTGCATTCGGGACCTGATGGAAAAGTAAGAATAGATTGTGCGGTCAACACCAAAAGGTTAGAGCGACTAAAGACGTATTTAGGAGCACTTAATCTTGAGTATTCCACACTGCTACAGGAATATCGAAAATCCAAAAAGAAATCATATGGTGAATGCATTTGCGCAAAATCCTTGGTCATATGGGTTAACGACGAATTTGATACGCACCTATTGGACGATGTTTTTCCCAATAGAATTGCGAACAACGTTTCAAAGGTAAACGAGTGGATTTACCAGATACACTATCAGAACGAATCATTGGCATGTCAGGATTTCGAATTGTCCAGTTCTAAGCTCACAGAAACGGATTGGTTGCGTTTTGTTGAACCAAATTTGGTTAGAAATACAATAAACCATGGATTTTCGTCCAAAAGGAATACCAATCAAGGGAATGCATCCAAACTTCGATACTTTTTAGATGCGGGTTACGAAAAAGGGCAATCCATGGAACGGCATTGTTGTCCAAATGAATTAATTGGAAATGAAATTCTTCCTCCTTATGTTCTTGGGAGGGCTTATAAACTATTGAACTTTGATCCTGAAATAAAAATCAATTTAAAAGAAGATATCAAAATCGCTGTCCTTGACAATAAGTTGAACTTGAATCATAATGCTTTTAAGGGAATGTCGAATCCAGAAATCTCCACATTGGAATTTAGGGTTTTAAATTCTACATCAGATTATGCAAGCCATGGGTCTTGCGCTCAGGGGTTGATTTCCGGTTTTGAGGAAGATGCGATCGATAAAAATTCATTCAAGGGATTTGCTGTTGGAATTCCGATCCTTCATATTGAAATGATTGAGATTTCAGAGGAGGGTGCATCCCAAACCAGTCTAATCTCAATTTTAAATGCAATTTCATTTGCCGTTTTCATTTACGGTGCCAGGGTACTTTCATGTTCCTGGAAATTCGGCTATTCAGAAATATTGGAAAACTTTATCAGGAAAGTCGTTTCCATGGAATTTGAAAACGGTGGTGTCGCCATGGTATTTGCAGCAGGCAATGGACAGTCCACAACAGATTTCCCTGCGAACATAGCGGAAGTAATTTCTGTTGGGGCAACGGATTTATGTGGACGATTTATTGATAGGGATTACAACAAAAGAACCCGATGTTCGGACACGGATTGGTATTCTGCTTCTAGCAAAATTGACATTGCAGCACCTGGAGACAATTTGGTCTGCCCACATATGCAAAACCGCAAGGATAGGTATTACCATGAAAATAGCAATACTTACTATCCCTATTTTACATGCTATGGAACATCGGCGGCTGTTCCAATTGTTTCTGCTGGAATCGCATTAATGCTCAACAATAAAGGAGTCTTTCCTTCCGGTAAACATATTAAACAAGAACTTTTGGACAAGTATACTTTTACCCAAAACAAAAATTGGAAAGAAAATTGGGGAAAGGGTCTCATTGATTTCAAAAATTTACAATCTTAAAGACAATAGAAATGGACTATTCATCAAATGTAATTTTAGACGAGAACAGGGAAAGGATCCAATCTCTTTATGCCAGTCAACTTTATGGAACTTTCTTTGGGATTTTTGGTAAGTTTATCGTTAAACCTTGGAAAGACAATTATAAATTAATAGAAAAAATTCATTTAATGCTGATCAATTTCAAAGGGCATATAAATCTAGAGGTTAGACCGGATTTTGTAATAGCTGGATTTGAACAAAAAGTAAGAAATGAGCCAGATATCAAAGGGTTAGGGATTACCTTGCCCGTTCAACATACTTTGAACTCCAAACCCATCCAAGGTCCCGTTATTTTGGATTTCAAGGAAGTTACCCATCAGCAGGATCCCAATAATATTGTGGTTACAGATAGTCATGGCAATAAACTTGGCGTAAAGGTTCTTGAGGGGGAATACTTAAGGTTGGAAAGAAAACTAATGGGAATGAATCCGAGTGCCAGTACTTCTGACGAAGGAAGTTCCCCGGATGGGGTTTTTGATTCTGAGTTCTATAGGAGAGATGGAATTTTCTATGAACCCGTTCAACCGTTGGATATGGATACTGCCATGAAATATGATTTAGGGGATGGATCTTTTGCTTCCCCAAGCTGTGTGCCTTCAAACAGCAAGATAATCTTTGAAAACAGCTTAGGAATTCCCAAAGCAGAATAGGTGAAGTTTATACTACCTTTAGTACTTCTTATCTGCCAATTCGATAATGGGCCTAAAACAGAAGATGAGCTCTCATTGGAATATACAATGGCACTCACGGAATTGGATTTTCAAACTGCAAAGAAATACTCGCTTGAATTGGATTTGGGAAGAAATCTCCCGTATCATTTATTCATCGTAGAGTTTTTAAGTCAGGTGGGTCAAAAACCACTAAGGGCTATCCAAATTTCAGAACAACTTGAAGCCTTGCATTCTGAACGGAACGATTTGATGCTCTCAACTTTGACAAAGGGACTTTATCATCTTTACAACACACCTTCCAACGAAGCGTCTTTTATATATTTAAGACAGGCATTGGGCATGGCCAAGGAAAGTAACACGGTACTTTTGCCTTTGGTATATTTGGGAATTTTAGAGCTGTATGGGCAAGAGATAATCCAAAGTAGTGATGATTATGGAAAGTACTTGGATGAATTCAAGAAAATTTCAAATACCATAACGCTCCAAACGTGGTATCAAATTCACAAAATCCGCTATTTTTCTAAATCCGGAAAGGATAGGGCAAATATCACTTTTCTTGAAAAATTTGATGAATTCGATTTATTTTTCGATAGGAATTGGCAAAAAATCCCCGATACGTTAAAAATCTTTTTTTTCTACTACAAAGGGCTGGCGGCCAAGCATAATGGGAATTATGCGGAAGCCGAAGTTAATTACAATAAGGTTATTGAATTGGGCAACGGTTTGCTTCATTTTAGATACTTGGTAAATACTTCGTATTTACAACTTATGCACGTAGCTTCAATGGAAGAGGAATTCCAGAAGGCTGATTATTATCGGAAAATGGCTAAAAAATTATGGAATAAATCAGATACCATAAGGTCTCGATATATTTATAATAGGCAAGTTGCCGTTTGGTTCTATGAGCCCAAAGGCCAACTGGATTCAGCTTTATTTCTTCTAAAGAGTTCTATATTTGACGGAGGCAGGATGGATTTCAGAAAAAATACCATAAAAATATCCGAATCGAACATCAAGTTACAAACAGCCGAAAAGGAAAAACAGATCTTAATTGAACAACAAAGAGCACGTACCATCCGTAATTGGCTGATAGCCGCCACTTTGGCAATACTTTTAGGTGCCGGTATAGCGATTTTGCTCCAAAAAAACACCACTAAAAAACGCCTGTTGGCCGAACAAGAGGCTTTGATCAAACAACAGCGGGTAGATAATTTGTTGAAAGAACAAGAATTGTTGAGTATTGATGCCATGATTGCTGGTCAGGAAAAAGAACGGCAGCGAGTGGCGGGTGAACTTCATGATGATTTGGGGAGTTTGATGGCGACCATCAAACTTCATTTTGATAATATTAATATCAGCGAGGAAGACCTAGCCATGCAAAATGCCCAAAACTTGTTGGAAAAGGCATATCAAAAGGTTCGAGGCATTGCCCACAGCAAGAATTCAGGGGTAATGAGCAATCAGGGGCTGTTGCCGGCCATCAAAAAAATGGCGCATACCATTACCGAAACCGGTGCGCTTGAAGTAACGGTAGAAGATTTTGGTTTGGGGGAACGCATGGAAAATTCCTTAGAACTCTCTGTTTTCCGTATCATACAGGAATTGGTGGCCAACACGATGAAACATGCCGAGGCGACCCAATTGAGCATTCAGTTGACCCAACACGAAGACAACCTAAACATCATCGTGGAAGATAATGGGAAAGGATTTTATCGCGCCAAAGTTGCACCTAAGGAATCGGGGATGGGCCTGGCACATATTGAAAAGCGCATTGAGCACTTGGAAGGTAATTTTACCATCGATAGCGTTATGGGTAAAGGCACATCCATTTTAATTGATATTCCGGTATGATTACCCTAGCCATTGCTGAAGATCACCAGGCCTTGATCGACGGGATAAAATCTTATGTTAGACATGAAGACGACATCCAAGTGATTGGGCAGGCCAATGATGGGGCGGCCTTACTTAAATTGGTGCGGATGAAACGACCCAAAGTAGTACTATGTGATATACGCATGCCTAAAATGGATGGTATTGAAGCGACCAGTATCATCTTGCAGGAATTTCCGGGTACCAAAGTGGTAGCCTTCACCATGTTCGATCAAATTGGTGCCGTGCGGCAAATGCTCAAGGCCGGTGCCCATGGGTATGTTCTGAAGAGTAGCAGCCTTGAAGTGGTTTTGGAGGCCATCCGCTCCGTTGCTAACGGAAACACCTATTACGATAAAAAGATCGTGGTGGAGCAGGAAGAACAAAACCGTTCAAAAAGTGTACTGTCGAAGCGGGAACGCGAAATCCTACAGCTAATTTCCAAAGGCCACACCAGTCATCAAATTGCCGATGAACTTTTTATAGGGAAAAGCACGGTAGATACCCATCGTAAAAATATGATTCGTAAACTTGGATTAAGTGGTGCTGGGGAGTTGTTGCGTTATGCGGTAGAGAAGAAATACGAATTTTGAAAGTAGGCATTTGTTTGGATGTAATTTACCTGTTAACAAACTAGTCTCAACCAATTGAAGGGTTAGAATTTGATTTACAGGTTTAATGGTTGGAATAGTGTCTAAAAAGTGGAGCCGGAGGGACTAGAACCTATCTCTGAAATGGCCAATAAATACCTGCTTTTGAGCCTATTAGAAATATATGCTCACCGAATAGGTGTCCTCCTTATCATATTCCCTTGTAATTGGCCTTTTAAAAGGAGAATTTTTGATGAAGCTTAAATTCACTCAGCCAGAATTAATCCTTCGGTTGATAAATCTATTTAAAGTTTAAAATTCTTTCAGTAAAGCATAATCAACGGATTTATTTCTTTTCCATACTGCATCAATCATTTGTCTATAATCTCCCATTCTGTTCCATACTTGGCAACCAAATGACCATGAATCAATAAAGCTTCTGGTAATCTTGCTAAATGGATTATAATCAACACCGTGAATATTTAGACCTATGCAATCATTATATAAAATACCCTGTTCATTTACATTTTGATTTTCGTCGCTATCTCTATAAAATAACACAGGTTTTCTTTGCTTTAACGCCCGCATCCTTTTACCAGATTTTCCGGATATGTGCATACCTCTTGTATATGAATCGGGGCACCATTGATTTGTTTTCCACACAGCTGCACCAGGTAGATTATGATTTTTGAATAAAAACAAAGCATCTTTGCCAGCATTAGTCGTACCGGTGCTTACTTGTTTAAACTTTGGGCCATCAAAGACATAGAATTTATCATCAAAAATGTTAAAGGCATCTTCTATGGATTGTACTCCAATTATTAAATACTTTCCAATATTTGGAATTTTACCTCCAATAAATTCAACTTGTTCTAATAGTTGACTGTCAGTATAGGCTTTAACATTGGTCATTGGGACTAATTTCCATAGTTAAAAGTTGGATCTAGTTTGTGTTCCTTCATTCCAATTCTAAAAATTGAATATGTCACATTTTTAAATGGATCTTCATAATTTCCAGTTACTAAGTCGGCATTGGACACATTGGAAGGTACTAACTTCCCGTAAGCAGGATAATAAAATGCATTTGAATTGATGAAGGTGTTAAAGTCTTTTCCTCTTGCTAGAACACAAAACCCTGGGCTTAAAGATCCCATTTTGATTCTTTCATTTCCCCCTGTATAATCCAATTTTGCTTTTTCAGATAAGGCAAGCCTCAAAGGTCTGCTTTTGAAAAGTATTTCTGGATCGGATTTATCAAGTTTATTTAGTAACTCATCCAAAAGGTTTATGGCGTTATTTGTTATTGCAGGAAAACCAATAGTTGAAGTCAACGTTTTGCCGGTATCTGATTGTAGAAATTTAAATATTCGCTGCCACCATTTTGGCTCTCGATGTTTTACAACCTCAAAAGTCATTTTTGCAAGACCACCAGGTATTTCAATTGGCCTATTTCCAAAAGCTTGTTTAAAATCAGCTTTTAGATCTTTTGGGTCAGCAGGCTTATTTTTTGATTTATTATATAGATCAAGTCCTGCAGCAATACTCCAGAAAGCGGTGTCAAAATATTTATCTGTGGAACTTTCATCCTTGCCTATGTTTATTCTCATAGTGGCCCTGGTATTTTTGTCAACATTAACATCGTTTCCAATATGGAAAGACTGCATTTCCAAATTCACTAGAACATCAGGCTGTGCAGTACTTCCATCTATTGTAGATGTAACCTCGGAGGATTCTAAAATAGCAGGTCCATCTTTTTTGTTTGAAAGCTGAAAGGTTATAAATTGATCGCTCAGATCATTTGCCGAAATCTTATCTCCTGAATCCTTGGTATAATTTACAACTCCTCGATTTTGCGGTAGGCCAAAAGTTGCAAATGAGGGGTCTTTTACCAGAGATTGAAGTTTGTCTAAATCATTCAATAAAAGTTCGGATGTGATTACATCTTTTTCATTAAATTCAAATAATCTCATAGTATGTTGTTTTGATTTATGTTAGTATTGGTTACCTCCTTTTTAAAAATTTGGATTTGTGATTCTCCCGATACGTTGATGATATCCTGAAAGTTTTGAGGTGGAATATTCTTATTAAAGTTTACCTTCCCTTCAAATAAATAAGACCCTTTAGGGCAACCCATAATCACCCAGGTTTGATCGTTAGGGAGAAAGATTTTTTGTAACAAAGTATTTTCACTTAGTTTCAAAATGGTATCCACACTCGAACTTTCAGGAATGTTAGACAACTCTATTTTTAGATGAACTGGGTCAAAAGAACGCAGTTTTTGTTTTGTTTCACTTTGAAATTCTAAAATATCTTGTTCAGTTGAGGCCAATTTTGATTCTGCTTTTCTGTAAAACTCAGAAAGCTGATTGGTAAAAAAGTTCCTCCAATTTTCAGTCTCATCCTTTACTACATTTTTGAGCGCGATATCAAATTTTTGAAGTAGTTCTAGTGCAGCGGTCTTTGTTTCTCGTGGCATTGCTTCATCATTCAGTTTGGGAAGGAGTATTAGCCATTTATTGTGGAATTCAGAGGTAACCCTATCTATTTGTAGGTAAGCCAAGGTGTATCTTATCCAACCATTTGAATGCCCAAATAATCGATCCCCCAAAAGAATAATCGTAGTAATAATAAGGGAGATATAACCGGCAGCATAGTAATTGCCATTATTATCATTAATTATTCCCGGAAATAGTGGAAATATTAGGCTCAAACTGAAAGCAACTAGAGCAAGATTTAGCAACCATGTTGAAAAGGTTCTTCTTTTACCCTTTTTATCTTCATACCAAGAAAACTGTTCATTTTGATATGTTAAAACATAGCTTAGATAAGATCGTACTTTCTCATCTTTTACCCTTTCTATATGCCAATTTCTTTTTTTACTGGATTTCATATTTGTTAAGTCTAAGACAGCCTTTATTATTCTTTATTTATCGAGTTGAAATGTCTTATTCGTACTTATTTACACTGTCAGTCACCTTAATGTTCATTATGAAACTTTCATATTCCGAATCCAAAGCCTCCATTTTTGCTGAAATCAATTCAGAAAGTTTCAAACAACATTCAAAAAAGAATGCTCTATGTTCTCTGTCCTTTTTAACTGATTTGATTGCATTGTCAATAGATTGTTTTGCGAATTTTAGTTTTTCATAGGCCCCATTTTTTTTCATTGATGCCTCTAAATATTCGACATAGGATTCGACATAGGAGAAAACGGGTTGTGATGAGGTTAGTGATTCGTAATTGTCTCGGGATTTTGGATTTCTCTCTTTTCTTAGTCTTTTGTAAGCTATAATTTCCTGTAATAGTTTGATGCTTTTTTTAGATTTTTGGTTTAAATTCTTGTTTTGTAATAACAACAAGTCTAGTCTTACGCAGTTGACAAAACAAAGACTGTTTATCATTGTCTTGTGTATTTGATATAAATAGGTGCCAACTCCTTTTTTGTTAATATCATTAATTCTGTCCATCGTTTGGGTACCTATTAGTATGGTATCCTGAACGTATTGATTTATTTCATTTAAGTCGTTGCGATAGAAATCTTTAAAAGGGTAAAGCCAGTTAACTCTTGTTAAAAAAAGTGAGAGATAAAACCTATAATCTTCGGGATACGTTTTTATAATGCTATTATGCTGGATTTTGGATTTTATTAGATTTATTTTGTTGTAAGGTTCTCCTTTTCTTCTTAAAGCCCATGCTTTTAGTACTTGAAGTTCCCTCAATATGGTTTCTAAATTTTCTTTATTTCTTTTAAATTCAGTCCATCGCTTCTCTAAATTTAACTTTTCTTTTCTCATAAGTTCCCTTGATTCTGCTAAAGAATTTAGCTCTTCTCTAGTTTTAAGTAAAACATTCTCCATATCTTC
>JBCDBE010000003.1:0-84686 GCA_039184365.1 Bacteroidota bacterium | reverse complement strand
ATTAATTTATGCCTTAAATGAGAGTGACGATACAAAAAGAAAATGGCTCATTAATTCCATAAAGAATCACAATAGGAACAAAAAAAGGGTTAAGGAAGTAATTTCCTATGTCAAGGAAAAAGGAGGGTTGGATTATGCCGTTTCCAAAATGATGCACTTTAAAGATGAGGCCTTGGAAATTTTAAACAGTTACCCAGATTCTGACCATAAGGCCGCACTGACCCTCATGGTGAATTATGTGGTCGACAGAAAAAAATAGATTTTTTCATCCCTTCGGGCAACCTATTAAAAATTACCTTCGTCTATACTCATAGAAGACCAATCGAGAACCATTGAAAGTCATCTCTTTTTACAGCAATGAAAAGCAACTGGTAAAGCGTGCTGTTTCTGGCAATCATAGGGCCCAACAGGCCATTTATGACAAGTTTGCCCCTAAAATGTTAAGTGTCTGTCGCCAGTATATTAAGGATCTACATTATGCCGAAGATGTTATGGTCAGTGGTTTTGTAAAAGTGTTTAAGGGGCTGCACTCTTTTGAATATCGCGGAAGTTTTGAAGGATGGATTCGAAGAATTATGGTAAGGGAAAGTATTTCCTTTTTAAGAAAACGTCAATTCGTAGTTTATGATGATAAGGTATTGGAAACCAACCAAGCCCAAATTCCTTTAGATACCTCCGTATCGGATGTGGAGCATTTACAAGCCTTGATTGATGCCTTGCCCGAAGGATATAAAATGGTCTTTGTACTGTATGCCGTAGAAGGGTATAAACATCAAGAAATTGCCAAGATGCTGAACATTTCCGAAGGAACATCAAAGTCGCAATTGTTTAAGGCAAGGAAGCTTTTGCAGGAAAATTTAAAGTTGAAGGGGTTGAACTATAACACAAACCAGAAGTAGAAATGATATGGATAAGTTGGAAAAACATATAAAAAATCAGCTTAAAAATCGGGAGATTTCCCCCTCTGCAGAAGCGTGGGATAAAGTTATGGGGGAGTTGGAGCAGGAAAAAAGCGCATCCCCAAAAAGCACTTATTGGTGGGCCATTGCAGCTGGTATTGTTGGATTGCTGGTATTATCAATACGATTTTTTAGCCCTCAAGGTTCCATAGAGACCCTTCGGGAAACCACCATAGTCCAAGGAGAAAACAACAAAGGGGAAACCTTGGAAGATTATAAGAAAAGTAGCGTTGAGACCAATATGGAAAAGTCGCAGAAAGCATTGCCCCTGGAATTTCCTTTGGATAAACAACAGGATCAAGGGCCTAAAGGCATTGAGAATATTATTCAAGTGGCTGAAAGTGAGGTTCCCAATAACAAAGAACCCTTAAAGGATGTGGAAGAAGTAACGGATTTGGCCATCAATGATAAGTTGGAGAAAGTGTTGGCTCAAATCAATTCCTTGGAAAGCAATGCCGTCGTCGTTTCCGATAGAGAGATAGATTCCTTGCTTATGGAGGCCCAAAGAGAACTTTTAGCTGAAAAAACCTTAGGAGAAAATGGGAAAGTGGATGCCATGGCATTGCTGAACGAAGTGGAAATGGAATTATACGATGACCAACGAAATCCACTCTTCATTAAGTTAAAAGAAGGGTTCTTTAGATTGCGTACTGCCGTAGCGGATCGCGATAATTAATATTCATCAATCAGACCGGCCTTTGTTAGAGCCCCTCAAGAAGGGGCCGACAAAGGATGGTCAAAAATCAAAATCATCATGAGAAAAATTATTGTACTTTTTTTATCGGTTGCCATGTCCGGCTGCTTCTTTAATGTGTATGCACAAGAAGATAATGTTCAAAGACAAATCAAAAAATTGGAGCGGCAGAAAGAAGCAATAACCAAACGTGAAAAGGATGCGTTGAAAGAAGAAGTGAAGTCCATCAACGAGCGGTTGGAACGAGGGTTGATTACTGAAAATGAAGCCAAAATATTAAAGGAAGAAGCGGCAAGAAAGCGTGCGATGAACATAGAGAACCTCCTGGCAATTTTAGACAACAAGATTGCTTTTTTGGAGCGAAATGAAGGTAATGGTGATTTCATAATGGAAGGGGAAAATGTCACATTAATCGATTTTACGGACGGCGATGATGACGATTACCGTATTTTGGGCATTCGCTTTAGGGAAAAGGATTGGGAGCGGCCTGTTAAGTATGACCGCAGAACGCGTTCCGATTTTGTTTGGGCCGTAGGTTTTAACAATGCCCTAATTGAAGGGCAGTCCTTGGAAGATTCCCCATACCGAATTGGAGGGAGCAGGTTTTTTGAAATGGGTTTCCAGTGGAGAACTAGGGTGTTTAGAAATTCCAATTGGCTCAGATTTCATTATGGTCTGTCTTTCCAGTTCAACGGGCTAAAACCGGAAGGGAATCAATTTTTTGTGCAAAATGGAAACCAAACTGAGCTACAGGAGTTTGACGTGGAATTACAAAAGTCAAAACTTAGAATGGATAATTTGGTCTTTCCGATACACTTTGAATTTGGCCCTTCCAAGTTCTATAGGACGGAAGAGAAAATAAGGTACTCCGTAAGAAAGCAATTTCGATTTGCAATAGGTGGCTATGGTGGATTCAATATTGGTACACGTCAAAAACTAAAATACAATCGCGATGGTGAAGAAATTAAGGACAAGTTGAAAAGGGACTACAATACAAGCGATTTGATTTATGGTTTGAGTGCCTACACAGGTGTTGGCAGCACCCTGCTCTATGTAAAGTATGATTTAAATCCAATTTTTCAGAATGCCCCGGTAGAACAAAGAAACATTTCTTTGGGATTGCGCTTTGATTTGGATTAGTCCAACGCCCTTTGCATTTCTTCCGTAAATTCTTCGCTACAATATACTCTTTTGCAATGGGAACATGCTGCATAACGGGAGGTCCCTATGGTAAATAGCGGTAACCAAAACACATGAAAATAGTTGTCCTGAGATGTTGCAGTCAATGTATTCGTCTGGTTACAATGATTGCAGGCAACATCCGATAGTCGCCGCATTCTTTTGTTTCCAGGTCGGGTTCCAAAAAAAAGGATCATATGGCAAAATTAAATAAATTGAAAACGAGTTCTCACTACTTGACTGCGCGGTGTTCTGTAGATGTACGCAGGGGTTTGGGTTGGGGGGTATTTTACCATATTTTTACCCGTCATGATTTCAAAAACGACCATAGATCAAGTATACGAAACCGCTCGAGTGGAGGAGGTCATTGGTGATTTTGTGCAATTGAAAAAGTCAGGTTCTAATTTCAAGGGATTGAGTCCGTTTTCCGATGAACGTACCCCGAGCTTTATGGTGAGTCCCGTCAAACAAATTTGGAAGGATTTTAGCAGTGGAAAAGGAGGCAATGTGGTTGCTTTTCTTATGGAACATGAGCATTTTAGTTACCCTGAAGCGATTCGTTATTTGGCCAAAAAGTACAATATTGAAATTGAGGAAACTGAGCGGACCGATGAACAAAAGGAACAGGCCAATGAGCGGGAAAGTATGTATTTGGTTTCGGAATATGCCCAAAAGTATTTTGTAAGGACCTTATGGGAATCGGAACCCGGTAAGGCCATTGGGCTGAGTTATTTCAAGGAGCGTGGATTTACGGATGATACCATCAAAAAATTTGGACTGGGGTATTCCTTGGATGAATGGGAAGCCTTTACCAAGAAGGCTCTGGTGGATGGGTATCAATTGGAATTTTTGGAGAAAACCGGCCTGACTATCGTAAAAGAACAATTAGGGGGTACCCAAAAGACTTTTGACCGATTCAAGGGGCGGGTACTGTTTCCCATCCATTCCATGAGTGGTCGTGTGCTAGGCTTTGGTGGTCGAATACTTACCAATGATAAAAAAGCAGCCAAGTATTTGAACTCCCCTGAAAGCGAAATCTACCATAAGGGTAAGGTACTTTATGGTATTTATTATGCAAAGCAGGCCATTGCCAAAGAGGATAACTGTTATTTGGTAGAGGGGTATACCGATGTCATTCAGTTATATCAAAGGGGGATAGAAAATGTGGTAGCCTCCAGTGGTACGGCACTGACTCCAGGGCAGATACGCTTAATCAATCGCCTTACCAAAAATATAACCGTGCTTTTCGATGGCGATGCGGCTGGTTTACGGGCATCACTGCGGGGAATAGACTTGATTCTGGAACAGGGGATGAACGTCAAGGTCTGTTCTTTTCCTGAGGGGGAAGACCCCGATAGCTTTGCCAAGAACAATGCCTATGGGGATGTTGTGCTTTATTTGGAGGAAAACGCTAAAGACTTTATCCAGTTTAAAACGTCATTGCTGGCTCAAGAAGCCGCCAACGACCCGATAAAAAGGGCAGATACGGTTCGGGACATTGTAAATTCCATAGCAAAGATCCCTGACCGGATAAAGCAAGAAATCTACATTCAGGAATGCGCAAAAATGATGCAGGTTTCGGAAGAGGTATTGTACAACACCTTGGCCCAAATCAATAAGAAAGGGACTTCGGATGCCCTAAAAAAAGCGAAACAAGAGCAGAAATCCTTTGAAGTGGTTAAAAATGAACGTCCTACTGAAAAAGTGGACGTTCAAAACGAATTGGAACGAAAAATAATCGAGATTTTGTTGCTATATGGCAATGAGAAACAAGAGTTTGAGGATTTGGTCCTTAAGGAGAATGAGGACGGAAATTTAATCCTTGAGCCTGAAACCATTGAAGCGAAAGTGTATGAAAAGGTGTATTTGGACCTACAGGAAGATGAAATAGAACTTTCCAATGAACGCTTTAGGAGCGTGTATTATGGCCTTGTTCAAAAATTGAACGAGGAAAGCGATTTTTCCATTACCACGTTCATTGCGGAACTTGACCAAGAGATTGGTAATGAGGTTTCTTCCATTTTAATGGAAGAAGAAAAATATGTCCTCCACAATTGGGAAAGTAAGGATATTTACCCCAAGCCAAAAGAGTTTGGTATCTCACAATTGGTTAGCGAAACTATTTTAGCCTTAAGATGTAATCTAATAAAACACCGAATCGCATTGTTGCAAAAAAATACAGAGGATTCCAATGACCATAATCCCGAAGTCTTGGAAGAGATCATAAACTATCTTCAGTTGAATAAATTACTGAACGAAAAACTAAATAGGGTACTCTCTTAAAAACAAAAACCCCAACATGGCTGGGGTTTTTTAATCCAATTGGTCGTGAAATTTTAGTATAGCTCCAAAGCTTTCGCTTGCTGTAATAAATCCACAAGGTTATCTACGTTCAATTTTCGCATTAAACGTGCTTTGTAGGTACTAACAGTTTTTTCATTGAGGTTAAGGCCTTCTGCCACCTCTTTGTTCCGCTTTCCACTTGCCAAAAGTTTTAATACTTCAACTTCTCTGGTGGAAAGTTTTCTAAAGAACCTCCTCGGTTTTTGCGTGCCTTCATCGAAAGCCAAACGCTGTGCCAACTCGTTGGTAATGAACATATTGCCTTCCGCTACTTTTTTGATGGCAGAAATAATGTAATCTACGTCAGCAGTTTTGGAAAGATAACCAACAGCTCCGGCCCTGATGGTACTAAGGGCATAAACATCTTCGGATTGTCCGCTGTACATTAATACTTTGGTACTCGGAAATTCCTGTTTGATTTTTCTTAAGGTAGCTATTCCATTGATTTCGGGAATGTCCATTTCCAGCATTACAACATCTGGGGCTACTTTTTCCAAGCTAGCAAAGAGCTCAGTGGTGGAAGAAACATCACCAATGACCTCAAAACCAGAGGCTGAGGCCAAGACTTGTTTTATTCCCAAACGGACAATGGGATGACTATCAGCTATTAAAACAGTGATCATGTGGGTAGTTTTACTTTAGTTAATTGGTTTCAAGTACTTTTTAGTAATTAAATGCCTACAAGTACTGACAGGCAAGGTAACAATTTAGCCTCACAAAACTGTTATTTTTTTATGAAAACCACAGAATTTTTGGGGTTTTATTCGTTTTAATTGCGATAAATTGCGTTAAGATGCAGATTTTAGGGCATCGGGAATCATGCAAATAGGTATAGGAATCATCTTATGTTTATTTGCTGTATTGAATTTTTTATAGATGGTAAATACTTCCTTTTCCCTGTCAGAAAAGTCATCCAACGTCTTACCCATATTGTCCATTTTCATGGCCCATTCCAATTCTGGATAACTTGCACCAATCTGATCTTCATCAGTTCTATGATCCCCCCAAAGACCGTCGGTAGGTGCTGCTTCCATGATATCTTGGTTGACGCCCAAGACCCTTCCCAATTCATATACCTCCGTTTTTAAAAGATCGGCAATCGGACTTAAATCGACCCCGCCGTCCCCATATTTGGTATAAAACCCAATACCAAAGTCTTCCACTTTGTTGCCCGTGCCAGCTACCAAGTATCCCTTTAGGGCAGCAAAATAGTAGAGGGTGGTCATTCGTAATCTTGCTCGGGTGTTGGCCAAGGACATAAAACGTTTTTCCTCACTTTCTACTTTGGGTAATGCCGCAACCAGACTATCGAAAACCGGGGTAAGGTTTACGGGCTCCTGGCTAACATTGGAGAATTGTCCGATAAGCCAATCGATATGCCCATCAGCCCTTGTAACTTGGGGTTTCCCTTGGTGAATGGGCATTTCCACACATAACAATTCCAATCCCGTTTTGGCGCAAAGTGTAGAGGTTACCGCAGAATCGATTCCACCTGAAACCCCAATCACAAAACCCTTACTATTTGCATTTATGGCGTAGTCCCTCAACCAGTTCACAATATGTTCAATTACCTTTTCCGTTTGCATGTTACTCTAATTATGATTCTAAAATTTACCTTTGCACCTTGTAAATTTAAACGCTGGGCTACTAAAAATGAAGTGGGTACGAAAATACTTTCCAATACTTGTATTGATTCTGTTGATTTCATGTCACGAAGCGGACAAATTGGAGAAAGAAATTGCCAAAATCCCATTGGAACTAAAGATTGAACGCTTTGATCGAGAGTTTGCCGATGCAGCACCAAAAGATATTCAAAGGCTTAAGTCCAAATACCCCTACCTGTTTCCCAAGCAGTTTTCCGATAGTATTTGGATTGTAAAATTGAACGATACCATTCAACGAGAACTGCTTTCTGAGGTCAACAAGACCTTTTGGGATTTTAACGAGCAGGAATTGGCGTTGACTTCCCTTTTTCGACATATCAAGTACCATTTTCCTAACTACGACACCCCCAGAGTGGTCACCTTGACTTCCGAAGTGCAATATGACAATCGCGTTGTCTTGACCGATTCCTTGTTATTATTGGGGTTGGATAATTATTTAGGTGAAGATCATCATTTTTATAGAAGTATTTCAAGGTATATCGCCAAAGGGTTGGATAAGCAATACCTGACTTCTGATGTGGCCAGTGCTTTCGCAAAAACCATTAATGGGTATCCACGAAATAGGACGTTTCTTTCCAGAATGATATATCATGGGAAAGAGCTTTATTTGAAGGACAAACTCATTCCCGAAACATCCGACGCCCAAAAAATCATGTATACCCAAAAGGAACTGGAATGGGCCATGGAAAATGAAGAACAGATATGGCGCTATTTTGTGGAAAACGAATTATTATACAGTACGGATTCCCAATTAGATCGGAGGTTTTTGGATCCGGCCCCCTTTTCAAAGTTCCAATTGGAGTTGGATAGTGAATCTCCCGGCAGGTTGGGACGTTACATGGGATGGCAGATCGTGAGGACCTTTATGGATAAAAATCCAAAGATCTCCCTTGCGGAACTTTTGGATATGCCCGCGGATGACCTCTTTAAAAAATCAAACTATAAACCAAAAAAGTAATGGCGGTAAAGCATACTTCAGAAATAAGATTGAAGGTCGGGTTGGATGAAAATAGGGTTCCCGAAGAACTCTCCTGGTCCGCAGAAGATGGAGGTATAGAAAATGAAGAGGCCAAGGCCATGCTGCTCTCCGTTTGGGACAGTAAAAACAAGGAATCCCTTAAAATTGATCTTTGGACCAAAGACATGCCCGTGGACGAAATGAAATTGTTCTTCCACCAAACCTTGGTGACCCTATCCGACACCTTTATGAAAGCCACTCAAGACGAAAAAATGACGGCTACCATGAAGGACTTTTGCGAATATTTTGCAGATAAATTGGAATTGAAATAGCAGGTTTAACTGCTAAGCCTTGGCAGCCACATCCCCATTGTGGCGGCAAAGATACCCGTTGCTGTTATCAAGGTTGAGAGAATCAAGACCAAGGTTAAGGCCATTTTTTGCCACAGTGTCCCATTGTTGTTCGTTGTTCTGTAAAACTCATAAATGAGCAGTGGAATGATATATTGCCCAAATCCTAGAAATACCAGAAAAGGACCCCTAAAGGTTTTGGGGTCAAAACCTACAGGCCCTCCATTTATGAGTAACCAGAACATAAGTCCTATTCTAAAGAACCAAACACCATTGGCCACTAAAAACAACCGAAATGCCCATTGGTTATGAACCTTAAAATTCCGTTTTAGTGCGTAGTAAAGGGTGAGGTAAGCAAATAGTAATATTAAGGCCCCATTGATGCTAACACTAATATCGCCGACCATACCACTAATGGTGCCTTTGGCAATCACCATATAAATGCCGCTAAGACTCACTAGGGCCATGGTGGTTATGTATAACCTGCCGTTCCAACGGTGAAAAGCGGTAAACCTATTTCTTACAAAAGGGATAAACTGTAAAGGGCCACCGAATAAAATGACCACGGCAAAAAATACATGGATCCCTACGGCAATGTTTCCCATGGGCTCCCCTTCCACATAGCCATGTGGTAGGACACGGTTCCATTTCATGAAATCGTTGTTAATGGCGGCGCCCCCGTAAAATAATGCTACGTAGGTAGCGAAGATCCATTGTCCGGCCACAGCAATAATGAACCACAATGCAGCTGTTTTCCGCAATGCATTTTTGGCAAAAAGGAAGTGGGGTTTGGAGCCAAGAAGTACGTGATCGTCTGTGTTCATAACGTTCGTTTTTTGATTGATGAATAGGTGATTGATGAATTATGCGGTGCTGGGCAGCAGTGAATTTTCACTAAACCCTTTGATGGTTACCCATGAAATGAAAAAAATGAAATTGATTCCATTCTGATAATACGCGTACATGCTTACCGAAATTCCAAATATTTGGAGCCAACTGGCGGTGAAAACTATGGTCATGGCCAACATACCCCATACCGCTAGAAATCGGGGAACCATTTTGCTTTTAAAAAGAAACCACAATAGTAAAAAATTGGCCGAGGAATAAAGGATCAAGGATAGGAGATGGGACCAGATATAATCTTTGACCTTGATAAGCCCCAAAGCGTTGAACAGATTGTTGTTCAGTGTTTCGGACAGCGAATTATGCTCCGCCAATGAGATTAGCGATAGGTGGCTGATATCCCCAAAAACTATAGTGGCCAAAAAAACCGTAAGCAGCCCTAAAAAAATATAAGCTATCGGCTTGCTGTAGGTCTTGATGTGTTGCAACATAATCCCCCCTACCACCAACCATAATCCTGAGGCTATCATATCGAATAGAATAGTCAACCGCATTTCTTGACTTTTTTCAAAGACGATGGTCAAAAAATCGGGGTTTTTGGCCAATGAGGTAGAAATACCTCTAAAAAGTGTGGAGGGAATACCTACTAGGATAATGCCAAGCATTAAGAGGCCAATGGTCCTTCCCAATTGTTTTGTGTTTTTCATGATGTTCGTTTTTTGATTGATGAAAATTGATTGAATTGATGGTTATTGATTGATGAAAATGATGTATTCTGTTTTTCCTTTTAAATCCAGCCCTGAACCTTTGGCCATATCCACCTTAAGGGTTTGCGCGGCAAGGTTGAGGTTACAATCACTGTCTTTGTTCATTTTTAAGTGAAATTCATCGGCCTTGAGCATTCCCTTATTTTCAAAATACCCCCCAACCAATTCCAATTCCTTTAGGGTGGTCGTATGGACAAAGACTTTTATCGTGTCCCTGGTTCTGATTCCTGAGCCTAAGCTTATCCGTAGTTGATTTTGGATTACATGGGTTTTAATGGAATCCAAGAGTTCCTTAGGTCCCCGGACACGTAAGCTTGTTGTGGAATCTTGGGAAAAGATGACCTTGATTTTTTTACCAACCTGTAGATGATCAAAATGCGTTATTTCCCTAGACTGTGATTCAAATGCCCCATAACCGGTCGCTTTTTCTTTCTTGATGTAATAATGGACCCTGCCCTGAAAGAATAGTGACATGATAAATAGTACGGCTGCTCCAATACCTGCAATAAGATTACTTGTCTTCATCCAAATTTTGTTCATAGAGGCTTTTGACTTCTTCAAAAGTGACATCAAGCAACCTCATTTTTTTAAATACATCAGGAAGAACCACTTCCTTGAACTCATTTCTTCTTATAGATAGGACCTTTTGGTGCCCGTCTTCGGCAACAAAGTATCCGATTCCCCTTTTGTTGTATATAATTTCCATTTCCTGTAGGTAATTAAAGGCCCGTATGGCCGTATTGGGGTTCACTTCAACCAGCACTGCGATTTCCCTTACGGAGGGAATACGTTCCCCTTCTTGCCATTCCCGAATAAGGATGTTTTCATAGAAAAAATCTACGATTTGAAGGTATATGGGTTTACTGCCGTCAAAGTCCATACTACCCTTCTTTTTCCCGTATTTTAAAATAGGTGGCCAACAACATTCCAGGTCCTAAAACGGTCATAAAAATGAACTTTCCAAATCCGGAAAAATCCTTTTGGGCCAAATCAAAGCCTTTGGATCCCAATCCGTTCCGATCAAAAACATCCATTCCGTAATTGAAGATGCCAAAGAGGAACATATTAAAAAAGACAAGGCATAAAACTGTGATTGCCACCAACAGCAAGGTCTTTGCCCTTCTGTTCTTTTTGAAGGTGGCGGCACCGAACAAGAAAACGGGCAAAAGGAATACATACGTCTTGATCATTTTCCAATAGCTAGCTGGTGATAGGTTGACAAAATGGAAATCTGCACCAAAGAGGACACTTCCAAAAAAGATGGAAAAGCCACCAAAAACTATTCCAAGGATAAGAAAAACTAGGGTATGACCAAGGGTAGTGGACAACCAAATTGAAATAAGCCGTTCTTCGGAGGAGAGCGGCAAGGTAAGGTAAAGGGCACTGGATTTATCATTGTGGAACTCCCTGAAGTAGGAAAAGGAGAGTACTATACCAGAAATGATATAAAGGAAACTTAAGACGCTAAAAAATACGTCACTTGACATCGCTTTATTCCAGAATAGGTTGAGTTGAACCACCGCAAACAACAGCACGGCACAGATGGCCAAAGTGGTCAAAAGGATACTTTTTAAAAGGATGATGTCCCTTTTAATATGACTCCACACGCGATGTAGACTTACATTAGATTCCATATGAACCAGCTTTTAAAATAGCATTGATTTGATGAGGCGCACTTAAAATACCTTGAAACAACAATTCAAGATCCACTTCGGTCTCTTCTAAACCCTTTTTCGGAAGAATGGATTTTCCCCCCAAACCGGTTTCCGAAAACAGCGCCCCTTCTCTACGTTCGTTGTTTGCTTTGCCAAACCATAATTTGTCGGCAACTGCAGCTAGCGATTGGTCAAATACTACCTTGGCATGGTCAAGGACCATAACATGATTGATCAAGCTGTAGAGATCACGTACTTGATGGGTGGAAATGATAATGCACTTGTTATTGGTAGCAACAGAAGCCATGACCCTTCTGAATTGACTTTTTGATGGAATATCCAGTCCGTTGGTGGGTTCGTCCATGAAAAGGAATTGTGTGTTCGTAGAAAGTGCGAAGGCAATCAATACCTTTTTTCGTTGCCCAAAGGAAAGCGTACCTATATTGAGATGGGGCAGAAGCCCAAACTCTTGGATCAATTCTTGGAACTGACTTTTGGAAAAGTTGGAATAAAAGGGGGCATTGATGTTTTGATAACTGGATATTGGGATGTTGGGAAGCTCAAAATCCTCAGGGACCAAAAATAGGTGTTGCAACCAGTGGGCCTTTCTTGCAAAGACCGACATACCGTCCAGGGTGTAAACGCCACGTTTGGGATATAATAAACCGGACATGATTTTCATCAATGAAGTTTTTCCCTCTCCGTTTTTTCCAAAAAGCCCATAAATGTTTCCGGATTCAAAACATAGGGACACACCGTTAAGGACGTTTTGCCCTTTGGAATACCCGAATTCTAAGTCTTTGATGGTTATCATATCTAGTGTATTAGATAACTAGTACACTACAAATATAAAAAAGAAGTTCGTATTTCCAAACATGTTGTCCGTGATACCTAAAAAAGTTAGTGTTCAGATGAACTAAAGCGCCAAGATATCAGAATTGATAAAGGTCCAGTAGAGACAGGAGATATGAATTAATTGGTCAAAGCCTAAAACGGGATAGAACACCCGCGGATTTTCTTGAAATTTGGCCGCGAGCTTGCTCGTAAAAAAATCCGTAGTCAAATGGAGGGCACCGTTAAAAACGGCATAGCCCAACCCGACTTGCCAAGAAAATACAAATTGGGACAGGCCGAGTAGTACAACAGTGTAGGTAAGGACATGGAGCAACAACCATTTTAGGCTTTTATGCTTTTTTGTTGCCATAGGGGAGGTCTGTAACACATAATCCCCGACCCAATGGGCCACTAATAATATCAGGAAATTCATAATCCCAAGATAATCATATTAGCAATATTCCTTCCGTACTTGCTTTGACTAACTTAACTTGGATAAGCAATGGTCAAAATGCTTCATTGGCATTGAACCCTAAAGAAATGGCTGAATTATCGCTGGTCGACGAGTAATATTTCCCTCCGTTTATCTTAAGTATAGTTTCTTTACAATGCTTCAGGGGGGGTTCTTCTTACATAAAATAGTCCCAAGAGGAATGGTACAAGGAAACATGCAATTGCCAAAACTCCGAATGAAACGACACCGGTAGCAACCAAGACAAAAGAGCCCATCAATAACACTGTAGGTATCATTGCGGACAATCTTGGTACAATCCCCTCATTGCTTAAACCCTGCTGGAAATAGATGACCAAAACACTTAATTGAAATAAAGCCCCATAATTAAAGAGATATAGGGCGATACCCCGTATAGTGTCGAATACATGGGGATAACCATCTAGAACGTTTAGTGCATCGTAATAACTTCCGAGGCTAATGCCAAACGAAAGGACAAGTAACAGACTTCCAATAAAGAATATGGACCAAAATAGGCTTGAAGGAAACCACCCGATCTTCAAGGAATTCTTCATCAATAAAACCGAAGCGATCGTAAAAAACACGTTGCCAATTAGGGCCCAGGTCCAAATCACATTCATTTCGCTCCAGTTTTCGAACAAGAATTTACCGGCTTCATAATTGGTTCTTTTGATTTCGATGAATAGTGATGCCCAACCTGCATTCACTTCTAGCAGTATACTGATGATTGTAATTAATGCGCCTAGACTTAATAGGATACCCCCATACCGTAATTCCGTTGTGGTTTGATTTTCCATTTTGTATTGATTTTATAAGCGTGTTGTAATCATTTACTGTTAAAAGGATTACAGCACTGCTTTTGACATTAAAAATTATCTTTTAATCTTCTACGGCATCTTCGGGACCATGTGGCGTTACCATGTTGCAATCCAGCACAATTTGTTGTGGTATGGGTAAGGTCGTTTCATAAAACTCTTTCCTGTAAGAATCCCCTAATTCTGAAAATCCATCCTCTAAAAAGTTGAGGTACAGTTTTGCCACGGTATAATCTTCAGGCTCATTGGTCTTTGGGGTTTCTGTAAATTCTGGCATGGCCTGGTAGGCCCAAACCTTTCCATTCAAAACATTAAATTCCCTGATTTTGTCAGTGACCTCAATTCTCACATAACCCTTTTCGGTCTTATCGATGGGTTCAAGGTCATCTTCATCAACTATAAAAAGGCAACAGTTGATGGCAACAGAATCATTCTTACGGATATTAAGTGCGGATAACTTCTTCGGAACTATGGAATTTCCCGCATGTAAACACTCCAACAAAAAACCGGCAGGTGGAAACTTCAATTTATTTGGGGTGGTAGCTGTCCATGTTCTCTGAAAACCTTCTAGATGGATAACTTCTACACCCCCGGTGTACGTTTTTCCCAATTGGGCCGCCATTTGTTCGCTGGAAGTCAAGGAGCCGTAGCCGATCAAACCCACCTTTCCGTCAGGAATTGCAAAAGATGCTTTCTTATTTGGTTGGCAACAGATCATCAAGGCCACCATAAGGAAAAAAAGTAATTTCAATTTCATAATTGCTTATTCTACAAGTTGGTTTAAACGTATTTAATCGTTTGATAAAGGTCATTAACTTGCGAACCATTCCTTATCACCAATCTCCCAAATATCTTAACATATGTAACAATTTAGTACGATGAGGAAAAAATAAAGGACCACATAGGCCTAAGGTACAAAGTGCATGTAATGCATATGATGTAATGCAGCTAGTTAAAGAGGTTGATAGTGGCAATACATTATCGCCCCATGGGCTTCATGTCCTATTCAATTAAGCTGTCCAATTTCCAGCTAGTTGTTCTGAGCCAACCAGTTTTTGGCTTCGGCTGTGTACCAAAAAGGGGAAAAGTTTTTGGAATGGATAATGTTCTCATAATGTACTTTGGCCTTTTCCAAATCTCCTTTTTGGTCAAAGTACGCTCCCATATAGACATTGACGTAGGGATTGTCCATATCTTCCTCCAATAGTTTTTTTGAAATGGCCTCAATTTGAGGGTCGAAGGCCTCAAATGATCCTAAATCCTTATGAAAATGGACATTTTTAATAAAGGTAAGGGTATGCAATAGGTTGAGGTTGGCATGTTCCAAATAATCTGGATATAAAGTAAAGAATGTTCTGAGCAACTGTTTGCTTTTTTCCAAGGCTTTATCATCAAAGCGCGCCATAAAACTGGCAGCCAGTGCTTCGGCCATGATTTTTTTTCGATGAAATTCGGAAGTGTTTTTTGATAAGGTCTCTGCTGATTCAAATAAGGGCACCTCCTCCTGCTCCAATACGTAATTCTTTAAAAAGCTCATAGCGAACAGCGAGGAAGAGACATCCCCATTGATCAAACGCGCCGGATCACTCAATAGGTTGTTGTTGGCCAAGAGGACCAGGGTCAATTCGTCTTCCGGTACTTTTAACAGCAGACTGGAATACGAATCGTACTGCCCATAGGCCCAGACGATGTTTTTGTTCGCTATCTCTTGCGTAAAAATTCCAAGGCCATAGGGTGAAGAAGGGATAAAAGGGACGTACATCAGGTGTTTTGAAGCAGGCGTAATTAGGCTATTGTTCTCCAACGCCTTGCTAAAAGCGGCCATATTCCGGGCAGTGCTGACAATTCCCGCGGAAGCCGAGGCGCCAAATTCCATAATGCCAGGAACTATATTAGCATCAAAATTGTAGGGCTGGGCGGTACTCGGATTTACTGAGCTGGAATCACTGAACATATACGTGGAGGTTAATCCCAAGGGCCGGAAAACCTCATTTTCAATGTACGCTTCAAAAGAAGTGTTGGAAGCTTTTGCAATAACGGGGGTCAAAGCCCCAAAACGATAGCTGTAATAGAAGTGCTGACCTACTTGCCCTTGAGAAGTATGTGATAAAATATGTTTTACCTTGATGGAATCTCCGAAGGTAGCATGGGTCAAGTAGTTGTCAATGGGGTCCTCCAACGAAAGGTTGCCTTCTTCCATCAGCTTCATTAGAGCGACACCTGCAAACATTTTGGTAATGGAAGCAATAGGGAATTCAGTGGTTGCCTCTACTTTGATTTTATTCTCCATATTGGCATATCCCATGTAGTCTTCGTAAAGCACGGAATCCCCTTTTTGGACCAATACGGCAAGCCCAGGGATGTGAAAATACTCCTTTAGCTGTTGTAGTTCGATGGTAAATACCTCATTGCTTTTTACAGGTTTTTGCTTGTCTTTAGGAGCACAGGTAATGAATAGGATGACGGCCGTAAGTAGCGTCAGGGAACTTTTCATTTGGAATATTTTTGTCTAATTAAGGACAATCAAAATTAAAAATGGTTACAATTATCCGTTATTTTTAGTACCCATGGAAAAGACCCCACAAAAGTTGCTTTTTATCTACAATGCCAATTCAGGTTCCCGAAATGCGCTATTGGATAGCATGCGCAAGATATTTAGTCCACAAACCTATGATTGTAAACTCTGCGACATCACCTTTGGCGCAATTTCTGAAAACAAAACCTGGAAACGCTTTCGAAAAGAAAGCCGGTATCCAATGGTCTTTTTGCATAAAGATGAATTTGCAGCAACTTATAAAAGCAAGTTTGGATATAAATTTACCTTTCCGATTGTCCTTTCGGAAAGTGAAAATGGGTTGGAAGTGTTGATTGCCACCAAAGAACTCAACCAGCTCAAAACTGCTCATGAACTAATTGCGTTAGTAAAGGAACGGGCTTGATATGGAGTTGGGCCAATGGAAAACCTATCCCTCCAATTTTTGAAAGGATAGTTTCCAAAGAGTGGTTCAATCTGCTCTTTCCGCAACCCAAACCGCTAGAAAGCCACGTTCTATGGCATGTGTCGTCCCAAAAAGTTTACCATTATCATAATAAAAACTGGTGTTGTAGGAGCCGGAATTGTCGCCTGAGGTGAGGGCACCGTAAATGGTTCCCATTTGTGTGTTGAGTTGCCCATTTTTTAGTGAAACGCCCTCCCGATAAAAGGTGCCTTTGAGTTTTTGATTGGCCACGCTGGTGATGCGCATCATGGCAAAGTTGTTGTCCGATTTGTTTTGAGGGCTCATATCGAGCTTCCATTCACCCACTAATACCTGAGGGTCTATTTTGGGCGTTGCTTGTGCAGTTATCGAAAGGGTGACCAACGCCATCCATACGAAGTTGAAAACGTTTTTTTCCATGATTAAAATTTTGTTTTGCCCAAACCTAGCGCGAATGGGAGATTGGTGCGCCCCAATTTTAAAATTGAAACCTATTGTCAAAGCAGCGGAGGTGTCAATTCTAAAAATGAACCCTATGGTTCTTCCCTTAATTGATTCGGAGAGATCCCAAGGTGTTTTTTTACGGCACGGTTGAAGGAGGACTTTGAATTGAATCCGGACTCATATGCCAAACTTAACAGCGTGAACTTTTTATTTTCTGGCTGTTTCAGCAAATTCCGAAGTTCTTCAACCCGTAATAGATTGATATAATCTGCAAATTTTTGGTCCACAACCGTATTCAGGCACTTGGTGAGCAAATAGGGTTTAACTTCTATTCGGTTGGCCAATTCCGTAAGGGTCAGTTCCGAGTCTTTGAACCACTTTTTTTCCGCCATGGCTTCTTGTAGCCTATGGGCTATGGTTTCCAGTTGCCTTTGTTCCATGGGGGTAAGCCTGGGCTTTGTCATTTTTCGCTTGAGGTCTTTTCGTTTATACCCTTCCAATCCCAACCAATAGGTCAATCCGGAAATACCAATAAAAAAGGGGTAGTAGTAAAACTTTTTGAAATAGAAATAATCCATAAAATTTGCACTGCCCGTTACAATAAGGTCAACCACCAAAATAATCAAGACCAGTGAAAAATAGATTTTAAAGGCCAAAAGTACCCGCTTGAGCCAATGCAACCGTTCCTCTGAAAATGTTTTTTCCTCAAATTGATTTTGTAATAAGCTTTGCGATTTGGTCGTGTATATGATGATCATAACACTGGCTACAAAATAGATGGTGCACAGGTTCATCCATACCACGTAGCCCCAATACCCCAACCAAGAAAGACTTTCCCGACTTCCATCCCAATAGAGATTTTGTAGCCTTACAAAAATGCTGAACGATACCTGGATCCCAAAAGGAATGAAATGCAGTAAGTCCCGTCGTTTGAATGTAAAGTTCGGATTGAGATGTGATTTCACGTAGAAGTAAAGCAGCGGTCCGTGGATCCAACTAAAATCGAGCATCACATAGTACCATCCGTCATAATGACCTAAACCGAACAGGCGCAGGATTTGTACCACCAATCGATAGGACAGGAAGAACAGTATGGTGGCCAAAATACGATTGGCCAATATATTGCTAGTGCTGCGCAAAAGAATACTGCCGTAGATAATGCCTTGGCCTGCCCCAAGCGCAAGCAAAACTATAATTAGGGTATTCGAAACACTCATTTGGAACGAAATTTAAGCATTTCGAAACTGATGTTGCATGAATACTCAAAAAGCAATTCCCCAATTGCTTTATTAACAATCTGGGAATTGCTCTGGATTTGCAATGTTTTTGAAGGTTATCCTCCAGTCCTTGGTAATTTCATAGGCACTTCCATCAGTAGGATTCTGCTATCGGAGGTTGACTTAAATTCAAGTTTGTCCGTATCCCAGACACCAAGTCCATCGCGTTTTGATAATGGCTGCCCATTGATTTCCGCTTCACCCTCCAAGACAAAGGCATATACCCCATTGCCTTCCTTTTTTATGTGGTAGGTGGCCGAAGATCCCTCGTCAAATTTTCCCAAGTGGAACCAAGCATCTTGGTGCGCCCAAACGCCATCATCATCCGTATTGGGGGAAAGTACTTGATAAAAGGCATTTTCTTTTTCAATATCGCGTATGGAGATTTGATCATAACGGGGTGCAACGTTTCTTTTATTCGGGAATACCCAAATCTGAAGAAACTTCACCGGCCTATCCGCATTTTTGTTGTATTCGCTATGGTAAATGCCCGTTCCTGCACTCATTACCTGTACATCGCCTTCACGGATTACCGTGGTGTTGCCCATGCTATCCTTGTGTTCTAAATCACCTTCCAAGGGAATGGAAACAATTTCCATATTGTCATGGGGATGGGTGCCAAATCCCCTTGCCTCAGAAACCTGATCGTCATTAAGAACACGCAAAACCCCAAAATGGTTGCGCTCTGGGTTCTGATAGCCTGCAAAACTGAAGCTGTGATGACTTTTTAGCCAACCATGGTTGGCATAGCCTCGTGTATCTGCTTTATGTAGTACTGTTTTCATAGGAATATCATTTTTGTTCACCACAAATTTCGGTCAGTAATAAGGAATACGGAATATGAAAAAACAGGAAGGGCTTATGAAAATACGATATTACAAGGGTCTCTTAAATGACGAAGGTGAAACCCCCGTACATTTTTTAAAAAAAGCGCTAAAATTGGCAGGTTCAGAAAACCCCAATTCATAGGCGATCTCTTTGTTGGAAAGTTCCGTAAAGTACAGGAGTCGTTTTGCCGCAGTAGTAATTCGACTTTGCAAGTGTGCTTTCGGAGTTTTGCCGGTCAACGATTTGACAACACGATTCAGATGATCAGGGCTAATGTTGAGTGCTTCGGCATACGTTTGGGTCTGATGCCATGCTTTGTACTTAGAATGCAGTAATTTTTTGAAATTACGTACAAGATTTCCACCGGTCTCTTGGGTTTGAAGATCCAAATCATTCAAAGAACACAAGGTGTGGCATTGAATTAAGAAGAGTTTGAGCAGTGCTCCAATAGCCTCAAATTTATACTTCGAAGTGGATTGGAAGTGGGCAATCATCTGCTCTGCATAAGAACGTAAGGTTTGTGACGCAACAACTGCTACGTCCAATGGTGGTGAAGCCCCAATATCATGGAATAAGTTGATGTCTTCGATAAAACTGACCGATATTTGGTTCAGTGCAAGAAACTCTTCGGAAAAGACAAGGGAATATCCAATGGATTTTTGGTGTTCCACAAGTTGGTGTACTTGTCCTGGACTTATAAAATAAACTTGATTTTCATCCAGTTGGTAAGAATTAAAATCAATATGATGTTGTCCTTTTCCAGTTTTTACAAAAAGGATGGTAAAAAAATCGTGACGATGGGGCTGATCCACCTCCCCGTTTCTCTTTTCAAAAATATCCTCCATTCGGGAGATACCAAAACTGGCATTGGCATCTTCCCGATTTACGGTATGGTACGTTTTTACCACATCCATGGTTATGCTTGTGTGACTTCTTTATTGATTTCATCAATATACCCGAGAAGTTTGTCACGACCTACATATTGTGTGGACGAGGTCACAAAGTGAGGGGGGGCTTCTTCCCATAAGGCCTCCAAAAGCTTTTTCAAATAGGCATCCACATGGTTTTGGATAGCGCCCTTTTTTAACTTATCGGCTTTGGTGAAAACGATGCTGAAAGGAATGCCATGGGTTCCCAACCATTCCATAAATTCCAAATCGATGGGCTGTGGTTCATGTCTGATATCCACCAGTACAAAACCACTGACCAACTGTTTTCGTTTTAAAAAATAGTCGGTGATGTACTTCTGAAAGGTCTTTTTGTCCTTTTTGGAAACACGGGCGTATCCATATCCTGGCAAATCGACCAAAAACCAGCTGTTGTTGATCTTAAAGTGATTAATGAGCTGTGTTTTTCCAGGTCTCCCTGAAGTCTTTGCGAGGTTCTTATGATCCACCAACATATTGATGAGGGAGGACTTCCCAACATTGGAGCGTCCTATAAAGGCATATTCCGGAAGGGGTTCCTTGGGGCATTTGGCCACCTCGGAATTGCTCATAACAAACTCAGCGGAAGTAATTTTCATAGGTATTTGATGCCGATTACAAGATGAACAACGTCAATCTTGATTAAGAAACAGGAACAAAGATATAAGACTTGTTTTCTGATTGGTCACTTTGACCAAAAACACTGAGTACCAATTATGCCTTAGTAAGCCAAAAACTAGCTCTTTTTTGAATCCCTCACGGCTTTGTTTTTTCTATAGCGGAAAACTATTAGAAAAAATAGGGTTATGAGAACAAAAGTGGTCAAAAGGGAAATTATTTCATTCGGAATCTCCATAACAACAAATTAGTGAATACTTGTTAATAGAAAGCATTGCCTAAAAACACAAATCTAAAATCAGAACCCTCTTTTCTCCAGCCAAGCATCCAATATTCGATTGAACTCCTCTGGATGTTCCATCATGGGGGCATGGCCACATTTGTCGATCCAGAACAAATCGGAATCTGGCAACAGTTCGTGAAACTCCTCGGCCACATTGGGAGGCGTCACATTATCCTGTTTTCCCCAAATAATACAGGTAGGAGTTTGCATATTGGGCAGGTCCTTGGACATGTTATGGCGAATGGCACTTTTTGCAATGGCTAGGGTTTTCACCAATTTCATACGATCGTTAACCGTGGCAAAAACCTCATCCACAATTTTTTTGGTAGCCACTTTGGGATCATAAAATACGTCCTCGGCTTTTTTCCTTATAAATTCATAGTCCCCACGCTTGGGATAACCATCCCCCATAGCGCTTTCATAAAGACCAGAGCTTCCCGTGATGACCAATGCCTTTACTTTTTCTGGGAACATTTTGGTATGGAGCAAACCGATATGCCCTCCTAAGGAGTTTCCTAAAAGAATGACCTTTTCAAGCTTTTTATATTCAATAAACTCCTCGAGAAATTTAGCAAAATTCTTTACCGTGGTCTTTAGCATTGGCATATCGTAGATAGGCAGTTCAGGAACCAACACCCGATATCCTTTTGAGGGAAAATGGTCAGTAACCCCATGGAAATTACTTAGCCCTCCCATTAGCCCATGTAGAATAATTATGGGCGTTCCTTCGCCAATTTCAATGTAACGGTACTTACCGTCAATAATGATTTCGTCTTCCATCTAAGTTGGTTCGGCATCAGCGGCAAATATAGGCATTTCAGAAAACAACCAGTTTGGGTAAAATGGGGTATTGGGGCCAGTCCAGAAAGGTTATCGAGCTATTGGACAAGCTGTTTTTATCTCGTAATCAAATATGAAGTGGGGATTTTTTGTAAAAAAATGGCTCTGTGGATAAAATAGTGGGAAAAAGTGGGGTAAAATGTCTCGATATGTATATATTTGATTCAAGAATTCTTTTAAAACGCTTATGATCAACATCATTGGCACGTACAATTGTAAGGCCGATGCCAAGGGCCGGGTGAGCATTCCTTCTGGTTTGAAGGATCAGCTTATTCCTTTGTTGGATGATGGTTTTGTGCTTAAGTATGGGCGTTTTTCCAAGTGTTTGGAGCTATATCCAAAAGCACGTTACAATGAAATGATGTTGGGGTTGCGGGAGAAAGACCAGTTTAATCCAGAAAACGTAAATGCGTTACGGAAGTTTGTTGAAGGAGCACAGATCGTAAAGATAGATGGGAGTAGTCGTTTGCAGATCCCGAAGGATTTGGCCATCTACGCGGGGATTGGTAAAGAAGTGGTGCTTACGGCAACGATAGATATTATTGAGGTTTGGGACAGGAGCCGTTATGATGAGGTGAACAATATTAAACCTGAGGAGTATAGTAAAATGTTGAAATCGGCATTCGGAAAAAATGACAAGCCAATATCATAATCCGGTCCTTCTTAAGGAATCGGTCGATGGTCTTGATATAAAGGAAGAAGGGGTATATGTTGATGTTACGTTTGGCGGCGGCGGCCACTCAAAGGAAATATTGAAAAGATTGGGCGGGCAGGGCAGATTGGTGGCCTTTGACCAAGATGAAGATGCGCTTGCCAATACCATTGGGGACCATAGATTTCAATTGATCAATGAAAACTTTAGGTTTCTCAAACGATTTTTAAAGTTCTATGGCATTCGAAAAGTGGATGGAATCTTAGCAGATTTTGGGGTGTCTTCCCATCAGTTTGATGTAGGGGAAAGAGGTTTTTCCACAAGGTTTGAGGCAAAACTTGATATGCGAATGGACCAACGGAATTCTAAAAGTGCATTGCATTTGATCAATTCATATGCCGAGGAAGAATTGAGTAGGGTCTTCTTCGCGTTCGGGGAATTGCGCAGTGCCAAAGGAATGGCCCATGCAATAATTTCTGAAAGATCAAAAAGTCAACTAAGGACCACGGGGGATTTGAAGAGGGCCATTTCCAGGTTTTTGCCAAGAGGAAAAGAGAACAAGACGTTAGCACAAGTATATCAGGCTTTAAGGATTGAAGTTAATGAGGAGTTGGCCGTACTGAAGGAATTTTTGGAGCAGGTGCCCATCGTTTTGAAGCCGGGCGGAAGGTTAAGTGTTATCAGTTATCATTCCTTGGAAGACCGGTTGGTGAAACGATTTGTACGGGATGGAAAATTTGAGGGGCAGGCTGAGAGGGATTTCTATGGAAATATTAAAGTGCCTTTAAAGAAGATAGGAAGATTGATAATTCCATCGCAGGAAGAAATAGCAAGGAACAATAGGGCGCGAAGTGCTAAGCTTCGCATCGCTGAGCGGATTTAGGTTAGCAGTGACAAAACAATCTAATAGAAAATGAAAAACGGGGTACTAGATATCTTAAAAGGTAAGTTTTTGGTTAGCGGAGATGCTCCCAGGAATTGGCTTTTCCTTCTTTTTGCCTCTTTTCTGGCCGCTTTGATGATTTCCAGTAGTCATCAGGCAGATAAGAAGGTCACCCAAATCTCATCGCTTACCGAAGAGGTGCGTGCGCTGCGAAGTGAGTTTGTTGCCAAGCGACAAGAACTGCAGCAAATTCGATTGGAATCTACTTTAAGACAGGAGGTGGCGGATAATGGACTCGTTCCAACGGCCATGCCTCCCCAAAAAATAATCGTAAAAACAGCGGAATAGTGGCCATCAGTGAAAAGAATATCATGAACAGATTGTACCTCGTTGCCGGGGGGTTGCTTGTTTTTGCAATTGCGGTGGTGGTAAAACTGGTGGATATTCAGATGGTAAAGGGAGAGACTTATAAAGCCAAGGCGGTTCAGAAAACGGAACAAATGTTTACCATTGAACCGAACCGAGGGAATATCTACGCGGATGATGGCAGTCTTCTTGCTGCCTCAGTGGCAAAATATGAAATTCGATTTGACGCCAATACCGTAAAACCCAAGGTTTGGGAAGAAAACATAGCACCACTTTGTGATTCCCTTGGGAAGTTGTTTGATAGGCCTTCATCCCACTACAGACAAATACTACGAAAGGCCAGGGCCAATAAAAATGGGTATAAACTTATTGCGAGAAACGTTTCCTATTTGGATTATGCCCGAATGCGAAAATTCCCCATGTTCAGATTAGGGCCTAACAAAGGGGGGTTCATTGAAAAGCATAAGGTAGTTCGGGAATACCCCTTGGGCAAAATGGCAGCAAGAAGTATAGGATATGAGCGTATAGATGAAAAAGGATACTTTACCCGTGTTGGTCTGGATGGAGCTTTTGGGACATCTTTTCTGCGAGGACAGGAAGGAAAGCGATTGAAGCAGAAAAGTGCTGGAAGCCAATGGAAACCTGTTGGGTTGGACAATATTGTGGAACCTAAAGATGGTCAAGATATTGTTACCACAATCAATACCAACATTCAGGACATTGCCCACCATGCCCTATTGGGGCAGTTGGAGAAATATAAGGCAGACCATGGATGTGTGGTGGTCATGGAAACTAAGACCGGGGAGATCAAGGCCATTTCCAATTTAGGCAGGACCGAAGAAGGAACGTATTATGAAAAGCTCAACTATGCCGTTGGGGAGTCCCATGAACCCGGATCTACTTTTAAATTGATGAGTTTGGTAGCCGCCCTGGAAGATAAGGTTATTGATACCAGCACGGTTGTGGATACCGAAAAAGGCAGGTGGCGGGTATATGACCGTATGGTAAAGGATTCAAAATGGGGCGGTTACGGAAAGATTTCCGTTTCTGAAGCCTTTGCCGTTTCATCCAATACGGCCTTCGCGAAGATTATTCATGAAAACTATAAGGACCATCCTGAAAAGTTTGTAAACCGGTTGATGAATATGGGGCTTCACCAAGATTTGGAACTTCCTATTGTTGGTGAGGGGCAACCTGTACTTCGTTATCCTGGTGACAAGGGATGGTCTGGTATTTCACTGGCTTGGATGTCCCATGGGTATGAAGTGGCGATGACCCCCATTCAAACCTTGGCATTTTATAATGCTATTGCCAATGATGGCGAAATGGTTCGCCCTCGTTTTTTAAAAGAAGCTAGGGTGGGGGGCAAAGTAATAGAACGATTTGAAAAGGAAGTGGTTAATCCCTCCATTTGTTCGAGGGAAACGATAAAAAAGACCCAGCAACTTTTAAAGGATGTGGTAGAAAAGGAGTTTGGTACTGGAAGCGGACTTTACACCAAAAACTTTTCAATGGCGGGCAAAACGGGGACATGTCAAAAGAATTATGTTGCGCAAGACCCCGATAAATTGGGGTATATCTCATCCTTTGTGGGGTATTTTCCAGCCGATAATCCCAAATATTCCTGCATTGTGGTCATTCATGAACCAGATAAGAGTGTGGGATACTATGGTGCTGACGTTTCCGGTCCCGTCTTTAAATCAATGGCACAAAAAATATATTCCAACTCGCCGGTAGTGGATGAGGTGGTACCGAAAAATTCCATTCATGAGGAATTGGACGAAAAATATAACACCTTCTATGCCGAAGCCCAGAAGGAGTACCTAGGTATTCCGGATTTGAAGGGAATGAGTGGTATGGATGCCATTTCCATCCTTGAAAATATGGGAATTCAAGTCGAGGTAAAGGGGAATGGAAAGGTAAAAAAACAATCCATTGAGATGGGGGAAGAAATTAAGAACGTAAAAAAAGTAGTGCTGGAACTTTCGTGAAGTTGTTAAAGGACATATTGTATAAGGTTGGGCTCACCGCAGTGAGTGGCGACACCAATGTCATGGTCAATGAAATCCACTTTGATTCCAGAAAAGTGACCATGGATGATGTTTTTGTGGCCATTTCCGGGACCCAAGTGGATGGTCATACGTTTATTTCAAAAGCGGTAAATTCTGGCGCCAAAGCGGTGGTTTGCGAGGTAATCCCGGATATGAGGGTCAATGGAGTGACCTATTTGCAGGTAGGTGATAGTCAAAGGGCGTTGGCAATCATGGCCGCTAATTTTTATAACAATCCCTCCAAAAACCTAAAATTGGTAGGGGTAACGGGTACCAACGGCAAAACTACGGTAACAACTTTACTGTACAACCTTTTCAAGAAAGCAGGGTACAAGGTGGGATTGATATCCACTATCAAAATTTTGGTCGATGATCAAGAATACCCGACTACGCATACCACTCCGGACTCGCTGACCATCAACCGATTTTTGGATTTAATGTGCCAAGAAGGGGTTGAATTCTGTTTCATGGAAGTAAGTTCCCATGGAATCCACCAAAAAAGGGCGGAGGGCCTACAGTTTGAAGGGGCCATCTTCACCAACTTATCCCATGACCATTTGGACTATCATAAGACGTTTGCTGCATATAGGGATACCAAGAAATTGTTGTTTGATGGTTTGCCAAAAACAGCGTTTGCTTTGACCAATACCGATGATAAAAACGGTATGATCATGCTTCAAAATACCAAGGCTACAAAAAAAACATATGCTCTAAAATCCTACGCAGATTACAGAGGGCAGATATTGGAAAGACAGTTAAATGGCCAGTTGTTAAAGATTGATGACAATGAACTGTGGTCTAGGCTTATAGGGGATTTTAACGCGTATAATATGTTGGCGATTTATGCCACGGCCGATATTCTGGGGCTGGAGAAGCTAGAAATCCTAAGACTTTTAAGTGAATTGGAAACTGTGGATGGGCGGTTCCAATACTTCATATCGAAAAAGAAAATTACGGCAATTGTTGATTATGCCCATACACCGGATGCACTAAAAAATGTGTTGATAACCATCAATGCATTGAGGACTGGAAATGAAAACGTCATCACCGTAGTGGGGTGTGGTGGTGATCGTGACAAGTCGAAGCGTCCGGTTATGGGTCATATCGCGTCAGAAATGAGCAATCAGGCCATTTTTACTTCTGATAACCCTCGTTCTGAGCCCCCTTCCACAATTATAGAGGAAATGGAGCAGGGCGTTGAAGCGCAAAATGCCAGAAAGGTCCTGGCCATTGAAAATAGAAAGCAGGCCATTAGAACGGCCTGTAAGTTGGCTGAAATGAACGATATCATTTTGGTCGCTGGCAAGGGACATGAAAACTATCAGGAAACCAATGGGTTTCGAACGGAATTTGATGATTTCAAGGAAGTAAAATCAGCACTTAAAGAATTGAACAAATAAAAAGGGTATGCTTTACTATCTTTTTGAATATTTGGAACAACAATACCAGTTTCCTGGGGCGTCCTTATTTCAATACCAGACTTTTAGGGCGGCTTTTGCTGTGATAGTATCCCTGCTCATCGCAATGGTTTATGGTAAAAGGGTCATTCTTTTCCTTCAGAAACAACAAATAGGGGAAACCATAAGGGACCTTGGCCTTGAAGGACAAGAGCAAAAAGCGGGAACGCCAACTATGGGGGGTATTATTATTATCATTTCTACCTTGATCCCCGTCCTATTGGTGGGAGATTTAAAAAATATCTACGTGGTACTGCTCATCATAACCATGGTTTGGATGGGAATTATCGGTTTCATTGACGACTACATTAAGATTTTCAGGAAAAATAAAAAGGGACTTAAGGGCCGTTTTAAGGTGATGGGTCAAATTACATTGGGACTTATCGTAGGTGCCGTTTTGTATTTCCATCCTATGGTAACCATGAAAGAAAAGGATACCATGACCATCACACAGGACTTTGAGGTGGAAAAGATTTATGGGCAAGAAGTAAAGTCCGTTAGGACCAATGTTCCATTTTTTAAGAATAATGAGTTGGATTATGCAGAATTCATCTCGTGGATGGGAGAGGGTGTTGTGGATTATGCTTGGCTGATTTTTATTCCCATAGTTATTCTAATTGTAACCGCGGTTTCCAATGGGGCCAACCTTACGGATGGTATTGATGGTTTAGCGGCTGGTTCCTCAGCGATAATAGTGTTGACCTTGGGAATATTTGCTTGGGTTTCCGGAAATATCCAGTTCTCTGATTATTTGGACATTTTCTACATCCCTAGAGTGGGCGAATTGGTGGTTTTCATCGCAGCTTTTGTTGGAGGATTAGTAGGATTTCTCTGGTACAATGCCTATCCGGCCCAGGTATTTATGGGGGATACGGGAAGTCTGACCATTGGTGGGGTTATTGCCGTCATTGCCATAATGGTCCGAAAGGAATTATTGATTCCATTGTTATGTGGAATCTTCTTTGCCGAATCCATTTCCGTGATGTTGCAGGTGGGTTATTTCAAACATACCAAGAGAAAATCTGGAGAGGGAAAACGAATTTTTTTGATGGCCCCTTTGCATCATCATTATCAAAAGAAGCTATACCACGAAAGTAAGATTGTAACCCGATTTTGGATTATAAGCATTTTACTGGCCATTTTAAGCATTGTTACGCTGAAGATACGATAGGGATGAAGCGCTTGGTGGTTCTTGGAGGTGGAGAAAGTGGGGTAGGTACGGCCCTCCTGGGAAAGCAAAAAGGATTTGAGGTTTTTGTTTCTGACAAAGGCAGAATCCAAGAAAAATATAAAAACGTTCTTGAACATACTGAGATTGAATGGGAAGAAGCACAGCATACCATTTCAAAAATCGCAGATGCCGATGTGGTCATGAAAAGCCCTGGCATTCCTGATAAAGTGCCTTTGGTACGGCAAATTTTGGAAAAGGGCATTCCGATGATATCGGAAATAGAATTTGCTTCAAAATATACGGACGCTACCCTCATCGGGATTACCGGGACCAATGGAAAGACCACCACGACAAGTTTGACCTATCATCTAATAAAGGAAACAGGATTTGATGTTGGATGTGCAGGAAACATTGGAGACAGTTTTGCCAAAATGGTTTCTGAAAATGATTTTAAAAACTATGTTTTGGAAATCAGCAGTTTTCAACTGGACGGTATCGTCGATTTTAAGCCTAAGGTGGCCATTATTACCAATATCACCCCAGATCATTTGGACCGCTATGAGTACCGTTTTGAAAAGTATATCGCTTCAAAATTTAGGATAACCATGAATCAGGATCATAGTGATTACTTGATTTATGATGCAGATGACGAAGTGGTCACGGCCTGGCTGAAAAATAACCCCGTTCAATCCAAATTGGTTCCATTTTCGCTTCGGAATAAGCAGGAATATGGGGCTTGGTTGGACAAGAACACAATAAGAATTAATGTAGAATCTAAAACCCTGGAAATGAGTACAGACTTTTTAACCTTAGACGGTCGGCATAACGTAAAAAATGCCATGGCTGCCAGCATGGCGTCCATGCTCGTAGGTGTTCGCAAGGAAACCATCAAGCAAAGTATTCAAACGTTTCAGGGAGTACCACATCGTTTGGAGAAAGTATTGAAAATCAACCATGTGGAATACATCAATGATTCAAAGGCCACCAATGTGAACGCTACGTACTATGCGTTGGATGGCATTAAAAAATCCATTGTGTGGATTGTTGGTGGTGTAGATAAGGGTAATGATTACGCCCAACTAATGCCAATGGTTCGGGAGAAGGTAAAAGGCATCATTTGTTTGGGAATGGACAATTCAAAACTGTTTGGGACCTTCGGAAATGTGGTAGAACCTATGGTCGAAACCACATCCATGGAGGAAGCGGTCAAAATTGCCTACAAAATAGCCTCTCGTGGTGACGCGGTATTACTGTCGCCCGCCTGTGCCAGCTTTGATTTGTTTGATAATTATGAGGACCGGGGAAACCAATTTAAAGCAGCCATAAGAAAACTCTAAAAACAGTGAGGGCAGTATTGCAGAATTTAAAAGGAGATAAGGTCATTTGGGGAATCGTTGCCCTATTGGCACTATTTTCTTTTTTGCCAGTGTATAGTGCCAGCACCAATTTGGTGTATGTAAAAGATACAGGTACCACGATAAGTCATTTGGTAAAACACGGGGTTTTATTGTTCCTTGGGTTTATGATTATTTATGCCGTCCATAGAATTCCCATGCATTACTTTAAAGGACTTTCGTTAATGGCGATGCCCATTGTCATTCCATTATTGGCATATACATTGACCGTTGAAACCCAAATCGGGGAGGCAACGGCCAACCGTTGGATTCGTATACCGGTTATCGGTGTCAATTTTCAGACGTCTACTTTAGCTTCCGTTGTATTGATGATATGGATTGCACGCTATCTGTCAAAAATCAAGGACAAGGCCATAAGTTTCAGGGATAGTATTTTGCCGTTATGGGTTCCTACGGTTTTGGTGATTGTGCTGATTCTTCCCGAAAATTTCTCCACGGCGGCCATTCTGGGATTCTTGGTATTGATTCTTTGTTTTCTTGGAGGGTACCCCTTAAAATATTTGTTCAGCATTGTAGGAGTGGGTATGCTGATAGCCGGCATGTTTATTACAGTTTTGTTGGCAGCCCCAGATAAAATACCATCGCAAAGGGCATTGACCTGGAAAAATAGGATTGAAACATTTATCTATCCGGAAAGGGCTACTGCCGATGCTTCAAGACAAGTGGAGTATGCCAAAATGGCGGTTGCGGAAGGAGGCTTGGTGGGAAAAGGTGCGGGAAAAAGTGTAATGAAGAATCTGTTGTCCCAGAGCACTTCAGACTTCATTTTTGCCATCATTATTGAAGAATATGGACTTGTGGGCGGTTTAGGCCTATTGTTTTTCTATCTGTTATTGCTTTTTAGGATTGTAGTAGTGGCCAATTCGGCCAAATCAATATTTGCGAAACTATTGGTCATTGGCGTAGGCTTGCCCATCGTATTCCAGGCGTTTATCAACATGGCTGTGGTAGTAGAGCTTTTTCCGACCACGGGACAGCCCCTGCCACTGATAAGTATGGGGGGGACATCCATTTGGATGACCTGTTTGGCGATTGGTATTGTGCTGAGTGCGAGTGATAAAAAACAAGTGGAGACGGATACCACAGCGATTGATGATAACAACCCTTTGGAAGTGCTGAGTGGGCAATTATAGGATGATACTTTCCGGGGGAGGAACGGGCGGACATATTTACCCCGCCATCGCCATCGCCAATGAGATGAAGAGGCGGTATCCAGATACCGAATTTTTGTTCGTTGGGGCGAAGGACAAAATGGAAATGGAAAAGGTCCCACAGGCCGGTTATACGATAAAAGGCCTTTGGATAAGTGGACTGCAACGGAAACTTACATGGAAGAACTTGATGTTTCCTATCAAATTGATACATAGTTTGTTGAACGCGAGAAAAATAGTGAACCAATTTCAACCCGATATGGCCATTGGGACGGGCGGCTTTGCCAGTGGTCCGTTGTTAAGGGTTGCTTCGCAAAAAGGGATTCCCTGCGTGTTGCAGGAGCAAAATTCCTATGCGGGGATAACCAATAAACTATTGGCCAATAAGGCCCTAAGGATATGCGTGGCCTATGACGGTATGGAACGCTACTTCCCAAAGGGGAAAATCATAAAAACCGGGAATCCGGTTCGAGCGGATGTAGTGAACAAAAAGAACGAAAAGGCGGATGGCGTAGCGTTGTTTGGCTTGGATGTTAAGAAATCCGTGCTGCTCATTTTAGGTGGGAGTTTGGGGGCCCGTAGGATCAATCAATTGATAGAGAATAAGTTGAACTTTTTCCAAAATATGGGAATACAGCTCATTTGGCAGTGCGGAAAGCTATATCAGGAGGAGTATCAAAAATATACCTCTACAGCGGTCAAGGTGGTTCCTTTTATCAATGAAATGGATAAGGCTTTTGCAGCAGCAGATATCATTATATCCAGGGCTGGGGCAAGTTCTGTTTCTGAACTCTGCATTGTGGGTAAACCGGTACTCTTTGTTCCTTCCCCCAATGTGGCCGAGGATCACCAAACCAAAAATGCCATGGCCTTGGTAAAAGAAGAAGCTGCCTTACTTGTGAAGGAGTCAGAACTGGATATAAAATTTGAATCGGTTTTTGAGGAACTCGTTGGTTCAAGGGAAAGACAGGAGCTACTATCAAAGAATATCCAAAAATTGGCCCTACCAAAGGCAACCGAGCATATTGTGGACGAGATAGAAAAATTGTTGAAGTGAACCTGAAGGAAATACAAAGGGTATATTTTATTGGAATAGGGGGCATTGGAATGTCTGCCTTGGCCCGGTATTTCCATCATATAGGGAAGCGCGTTGCTGGATATGACAAAACAAGAACCCCTTTGACCCAAGAACTGGAAACCTTGGGCATGGATATCCACTATCAGGATAAATTGGAGGATGTCCCTGGAGTGTTTAAGGAAGTAAACGGCACTTTAGTGGTGTATACCCCGGCAGTCCCGGATAGTCATTCCGAGCTATACTATTTTTTAAATCAAGGCTTTGCTGTAAAAAAACGTTCCGAGGTACTTGGGTTGATTACCAAGGATACCTTTGCCTTTGCCGTGGCAGGGACCCATGGAAAGACAACGACATCATGCATTCTGGCTCACTTACTAAAAGAAGCAAAGGGTTCCTTTACTGCCTTTTTAGGGGGGATTTCAGAAGACTTCAATAGCAATTTTGTGTTTGAAGGGGACCACTATTCCGTAGTTGAAGCCGATGAGTTTGACCGTTCCTTTTTAAGGCTTTACCCCAATGTTGCCTGTATTACCTCCATGGATGCCGATCATTTGGATATCTACGGTACGGCCTCAGATTTTAAGGACGCGTTTATAGCGTTTGCGGAAAGAATAGCGACCGATGGAAAGCTTTTGGTACGCCAAGGGCTACCATTGAATGGTATAACCTACGGCATTGAAGAGGCCACGGCCTACAACATCATGAATATAGCTATAAAGGACGGATCTTACGTTTTTGATATAAAAGGCCCTTTCGGGATAATCAAAGATGTGGTTTTTAACAAGCCTGGACGCCACAACCTGTTAAATGCACTGGCGGCATTTGCTATGGCCGTGGAGGCCGGATTTGAACCTGGCTTACTTGCTAAAGGTCTTCAAACCTTTAAAGGGGTACAGCGGAGGTTTTCCTATCAGCTCAAAGAACGGGATTTCGTGTTTATTGACGATTATGCACACCATCCTACGGAAATAAATGCGGTTTTTGACGCCGTTTCGGAAATGCACCCCCACACCTTCAAGATGGTGGTGTTTCAACCTCATCTGTTCAGTCGTACTAAGGATTTTGCTGAAGAATTTGCCCAATCCTTGGCAAAGTTTGATTCCGTTTTGCTGTTGGACATCTATCCCGCTCGGGAGGAACCTATACCTGGAGTTACTTCGAACTGGCTTTTGGATAAAATTGACCATCCCAGAAAGAAATTGGTCAATAAATCAGAAGTAATCGATGAAATAAGCATTACCAAACCAAACCTCTTAATTACCCTTGGGGCTGGGGACATTGGTTTAGAGGTACCAAAAATCAAAAAAGCACTGGCGTATGCGAGTTAATTGGAATTATATAAAAGTATCGGTTTTGATTCTGGCCATCATGGGACTTTACGGTTTTGCCGATTACCGTGGAAAAAATAGAAAGATCACGGATGTTGTCATTAAATTCTTGGGAAACAACGATTTGTATTTGACGGAAGAAGCGGTTAATAAATTGTTAATACAAAATTATGGCAGCCTAAAAAATAGGGAAAAAGAACAAGTAGCTTTGAATTCCATAGAAGTGATTATCGAGTCCAATCCTATGGTAAAGAATGCCCAAGTCTATTTTTCCGTCCAGGGGGAACTCATCTCTGAAATCGTCCAAAGAAGGCCAATAGGAAGAATTGAAGGAACCAACAGATTTTATCTGGATGACGAAGGTAAGCGTATGCCTCTTTCAAAAAATCATTCGGCGCGTGTTCCCATAATAACAGGTAAAATCACTGGACAAAGCCTTGAGGATGCCTATGTGATTTTGAACTATATCTACAAAGATGAGTTCTTAAGAAAGAATGTTATTGGTATTCATATTAAAGACGAGGGAGACTACCAACTAAAATTGCGGGTAGATGAATTTGTAGTAAATCTAGGTACTATTGACAACCTGGACGAAAAGTTCAAGAATTTCATGGCTTTTTATTTAAAAGCTACCAAGGATAAAACCTTGGAGAACTATGCCGCAGTGAGTTTGGAATTTGATAATCAAGTGGTGTGCACCAAAATATAAATTATGGAACAAGGTAAGTATTCAGTAGGTCTGGACATCGGGACAACAAAAATTGTTGCCATTATAGGTCGTGAAAACGAGTACGGCAAAATAGAGGTATTGGGCTCAGGCAGATCAAAAAGTTTGGGAGTACACAGGGGGGTGGTCAATAATATCACCCAGACCATTAGCTCCATTCAACAGGCTGTGGAGCAAGCAGAGCTGAATGCTGGGCTAAAAATCGGTTCCGTTGTAGTTGGTATTGCCGGCCAACATATTCGAAGCCTGCAGCACAGCGATTATATTACGAGACCGGATGCAGAAGAAGTCATCAATGATGACGATTTGGATAAGTTATGCAATCAGGTCTATAAATTGGTGATGCTTCCCGGGGAAGAGATCATCCATGTACTTCCCCAAGAGTACCGAGTGGATGGCCAGTCGGAAATAAAGCAGCCCATCGGCATGTACGGAGGTCGACTGGAAGCTAATTTTCATGTAGTTGTAGGTCAGGTTTCCTCAATCAAAAATATTGGAAGGTGCATCAAAAGTGCAGGTCTTGATTTGGGCAATATCACTTTAGAGCCTTTGGCATCCGCAGAAGCGGTTTTAAGTCAGGAAGAGAAAGAAGCGGGCGTGGCTTTAATCGACATAGGAGGAGGTACCACGGATCTTGCCATTTTCAAGGATGGTATCATTCGTCATACCGCAGTGATTCCTTTTGGGGGGAATGTCATTACCGAAGATATTAAGGAAGGTTGTTCCATAATTGAAAAACAGGCAGAACTATTGAAAATCAAGTTCGGTTCAGCTTGGCCAGGAGAGAACAGGGACAATGAAATTGTTTCCATTCCAGGGCTTCGAGGCCGTGAACCCAAAGAAATCACATTAAAAAACCTTTCCAAAATCATTCATGCAAGGGTGGTTGAAATTATTGAGCAGGTTTATGTGGAAATAAAGAATTATGGCCATGAAGAACAAAAGAAAAAATTGATTGCCGGGATAGTACTAACGGGCGGCGGAAGCCAATTAAAGCACTTGAAGCAACTGGTGGAGTATATCACAGGTATGGATACCAGAATAGGATACCCCAATGAGCATTTGGCGGGTGATTCCGACGATGAAATCGCGAGCCCATTATATGCTACAGCCGTTGGACTTTTAATGAATGCGGTGCAATCGGATAACAAAAAAATCCAACTGGAAGAGTTGGAGCATCATGAACCCGAAAGGGTATTGGCGGGGGAAGAACCTGTGTCTACAGGGATTACTTCACAAATGAAGGAACGAAAAACCATTTTTGATAAATGGTCAGAGAAATTAAAGGACTTTTTGGATAACGCAGAATAAACAGAATAAAAACCTACAAATAATACAGCACCATGAGTAAGAACAATGAATTTGATAATATAGCATTCGATCTACCAAAGAATAAAAGCAACGTCATTAAGGTGATTGGCGTAGGTGGTGGCGGAAGTAATGCCATCAATCACATGTACCAAGCGGGCATTAACGGGGTCGATTTTGTCATCTGTAATACGGATGCCCAGGCGTTGGCAAACAGTTCCGTACCCAATAAAATTCAATTGGGGGTTTCCCTAACGGAAGGACTGGGGGCAGGGGCCAATCCTGAAATTGGGGAACAGGCCGCCATGGAAAGCATGGAAGACCTCAAAGTAATGCTGGATACGACCACTAAGATGGCGTTCATTACTGCCGGAATGGGTGGGGGTACTGGTACAGGTGCAGCACCAGTAATTGCCAAAGTGGCCCGTGAAATGGACATATTAACGGTAGGTATTGTAACCATCCCCTTTCAATTTGAAGGGGCAATGCGCTGCAAACAAGCGCAATTGGGCATTGAGAAACTGAGGTCCAATGTGGATTCTTTGATTGTCATTAACAACAATAAACTTCGTGAGGTGTATGGGAATCTTGGGTTTAAAGCCGGATTTTCAAAAGCGGATGAAGTATTGGCAACCGCAGCCCGCGGAATTGCCGAAGTAATCACCCATCACTACACACAAAACATTGACCTCAGGGATGCGAAAACAGTTCTATCGGATAGTGGAACGGCAATTATGGGGTCTTCAACAGCTTCCGGTTCGGGAAGGGCCAATGAGGCGATTACCAAAGCGCTGGATTCTCCCTTACTAAACGATAACAAAATTACCGGAGCTAAAAATGTACTGCTGCTGATCGTTTCCGGAGGTCAGGAAATTACCATCGATGAAATTGGTGAAATCAATGACTACATTCAAATTGAAGCAGGTCACGGTGCCAATATCATTATGGGGGTTGGAGAAGATGACAATCTCGGCGATGCCATAGCTGTAACGGTAATTGCCACCGGTTTTGCGATTGACCAACAAGATGATATTGTAAATACAGAGTCCAAAAAAATTATCCATACCCTCGAAGATGAGCAACGGGCGGTCCAAGATTTGAGCGCAGAAAGTACTGCTGTGGGGAAGTCCAGCTTTGATGAACCGATTATCAAGCATGTGCTGGAAGAGGAAAACGGGCAACTGGAATCCGACCTTATCCCTACAACAAGCTATATCCGAAATTTCAATGTCTTCTATGATGAGGTGCTACCTGAACCCGTGCAAGAGGTGATTGCCACCACCACAGATAACGATTTTATCATTATTGAGTCCAAGGATGTCATCAATAAGATGGAGGTCATTGGAGAGGAGGTGGTTGCACCCCAAGAGAATGAGGAAGACCAGTTCGCCTTGACCTTTGATATGCCCATCAATGAATTGAAGGAAGATAGTGCTTCTAAAAATACCATCACCTTTGACTTAGATCCAGAAGTTACGAATATGGAAGTCAACGAATTTGTTGAAGTAAACCCGGTTTTGGATTATAATTTGAACGGTGAAACAAGGTATAATCTAGAAGAATATATGGAATTGGAAACGCAGTTAACAGGTGCCCGTTCCGTAGCTGAAACGCACGAACCAAAGTTGGTGGAAAATGAGCTGATTTTTGAAAAGAAAACCATTAAAACCCAGGCGGTAACGAAAAATGAACACGGTTTTGACGGTCATGTAGATCCTGTGAATAGCTCTATAGGTGATTTACTAAAAGAGCGTGCCGAAGAGCGCAAGCGAAAACTTAAAAACTTCAACTACACCTTTAAGAACAATAGAAAAAGTGTGGATGATATAGAGAAGGAACCTGCATACAAAAGGCAGGGGGTAAATTTGGATGAAAATCCCAAAGAACAAAAGGTTTCAAGAATGAGCCTGGGGGAGGACAGCAATGATGAGATTCAATTGCGTTCCAACAACTCATTTTTACACGATAATGTTGATTAGTAGTGTTTAGTTTGTTTCCATTTTAATGGATCGTTTAGACCCGAAAATAGTCACTTATTTTCGGGTTTATTTTTTATCTTCGCAGCCCAAATAATTTTTTAGCTATGGGACTGCAGGAAAGTGTGATGACGGAATTAAAAACCGCAATGAAAGCCAAGGACACGGTCGCTTTGGAAGCGTTACGGGCTATTAAATCTGCCATTTTGTTGGCCCAGACGGAAAAAGGAGCGGGGGGAAGTCTCTCCGAGGAAGAGGAAGTGAAATTGGTACAAAAACTGGTCAAGCAACGAAAAGACAGTGCTGCCATATTCAATGAGCAAGGTAGGGAGGATTTAGCAAAACCAGAACTGGCTCAAGTCGCAATAATCGAAAAGTTTTTGCCAGAGCAATTGACCGAAGAAGAAATTGAAAAAGTGGTGGTGCAGACCATAGATGCCATTGGGGCATCGAGTATGAAGGATATGGGGAAGGTCATGGGCATTGTCTCCAAAGAATTGGCTGGACAAGCCGATGGCAAGACCATTTCCACTATTGTAAGGAATAAATTGGCCCAGTAGTTCAACTGGATAGAATATCAGATTTCGGCTCTGAGGGTTGGGGGTTCGAATCCTCCCTGGGTCACTAAAGGGGATTTTTCATAAATCGAATGGAAACTCCCCTTTTCCATATCCTTAAAACTCCCTGAAAACGAAGAGATTGCGCCGAAAATCTCATTGACCCGAAAAGTTCGAACAAGCTTATTTTTGAAGTCATACCCGATCCCATCTGGGAACACCATATATTGAATGGCCCTTTTCGTATTTAAATCCCCTAACTTCCACAATAACGGTAAGTTACAGGCATAACCAAGTGCCAATTTTACGGACTTTTTGAGGTTCGAACTATTTATTCCGCTGTTTTCCATTTTTACCTCCAGCTCCCTTTGTTCGGTCTTTAGTTCCGGCATGAAAAGGTCGTACTGGGACTTTGTAATTTCGTTCAGCACGACATATCTTCTTTCCAAAGTGTTTATCCGTTCATTGACCTGTTCAAGTTCTTTGGCCAATCGCTTTTGGTCTTCCAGGGCTTCTTGATTCTTATCGATCAAGGTGTCGTGAATTATATCGGTCAAGGGTGCGATATACTTTTTGTCGGCTATTGTGTAGCTGTCCAATAGGCTTAAAAACTCTTTATGGAGCTTTTTGGCACTCCTGTTTTCTTTGCTGCCCTTGCGCCTGTTCTTGTAATAGTACAGGCCCTTTGCCTTAACGATATAGCCAGTATAGGGCGTTCCACAGACCGAGGATCTGACGAACATTTTCAATGGAAGGTTTTCATCATCGAACGAATATTTCTTTGGGGGTTCACCTGCATGGAGCAAATTGTGGATCTTTAGAAAGACTTCTTTTGATATCAGAGGCTCGTGTTTTCCCTGTACAACCTCTCCAGGGATCAGGCTATTGACGATAAGCCCGCAATAGAAGGGATTTCTAAATAGGTCGGTGAGTCTTTTTGCCTTTATGTCCAGGCCTTTTTCTTTAAGGCGTTCCGCAATTTCGACATGGGACATATTGGAATTGGCCTTCCATAAAAAAGCCTGTTTCAATAATCTCCCTTCCTCGGTTATTACGAAATTTGGTGTCTTTCCTTTTCCCGGATTTGTATTGGTATATCCAAATGGATAGGCACCTGTCCAATAGCCCCTTCGCAGCTTTTCCCGCATTCCCGTTATGGACTTGTCCCTGCGTACTTGGTTGTCAAAGTGGGAGAACATGTGGTACAGATTTTCCTGGAACGTACCCGCACTTGTGGTCACATCAATTTCCTGTGTGGCCGAAATCACAGCAATTCCTTGCTTTTTAAGTTGCTCACTGATATAGGCTCCGTTCGCGCCCGTTCTTGAAAACCTGTCATAGGAATAGACGATGATATAACCGATGTTCTTTCTCCTTTTTACATAGTGCAACATCCGTTGAAACTCCCTGCGTTCATCGCTCTTAGCGGATTCATAGGTTCCCCCAAAATATTCCAATACATCCAATTCTTTACGGAGTGCATACTCCTGACAATACTTGAGTTGTGTGGTCAGACTGGCATTGTTATCAAATTGCTCTTTACTGGAGACACGGGTATAGATAACGGCCGTATTGTTCTTTCCTATGACCCTTCCCTTTTCCTTTTTGGCAAATTGACCGAATACCTCTAGGTTCATGTGCTTGTTTTTTGGACATGGTCGCAGACGATATTGGCCAGTTTTTGAAGTTGTTTTACGATTTCCTCCGCATCTTCCTCAGAATACCCTTCAAAACCTTCATACGATTTGAGCCATGTACTGTTGAATGTTCTTTTTTTCTGCTTTAGCTCAATTGTTGGGTTTGACATTTCCCATAAATGTCAGCAGTTCCTATGTCTTTGGGTCGCTACCGTATTTGTAAAAGCAGGCTTTAATTTACCTTTTTTAATTGATCATATCCCTTATGGGACCACTGTTTTATCCCCTAATTATGAGCTGTTTGTTAACAACTTTTGGTATTTGAAGGGGGATTGATTTTTTTCTTGAATATCCTGTTTACACAGACGATTTTCCCATTACTCTGTTTGATTTCCAGATTTTGAAAATCATGCTGTTTGAGCAAGTCCACGATACGCTCTCTCGTATCCAATCGTTCCAACCCTTCAATGGTATCGACCTCCCCGTTTTTGATGACCAATTTGATGGATATATACTTCCTGTCCCGAATCATTTCCAATACCTGGATTTCTGATTTGGATAATCCTGTTGCCAATAGTTCACCGTTCTTTTCCATTACCTTCAATTTCAGCGTCCCAAACCTTTCTTTTTCCTTCGCTTCTTTCGCCTGAACCTATCCGATTCTTCAAGCTCCAACTTGAAAGCGTTCCATGGGTTTTCCTCTACCAATGGGGCTACCCATCCAATTCCTTTATCCTTTCCCACATGGTACTCTGGTTTTTCATGAGCATTTTCAGGCCCTTCAACATTTCCTGCTGGCAACTCAACAGCTCTTTGCGGTCCATTCCCGATTGCTCTAACAGTTTCTGCAACTGCTCCAATTGGATTGTTATTCTTAAAAACAATTGTACTGTCTCTGTCTTGCTCATAATCGATATGCTTTTTGATACTGTTCCATGAATATTGTTTGCCTAGGGTGCTTCCCTTGTATATTATTCCCTGATGGTTAAATGATATTCCCGAGACCCTACCTGTGGTCTTGCTTACATTGAATCTTGGGGAGATCTTGTCCGCTTTAAGAAGCTCGATGAATTCTTTTGTGTCCCTTGCCTTCAGAATAATTGATCCAATTTGATTTTGTAGGAAAAGCTTGGTAGGGGCGGCACCAGTCCTCAAAGTTTTTTCAATTTCCTTTTGGTCAAGTGATTTTTTGGAATTGGATACTCCCAAAACTTGGGTAAGTCCATATTTCAGTTCCAACTCGTTCAATACGGCCCTGCTTCTTCTCTTTATATTACTGTCACTTGTAAGCTTACCGGAATACCTGACCCTGTTTGCAATGATATGGATATGTTCATGCTTTGTATCCGTGTGCCGGTACATGATGAACTGGTTGTTGTCGAACCCCATCTTCATCAGATAATCACACCCAAACGAGGCAAAGTCTTTATCGTTCAATTGGTCCGAGTAGGGAAGGTTCAATGAAACATGGAAGACGGCCTTGCCCAATCCGGGTCGCAATTGTCTTACCAGATTGAACTCATTGGTCATGTTGACCGAAGTGGAATGCCCGATATTGGAATCGATAACATATCCGACACCTTCTTCCACCTTTTTTTCATTGTAGGCCAGAACCCCATAAAAATCCTTTCCAATGACAATCTTACCTATCATTATTGGAGATGTTTGATTTTAGGAATTGCAATAGGTTTTTGACCTCTATCAATTGCTCTTTGATATTGAAGGGGTCACGGACTCCCGAATTATAGACCTTGGTCAGTTGATTGATGTTGTTGCCAATTCGGCTCAACTGTACAAATAGTTCCCGGTCCATTGGATTAACCTTTTTCTTTGGTAGGGATTTTCCCGAACCTATTTTTCGGATATAATCGGCAACTGATATCCCAAGTGTTTCCGCTTTGGTCGAAACCTTTACATATTCACCAGCGGTCATCCTGACATTGACCTGGATTATTCTCAGATTGCCCAATTCTTTTCTTGGCCTTCCCATTTTCGATAGATTTTGTGGGGATCACAAGGCAGCTACAAACGAAGTGCGTAGGGTTTTTGTTTGCAAAAACACAACTTGCTTCGTGACCTCCGGTTAACTTTCGGCTAACCTACGGCGAAGCGTGAACAAAAATTGGGAACGGTGCAGATGGATCTGACTGCACCGTTTTATGGTCAGCAGAGCAAAACTTCCCGGTAGGTATTTTCCAGGGAAACGGCGGCCTCTTCAATTTGAAAGTAGATTTGTGAATAGGTTACCAAATGGGAAAGGGCAACTTTATAATTACCCTTTTTCGCCCCGTTGTTTTCATAGAACCGGCATGGGTCCTTCGGATGTATATCGGAGGGCGAACCGAACCACCTCAGCGAGTGCTGGGTGAACTCAAACCTTTGTGATGCATGTCTATGGATACTATCGAGGGTGAGATCGGTTGGATATTCCGGAAGGTCGTGGTACAGTTCCTCGAGGATGACGATAAAGGCACGTCTTTTCGATAACCTTGGTTTTTTCCTCACCTCATCAAACGCTTTGGCGGCATCGCTCAATAGCTGGTGGGCAAATTTTATCTGCTCCGGGGTATAGGTGTTCCCTTTTATCAGGGTATCACCGCCCTTATCCATTTTTTTGATGTATTGCAATAGGGCAAGTATATCGCTCATAACCTTGGGCCTCCCCTGTCCCTGCTCTTTGAACGTTCATGTTCAATGGATCTATCAAGTGCCATTGCCAATTGTTCCTTTCGCAAATTGAGCCCGACCAGGTTCGATTGTATTATATCCCCGACCAGCATATACTCGATCAAGGAGGAGCTTTGTTCCCATAAGCGGTTCTTGGACAGCAGCAGCAAGAGGTTTTTTTCATGGTCGTCCAGTCCTGTACCGAACATGTCCAAACTATTGTCCAGACCTTCCATGTATACTTCCATCGGGATATTTAGCCTTTCGATCCGGTTCCGCTCCGCTTCCCAATCCATGTCGGCCAAAAGTCCCTTGGCCATATGTTCCATGGCATAGCGTCCGTATTCCCATTTCCTAAAGGAAACAGTGGGGTCAACGAGCACCATTTCAACAAAATCCAATACCGCTTCATTGGCAAGCAGCTCGTTAAGGTTGTGTCCCTTTTTTAAAAGTTCCCCGAACTGCGTGCTTGCCAACTTGTCCATGTTGTTCAATAAGTGTGCACAAAAGGTTTGGGGGATATCGAACATCCCTTTGGTGTTGTCCTTTATGGATTCCATAAAAATGGGCCTTTGTTCCTCTTGTACCTCATCATAATGAAGCACGTAGGTGAAAAGGACCCTTAAAAGCGACCTCAGTTGTATTTCGGACAATCGAACCGCTGTGTTTGAAGGGGAAGAAAAATCAATATCCCGGAAGGTATCCCTGAAGGATTCCTTGCCCACAGGGCCAGTTAGGTCCAAAACGGTATGTATGGTCTCCGACATGGCATAAATTTACCCAAAGAAGTTGAATACTTCCCCCTTAAAACATGGTCTGCCATTTTTTCTTTTTTTCTTGCCCAAAAAAGCACCCAATAGGATGCATAGGGACCATGTTGGATACTCCATGTAAGGACAAAAAAAAGGTCAAGCCTTCATTCTGTCAAAATATCATGATATACCTGAACTTTTGGGTCTTCTGCTATGTCCTCAGATATGTTCAGGGATTGATAGGTCAATTGTATTTCATGATTGGCCAGTTCCCTGGCAAGATGATAATTGTGCCCAGATTCGATAAACACCCTTTGCCAATTGGAGTGGATGATATGGGCGTTAATGGCAAAACCGATTTGATACTCCAACATAGCCAGATATGCCCTCAACTTAAGAAAATCGTCCACCAAGTTCATACAAAAATAAAGGTCGGGATGGCAGTTCTCACAACCTATTTGACTTTCCCATTGGGCAATCAACTCGGGATAAGTGTTCCTAAATTCGACAACCTTGCTGGTCAATAAAAGGGATTCGTTCACTTTTTGATTTAAAGTTAAGGTGATTTGATTTTATTGAAAGCAACAAATCAAGGGTAGTTATCAACGGCTTCTTTCTTCCCCTGACCACAAAAGTCCAAAGCAACGCTTTGGACCTTCTCTGAAACAAGTTTTACCCAAAGTTGTGGTTAGGGAGAAAAGGACCATTGGGTTTTAAAAGGATTGGGTTGAACAGTCAAAGCTATTCAAAATGGACTTCCCAAAATGTTCAATGCTACATTGCCATATATAATGCTTTATATATCGCTTCATATGTTGATAGTAATAGATAATCCATTGAATATTGATAGCATTATGGTTATGAATAATGCTATACTGCTATATAGCAATGACCATTTTGTAATAGCATCATATGGTCATATGACGATATGACCATATATGTGATTAGAAGTAAGAAGAATGCGGATTGTAAGTCGTTTCAAATCTTTACCATGGCCAAGTATTCCCTATCCATAGGATTAGAAATTGGTTCCGTAAAAGGTCAATTAACGATACTACTAAAAAAGACCAGAAAGGGACTGGATTAATAATTGTAATCAACTCTTTTGCTGAATCCAATAAAAGGCCGGTTTTTAAAGACCATGCCTATCCACAAAAACAGTATTTCAAATGATTGTTTCTAAATGTGGGCATATTTCGTATTCCTTAGTTTTACAACTAAGCACACAAATCCATTTTACTTCTTCTTTTCGTAGTACCTTCAGTTAATTTTTTAAATGCGACTGAGTTGCATTTAGGATTGTACCGCTTATCTTTCCGCGACATAAGTACTAAAAAATTAAGATGATTATTCTTTGCTACACTTCAGGTAAGTCTTTGTGGAAAGGAGCTTGAACGAGTCTTTTTTAGACTCATTATTTTGTAAAAGTTCCTTAAAATCGCTATAGATGCATATCAATAAATAATGTAAAACTCTTTTAGCCACTAAAAACAAAAACACAAATGATACAGCGAAAATTCCTTTCCAATACAACAAAATCACTTATTCTAATGCTAGGGATGATTGTCCTTTGGTCAAGTTGTGGTGATAAAAAGGAATCGAATGAAAACCTGCAAAAAGCTTTTGAAATCCACAAAGAAGCTATTAGCACACATAAGTTGGCACTGGACCAAATGGCCAAGTTAAAGGCCAATAAGGATACCCTGTTCGTAGAAACTTACTCAAACGATTTAAATGCCATCAGCGGTTCACTTGAAGAATGGAACAAACAACTGGTGGAAGTACCTGGTTTTGATGACGATAATGACCATTCACACCATGATCATTCAGATCATGAGCATGAGCATGATGAACATCACCATAATGGGCAACAAGAGTTGACCCCAGAGCAGCACCTAGAGGTACAACAACAGCTTCTTGCAGAAATACAGGCAATAGCAGCAAAAATTAAGAAGATAAAGAAATAGCCCCAATCTAAACAAGAACCCTGATCGTGCTTTAAAACTCACTGAAAAATCTCGAATTAGTTTTAGTTTGAATCCATTATAATACTGTAGTATGATATTAAGTGGTTTAGAAATAGCTGAGCGAATGGGAAAGGATATAATTATCGATCCCTATGACCCTAATCAGCTTAACCCAAATAGTTATAATCTTCGGCTTCATAATGAATTGTTAGTGTATGATAATCCCGTACTTGATATGAAAATCGACAATGCGGTATCTCGGTTAACCATTCCATCAACTGGTTTGAAATTGGAACCGGGTAGACTTTATCTTGGCCGCACTGTGGAACATACGCGTACCGCTAAGCTGGTACCAATGCTAGAAGGCAGAAGTAGTATTGGCAGGCTCGGAATGTTCGTGCATGTGACCGCTGGATTCGGTGATGTGGGGTTCAATGGTTATTGGACACTGGAGATTTTTGTAGTGCAACCATTGGTCATTTATCCTGCCATAGAGATTTGTCAGATTTATTACCATCATATAGATGGTGCCTATACAACGTATAAGCAAGGAAAATATCAAAACAATATGGGTATTCAACCAAGCAAACTGTTTCAGGATTTTAAGTAGAAAGCTTGATCAATATTACACTTCCAACTGGAGGGACGAACATATGAGGAAACTTTAATTGAAGAGCTAAATCAACAAATAACTAAATATTACTATTATGAAAGTAGCATACATTTTTAAAACGAATATGGCCTCCACCTTCCAATTGGCGACAATGATTTTGCCACAACTTGAACAAAATACCCATGGAGTAGATGTGGTAGGGATGTTCTTTTTTGATGATAACGTACACGTGCTTAGAAAGGGGAACGAAACCGGAGAGAGACTTAACAAAATAGCCAAAGAAAGAGGAATGCTCATTATGGCCTGTGATCAATGTGCATTAAGGCGCGATTTGGCCGAAGGCGATTTTGTCCAATGTGGTACTGGCAGTGTCCAACCCAAAAATATGATTGAGGTGGGTGAAGTGGGATGTTTCCCTCAACTTTATGCAGCCTTGTCGGGTAATATGCCAAACTTGGTGATTACGCTTTAAAGAATACCAGGTGAATAATATTGTAATTAAAGGGCTGGAACTGTAGTGAGAGTATTGATGCGAGTACTAAAATATTTCACCATAGGCATGGTACGCTTTTATCAAGTGGCCATATCACCCCTCTTCCCCTCCAGTTGTCGGCATCAGCCGACATGCTCACAGTATATGATTGATGCCATTAATGAATGGGGCGTAGTAAGAGGACTAATTCTAGGAACTAATAGACTGTTAAGATGCCACCCATGGGGCACAAAGGGATACGATCCGGTTCCCCAAAAGAAAACATATTCGAATGACGTCGAAAAATAACTATGAAATCATAGACCTTGAGTGACAAGTGCCAAAACAGAATATTCAATAGAAAACATTTGTACACACAAAATGGACTATAGACCAGTTTATATAAAAAATTCCCTTAAAGGGCAAAAAGAATTATTTGTTCCCATTGTAAAAGGAAAAGTCGGAATGTATGTGTGCGGCCCTACGGTATATGGAGAACCGCATTTGGGACATGCGCGATCGGCCATCACTTTCGATACCGTGTTTCGATATTTCAAGTTTTTAGGGTATAAGGTACGATACGTACGTAATATTACGGATGTTGGTCATTTGGAAGATGAATTGAACGAACAGGGCGAGGACAAGATTGCCAAAAAAGCCCGTATCGAGCAGCTCGAACCCATGGAAATCGCTCAACATTATACCAATTTATACCGAGATATGATGTCCAAGCTCAATGTATTGCCACCATCAATAGAGCCTACAGCTTCAGGACATATCGTCGAACAGATTGACATGATTGAAAAGATTATCGCAAATGGTTTTGCTTACGAAAGTGAAGGTTCAGTTTATTTAGATGTTGTCAAATATGCTAAAAGATACCATTACGGACAACTCTCGGGCCGAGTGCTAGATGATTTACTGTCAGGAAGTCGCACACTTGATGGACAGGATCAAAAGAAAAATCCTGTTGACTTTGCACTTTGGAAAAAGGCGGATGCCGGACATATTATGCAATGGCGTTCTCCCTGGGGAATGGGTTTCCCAGGATGGCATATAGAATGCTCTGCCATGAGTATCAAATATCTAGGACTTCCATTCGATATTCACGGAGGGGGTATGGATCTTAAGTTCCCGCACCATGAGGCAGAAATCGCTCAGTGCTATGCTGCCTTTGACCGTGCTCCTGTGCATTATTGGATGCATAACAATATGGTGACACTCGATGGACAAAAAATGGCAAAATCCAAAGGTAATTTTATTTCCCTCGGCCAAATGTTCAGTGGGAATCATCCACTTCTTGAAAAAGCTTATAGTCCTATGACGCTTCGATTCGTAATGTTACAGGCGCATTATGGTAGCACCATAGATTTTTCAAACCAGACAATGAAATCAGCTGAGGTTGCTTCCGGGAAGCTGTTGAGAGGATTAAAACTCATCGATGGATTACAGGCGATAAAGTCAGGAAATGTCGACAACGATTTAACAGCCCGAGTATTAACCATCAGCGAAAGTTGCTATGAAAAAATGAGTGATGACTTCAACACTGCAGAAACCATCGCCAGCCTTTTTGAACTTTTACGGTTAGCTAATAAGCTAAAAGAAGGCCAAATCAGCATACCTAAGGGGATACTGACCATACTTCAAAATACCTATCGAGGCTTTCTAACAGAAGTTTTAGGGGTATACGATGAAACTGAGACAAGTACCCAAGATAAGCAGCGGTTTTCCAATATGATGGATATTATGATTGAAGTAAGGGAACAAGCACGATTCCAAAAACAGTTTGCATTTTCCGATTATATCAGGAATCGACTAGCCGACCTCGGAATCCAGGTTCAGGACGGTAAGGAAAAGACCGCATATGATTTTAATAAACAGTGAAAAATACAAATTAAAGTATTGATGAATAAACCCGATATACGAGAAATCATAAAAGAGAAGATCCTTGTACTTGACGGTGCAATGGGTTCTCTTATTCAAACATACAATTTAGAAGAAGAGGACTTTAGAGGGGAAAGATTCAAAAATCATTCAATTCCTTTAAAGGGGAATAACGATTTACTTGCTTTGGTTCGTCCCGATATTCTAAAAGAAATCCATGGTGTTTATTTAGAGGCAGGTGCTGATATCATCGAAACAAACACCTTCTCGGGAACTAAAATCGCACAAGCAGATTATGCCTTGGAGGATGCTGTATATGACATCAATTATTATTCAGCAAAAATCGCCAGGGAAATCGCCGATGAATACACGGCCAAAGATCCAGGGAAACCAAGGTATGTCGCTGGGACTATTGGACCTACAAACCGGACTCTTTCCCTATCCACAGATGTCAATGATCCCGGTCACCGCGCCACTACTTGGATTCAATTAAAAACTGCATATAAAGAACAGATAGAAGCCTTAATCGACGGAGGAGTTGATGTACTATTGGTAGAAACCATTTTTGATACACTTAACGCCAAAGCCTGTTTGTTTTCAATTGAAGAGGTATTCGAAGAAAAAGAAATCAAACTGCCCATAATGGTAAGTGGAACAATCACTGATGCATCCGGAAGAACATTAAGCGGTCAAACGGCAGAGGCATTTCTGATTTCAGTCTCTCATATGGACTTGTTGTCAGTTGGGTTCAATTGTGCGTTAGGTGCTAAAATGATGAAACCTTATTTAGACGTACTTTCCAAAAAAACCAAATTTGGAGTTAGTGCGCATCCAAATGCAGGACTACCCAATGAGATGGGAGAATATGATGAAACCCCATCAGATATGATCGATCAAATCAAAGAATACCATGAGGGTGACATGGTCAATATTATTGGAGGTTGCTGTGGAACTACTCCTGAGCATATAAAGGCCATGGCCGAGTTAGCAGCAAAGTATAAACCCAGGGAAATAAAAGGAGACTGTTGTTAACAAGGAAATTTTGAAAAAGAATTCGTATAGATGAGCATTTTAAGACAATTAGGTCGATTTGTAAAGACCTCCATAGCATTATTTCTTATTTTTTCGTTTGTTGTGACATCTTGTAGCGAGAAAAAGAAAGAAACGAAACCTAAAATAGAAAAAACTTCTTCAGAACTCGAAAAGCAAGTTGATAATACAATTTATGGCTATAACAAAGATTCTGTGGATATCGTCAAAAATACCATCAAACGGAATCAGAACCTATCAGACATTCTTTCTTCTTATAAGGTTTCTTATCAGAAAATTCATGAAATTGCTACTGCCGCTAAACCCGTATATGATGTGAGAAAATTAGGGACTAATAAAGAATACGAAATTATCTTTACCAAGGATTCTAGCCATCAAGCTAAATGCTTTATATATCACCCTAATCCTATTAACTATGTCATCTATAAATTTGATGATACGGTAAGTGTTTCAATGGAACAGTTTCCTGTTGCTAGTGTTGAAAAAACAACTACGGGAATAATTAGTTCTTCACTCTATAATACACTCATCGATAATGGAAATAGCCCTAAACTAGCAGTCGAACTTTCGGATGTCTATGCTTGGCAAATCGATTTTTTTGGTATTCAAAAAGGAGATAATTATAAAATTATCTTCGATGAATTGTATGTTAATGACGAATCAATTGGCGTAGGCGAAATTAAGGCTGCTTATTTCGATCACCTGGACACGACATACTATGCTTTTCGCTATGAACAGGATAGCAAAGTTGAATATTTTGATGAAAAAGGCAATAGCTTGCGAAAAGCATTCTTAAAAGCCCCACTTAGTTATCGTCGTATCAGTAGTAAGTTTTCGCACAACCGCCTGCATCCCATCTTGAAGCGCCGGATGCCACATCTCGGGGTAGACTATGCTGCACCACGGGGAACACCGATCTATTCAATTGGAGATGGAAAAGTTATTAAGGCGAATCATGCGGGTGCCGCGGGTAACTATGTAAAGATTAAACATAATAGCGTTTATACCACCGGATATATGCACTTATGGAAATTTGAAAAAGGAATTCGTCCTGGTACCCTAGTGAAACAAGGACAACTCATTGGTTATGTTGGAAGTACAGGAAGGTCTACTGGGCCTCACCTGGATTTCCGTATTTGGAAAAACGGCCAAGCAATAGATTCCTTGAGCCTAAAGCCTCCTTCCGTAAGACCGATCAATGAGTCATATAAAACCGCTTACCTCAAAAAGATGGGAAAGTACAAAAAAGCGCTGGACAAGGTTTAGGCGTACTACCTAGGCATAGGCCATTCATCAGCATATCCTTCAAGCCAGTCTTTTGATTCAATTTCTTGGTCCGTTGCCAAACACTCTTCGAGTTCTGCCCTAATTTCTGCTTCGTTCATATTCTGACCGATGAATACGATTTCAATTTTTCTATCTCCAAAGGTCTTATCCCAACTTTGCTCGATGATGTCTTGATTTTCTTGATACGCTAAATATTGGATTCGTTTTTTTATGGGCATGCTACTCCACCAAACGCCTGCTCTGTGTGCTTTTAAAGAACCGCCTGCTTGGCCCCAAATCAAGGCTTGTTCAGGTCTTGAAGCTAACCAAAACAAACCTTTACTTCTGATAATGGCTCGTGGAAAGTCTTTCGCAAAGCTTAAAAAACGTTCTGGGTCAAAAGGCCTTTTGGACTTAAAAACAAAAGATGCTATTCCGTATTCTTCCGTCTCGGGCGTATGCTCCTCCTTTTGAAGTTCTTCAATCCACCCGGCACTTTGCTCTGCTTCTTCATAATCGAAAAGTCCCGTGTTAAGAATTGCTTCGGGTGCTACTTTACTGTAGGTAGATTCAATGATTCGGGCCGAAGGGTTTAACTTTTGGATAGCGCCCTTTAATGTTCGGAGTTCCTGAGCGGTCACCAAATCCGATTTATTTAAAATTATAACATTGGCAAACTCAACTTGATCGGTTAAAAGATCAGCAATAGTTCGATCATCTCCGTCCATATCAGTCAGTTCCCTATCCATCAATGTCTCTGGGCTGCCAAAATCATTGAAAAAATTGAAAGCGTCCACTACGGTAACCATGGTATCAATGTAACTGAAACGTGAGAGGTCAATACCATTTTCTTCATCCACAAAAGAGAAGGTCTGGGCTACAGGAACAGGTTCACTAATACCCGTACTTTCTATCAACAGGTAATCGAACCGATTTTCCTTGGCTAAACGTTCTACTTCAACCATTAAATCCTCTCTAAGGGTGCAACAAATACATCCGTTGCTCATTTCTACCAGTTTTTCCTCTGTACGAGAAAGTGTGTTCTCGCTCTTTACTAGTTGAGCATCTACATTGACCTCGCTCATATCATTGACGATTACAGCAACTTTCAAACCTTCTTTATTGTGTAAAACATGATTGAGCAAGGTGGTTTTACCTGCACCGAGGAAACCGCTTAAAACCGTTACGGGGAGTTTTTTATCTGTTATCATATCGTCAAACTATCTATAAAATTTTGATACCTAGTGTATTGTTCTATTTATTGAAACGTCCAAACATTTAGTACTTTTCTATTTTATCCATTTGATTTCACAATCATATCGCCGAATCTCTTTCCTTCTTCGTCTAAGCAATATCAAGTTGGAAGATTTAGGGATTCATTGATATCAATAGAAAGTAATAATCGCTTCTCATCATCACCCAAAATACTAGGGCTACGATGCAAAATAGGCGTTGCCCCAGGATATAAGCTTCCTTTTAAAATAACAACATCACCTGTTTCCACTTGCTGGGCAAGACTTTCATTGGATATGATGCTTTTATTGCGCTTTCCAGTCAGGTAGGCGTCTCTATCCACAGCATAATCCGGCAACCATAACGTGCCCGGTCCATGATAGGTACAAAGCATCCTTAGCTCATTGTTGTCCGCATGGAACCGAGGACACATAGTTGTACTGATTTTTGCCAACAAAAGTCGAAAATTACTTGCATTCGTTACTTCTTTGAAAAGATGTAGAAGCTCTTTTATATCTCGTAGGATTAGATTGAATTTATTTGGGTCAATGGCCTGTACCAAGGTTTTCAATATGGTATCAACATTTCCACTTGACCTAATTTCAACTTGCTGTTCTTTTAAACTTTTGACTTCGCTTGTCAAGGCAGTTATATCCCTATTATAGATAGCTATATTCACATTGGTTTGGTGAATGTCACACAATCCTGTTGGAAGTGGTCCTACTTCGCAATTTTCAATGGTTGCCTCCTTGTTCATATAGCTTTCTATATCAATATATGTTACTGTTATCGCATATCTTCCAGAAACTTAAGACCATTTTGTTCCACGTTGAGCTCTCCGTAAAAGCAAGCTTTTCTATGGTTACCTTGTAAATCATAGGTATGGCAGACACCGCCGCCCATCAATGTCACTTGATACACAAGTGCATCCTGATCACAGTCAATCAGAATTCTATCAATCTTGAGCAAGTCTCCAGAGGTTTCGCCTTTAGTCCAAAGTGCATTTCGTGAAGTGCTCCAAAATGTTGCCAACTTTGTCTCAAGTGTTTTCTCCAATGCTTCTTCATTTATAGAAGCTAGCATTAGCAATTGCCCTGTGGAAGTCTCTTGTACGGCCACCGGTAGCAACCCTCCCCGCTTTGCAAATTGAGGATTTAGCCTTAGTCCCTCTTCTAGTTCGATTACCGTAAAATTGTCCTTTTTGTTAGGATTCTGTTCTCTTCTAAACGAAGTATTAATGTTCATTTTTTTGAGTTCCATTCTTCTCTCAGCACTTTTATATTTTTATCAAACTAATAACTAAATGCGACTGAGTCGCAAATTTAGAAAAACCGTTTGTTACTGCAACTTAGTTGCAATAAATTTGACATATGGGAGTGGTAAGAAAAACCAAGTCGGTCAAGGCACTGTTAAACGAATTTGATGAAACCAAAACAGCTATTTCCACACGAGAACTAATAGAGCGGCTTCGTAACCAGATGAACAGGTCAACGGTATACCGAATCCTTGATCGTCTAGAAGATGGGGGAATTTTGCACTCTTTTATTGGACGAGATGGACTTGCTTGGTACGCACTGAGCAATCAAAAGCATTGTTCACACTCCCATGGGAAAAATACCCATCCCCATTTTCAATGTGTCGATTGTGGTAAGACAGAATGCTTACCTATCAGCGTTCCCATTCCTGAAGTGGCAGAACATAGTATAGAAACAATCTCTCTTTTGTTAGTAGGAAGGTGCGCAGATTGTAATGCATGATGTTTGCTTCGCGTATTAGTAATTTATCACCGCTCAAATTTATCGTAATCAATTTCTTAAGCTCTTGCGGAAGTCACAAAACCTTTCGGTTTTCCGACAGCCTTAGAGCCATGCAAAAGAATAAGAGGCATTATGCGGCTTGACCTTTCTTCTCCCTTTCCATAAAGAACATCCTACAGGGGCATGGTCGTAAAGTATAAGCCAGGAGAAATAAACAGGAGCACTATTTGAGTTCGTATATGTGGGGAGAACTTTAAATGTGGTGTCCAAACTTGGGACAAGCAAGTCAACCAATTGGTAAGATTCTAATTCTTGCGAAGAACGTTAGTATAAATATGTTAGACCACTTATCTGCAGATGGTATAAGATAACAAAAATTACGAGTCCTGTAATACCAACCACTCATGGGAATCCGCTAATTAATCACAATCTGTCTCATTAACTCGCCTGTTTAAAGGGCTTAAAGGCTGATGAAAAGAATTTAAGCCCGCCTCGAAAAGCGGGCTTACTTCATTCACTCTTCACCTTTGAAGGGCTTCAAACCTTCATCGAACATCTTCTCCATCATAACGCTAACTACTCTGTCCGCTTTATCTGGGTGCCCACTTTCAAAGGGTGGTTGCGGGTCATATTCCAGGTTCAATGCAATAAACTCGGCATAGTTTCTTCCCAGAATCTGGTCGACCAATGCAAGGCTCATATCAATGCCTGCCGACACCCCAGCGCTTGTCCAATACTTGCCATCATTTGTATATCTCTTTTTTATAAATGTGGCTCCATATTTAGCCAAGTTTTCCTCGGCGCGATACCAGTGGGTGGTAGCCTCTTTACCGTCCAAAACCCCGGCAGCTCCAAGAATCCAAGCTCCCGTGCACACACTTACGGTATATTTGGTACTCTTGTCAATCTTACGGATCCAAGCCAACAATTCTTCATCCTTAGTGGCCTGATACGTCTCTATGAACCCCCCCGGTACAACCAGCATATCCAATTGTTCAATATCATCGATGCCATAATCAACCTCAATTTTCACCTTATCACTGCTGGTTATGGTATCTCTGGTGCGGCCAATAAGTTTTTTTTCGGTGGGGTACATACTGTTGAGTACTGACAATGGCCCCATCGCATCCATGGTAAAGAAGCCATCATACAATAAAAATCCAATGGTCTGAACAGTATCTTTTGGGGCTTCGTACAAAACCATCATCGATTCATCGTGGCTCATCCCATCCAACTCTTTATCAGAATAGGGTGTGCCGTCAGATTTTAGATTTCTCTCAGCTTTAACGACTTCTTCCACTTTTTGATCTTCCTTTATGACTGGTTTTTCTGTTCCCTCATTTTTACAGGCCGATAGGACCAATATAATTGCTAGTGATAGTATTCTTTTCATGATTAAAATTTATAAGTTAGTGAAGTACCAAAGGTCAATGGTGCAGCGGTACGCACATTTCGGCTTCCAAAGCTGGTATCCGGATTTCCAAAGGCCAGGTAGGTCTCATCGGTCAGGTTCTGTCCCCAAATTGCTAAAATAAAATCCCTGTAATCGAGGGTAACCCTTGCATTTAGAAGGCTGTATGATGGCTGCTCTAATGTGTTTTGTATATCCGTGAAATAGCTTCCCACACTTCTCAATTCCAACCTAAAGGTGCTTTGAAGCTCACTAGTTAGGCTGGTTCCATATTGGGCACCAAGAAAAAGGGTGTATTCTGGAGTATTGGCCAATGAATTGCCACTGATGTCCGTTCTGATTTCCTCACCAGTAGTGAAATCCTGGCGTACTAGTTCAAAATCATTGTATTCAGTGTCCGTATATCCAAAACTAGCGTCCAGTTGCAGGCCCTTTACAGGTATTGCTGTGGCTTCCAGTTCAATTCCCGTAGATCTTGCATCCCCCACATTTTCGCGTGCAAAGCTAAATGGTGCCACTAGATTGAAGAATTGGATATCCGTCCAATCTATCCAGAACAGGGAAGCTCCCAATCTAAAACGGTTATCGTTGGTGTTCAATTTATACCCCACTTCATAGTTGTTGGAAAATTCCGGGTCAAAAGTTTGGTCAATGCCTTCGGGAAGTCTTTGGGCATTGATGCCACCCGCCCTAAATCCCCGGGTATAACTACCATAAAGGTTCATGTTATCATTGGGCGAAAAGGAAAGTGCGGCTTTTGGTGATACCGCCGAGTAGTCGCCCTCTTCGGTAATATCGGGATTGGTCTCTATCAACTCCCCATCCAAAAAATTCAAATCTCCAAAACCATTGAATGTGGCTTTTCGTTTTTCATAATCGTAACGTAATCCACCGGTGAATTCAAGTTGTTTGGTCAAATCCACGGAGAATTCACCAAAGGCAGCAATACCACTGTTGTTTCCCTCATTCCTGAATATGATATTTGAACCTCTCGGAAAACCAAAGGCATCTGCCTCGGCATCGGTCAGTTCCTGGGCCAAGTTGGTGGAAGGTTCGAAGGCATTCTGTGTAAACCCAAACAAGCCGGCAGTGTACTGCCATTTTGAATCCAAAGTATTGGAATTCAATCGCAGTTCTTGGCTCCAGACTTCTTGCGGGGGCAATTTCTCCCCGATTTCATTATCAGCAAAAGAATGGAAGAACCCAGGGAAGTCCACATCCTCAAAAGCAAGGGAAATGTTCTGGTAAGTGGTTACTAAGGTATAGGTATGCTTATCCGTAAAATACTTGCCAACCAAGGCAGTATTCAAAATATTTCGCTCATGGCTCGCCAACCGGCTCAGGTATATACGGTCGGGCATTTCAAAAGCAATTTCTTCATTGGGCTGCGACACAAAGAAACCTGAGGCATCCGACCTATCCTGCTGTCCTTTTACATTAAGTGACAAACTGAATTTAGGTGAGGCTAACCATTTTAAACTCAGGTTACCATATAGGTTTTGGAAATCCCCGACCGTTTCACCGTTCAAGGACGGATCTGGTACAAAAGCCAATGAGTCGTCATTCTCCCAATATCCATCCCTTTTTTGAAATAGGCCCGAAAAACCAAAAAACAATCTGTCCTTTAACAATGGAGTTCGCAGGGCAAGTGCGTGTCGTTGAAGGTTCAGATTTCCGAAACCTGCCTCGACAAACCCCTCGGTTCTGTTGGTAGGTTGCTTTGTGATAATATTAATGACCCCTCCCATGGCATTTCTTCCGAAGAGGGTGCCCTGTGGACCTCTTAGTACTTCAATCCGCTCAATGTCCGTGAGTGCAAACCCATTGGCAAGTATGTCCAATTGATTGACATCATCGACATACGTTGCGACAGCAGGATTTTCACTGAATACCTGTATTCCGCGAATGGTCTGGATGGCCTGAAAAGCAACCCCAGATTCCTGATATAGGTAATTGGGCACTATGGCGGTCAATCCTCCCAAGTCCCAGGTTCTTGTATTCTCTACAGTTCTGCTATCTAAAGAACTTACCGCAATGGGCGCGATCAGCAAAGTTTCCTCACGTTTACGTCCGAATACGGTGACATCTCCCAACTTTTCATTGGTGCTGGACAAAGTGATGTTCAAATCCCATTGGCCACTTATTTGTAAGTTCTTGGCAGCGTAGCCCAAAGCTGTTATACGGAGTATGGCATCCGTCGATGGAAGGTCCAATTCAAATTCCCCATTGTCATCGGTTGCTGTTCCAATGGAGGAATTCAAAATGGCAATATTGGCAAACGCGATGGGTTCGCCCTTTTCGTTGGTCACCCTACCCTGGATGCTGTTTTGTGCATGTACCACAAAACCCAAGCAGAGCAGGACAACCATCATTATGTATTTCATTATGATGATTTAAAATTTATGTATTGTGTGATAAGATGACTTCCAGAATTGTAAAGTCAAATGAATGGTAAAGGTTTAGCAGATACGCCTGGGGGGATGGAAGATATTTTGACCATTGACCAACTTGTAGAGATTGGCATAACCAAAGTCATATCTATGTTCTCTTTGGGGAATTACTTTTTTTCTGAGGTGGTAAAGTTCAACAAATCCAATTGGGTATTCCTCCATGGCAATCTTTGGGAGATTTTCTTTTTTACCATCCCGTTGTTCTTCCAGCATTTGCATCAAATAGCATTTGCCCCCACATTGGAGCTCCGGTTTTTCTTTATTGATACAAAGGAATTCCGAAATATAATTCTGGTTGATGATATAGTCCACCATTGGAACAATGGGACGGACCATTGCCATCAGGTACAGAAAAACAAACAAAAGGGCGGATGTTTTCACGGGACAAAGATAGGGCCGTAAAACTTCCGAAATGCAAAATTCGGATGGATTTTTAAGTCTGTTCCTATTTTACCGCTGTCCTGTAAATTGAACATATTTTGGGAATCCACCTTTCCTCCCCAAGCTTTCCTATTAAATCGCTATTTCCCGAAACAAATAATTGGTCCACTGCTTCTGTCTTTGCATTGAATTCTATTCGTGATACACCTAATACTTAGTATTGTCGCACAAAATGTGACCTACGAAAGTTTTAAAAAATCTAATCAAGCCAGGAATTCAAATGTGGTGCAGTAAGGCATAGGTCAATAGAAGCAAAAAAAGTCTATGGCTAGAATTCATACCTTAAACCAATATTAAAGTTTCTTCCCACGGCTGCAAATCCAAAACGATCGACATAGTCGGCATCAAAAATATTGTTGACACTTCCAGAGACCGTCAATTTATTAAATGCGTAGGACACAAAACCATCAAAAAGATCATACGCATCTAGCGTGATTTCATCATTTTCAGGAACTTCTCCAACATGTAAATGGGTCAATTTCACAAGCATCTTTTCCACTGGAATGGCTGACAACGTAAATCCAAATTTGTTGTCTGGGACTCTTCTCAAAATCACATCATCGGTAATTGATCTGGTATACGTATAATGACCTGTCAATGTGAGTTGTGGCAAGAAAGCGTAGCTGGTGTTGAGTTCTATCCCATCTACCGCGGTTTCACCCTCAACATTTATATAAGTTCCGCTCGTAAAATCATCGTTAAAGACAAAGTCGATAAGATTCTCATCTTGTCTGTAAAAATAGACGGCTGAGAATTGAAACTTTTCCTTGAATATCCATTCAAATCCAGCTTCGGCCGTCTCCGACTCCTGTGGTTCAAGATCAGGGTTGCCAGCATCCCCGACAAGAAAACCGAAATCCCCGGCAAATAGTTGATTCAAAGAAGGAGAAAGGAATGCTGTGGCATAAGAACCTAGAATCTTAAGCTTGTTGGATCCAAAGTCCAATCGATAACTAGGATTCACATTCCAGACAAAATTAGTTCCATACAAGCTGTGATTATTCAAGCGGCCTCCTAACTGAAAGTTGAAATTTTCGTAGTCTTGAATAATGGATAGGTATGGGTCAATCATAGTAAAGCTTTCACTATCTGCATCCTCGGGTTCCCATACGGGACGCTGAAAATTGATTCCTCCTATCAGTTTTATTTTGTCGGTAAGAACTTGATCTACAATGATGTCTGCTTGGAGTGTATTACCGTTAAACTCGCTAATATCCCTTTCATTAGGATCACTGCGATCAGGGGAATTAAAGATTCGCTCGTTGGTATGATAGGAAAAGTTCCCTTTGACACTTCCATTGGTCCATTGGTACTTTGGAGATATGGCAAATTTGAGCAGTGTCTGATTCAACTCGGAGTCGTTATCCCTAAAAGCTCCGGCATCAAAACCACTTTCAATGTCGTCAGATGTTAGCAAAAGTCCAATTGAGAATCGATCGTTGAATTGATACCCTAGTCTTCCCATAAAATTGAAGCTTTCAAAATCGTCATCATCAAAACCCTGATTTCCTATAGTATCCAATGCCGCTGAAAACCCATCCGAAGACTTATAGGAACCACTGAACATATAGTTGAGTTTGTCAGTACTACCTGATACGTTTACATTGGACATAAAGGTGTTAAAGCTGCCATACTCGGTATTTAAGATGGTTTTAAAGGTCTCTTTAGCCGCTTCTTTGAGCTTAATATTAATCACACCCGCCGCGGCTCCTGTACCATAAAGGGAGCTCAATCCCCCTTTGAGCACTTCTATGGATTCTACCTGATCTAAATCCAACAAACGAAGATCAAATGTCTGAGCCACGCCGGATGGGTCGTTGAAAGGTATTCCATCAATAAGAATTAGTGTTTGTTCGCTTTGTGCCCCTCTTATTCGGTAATTAATATTGGTTCCAAGAGTACCAAAATTTCCATCTATTTGAACACCGGGAATTTCATTAAGTAAATCGGTAACATCTTTACCCCGATTCGCTTCAATTGCTTTTTGATTGAGTTTAAAAATTGTTTTCCCAGATTTCTCTATAGGGGTTTCAACTTTGTTCCCGGTAAGGAACACATCATGGAGTTGAATTACTTTTAGCGAGTCCTGTGATCTTGCTATGGTAACAAAACAAAGCATCACCAAAACGAAAAGATTCTTTTTCATCCTTTTGATTACAGTTGATTTTAAGTAAGTGCCACCTTCTTTATCGTAAAGGAAGCCCATGATTTCTGTAAAACTTTCACCCGAACCTTACAACTTTTAGTTTTCATCCGGCAGGTCTCCTGACTTGCATTTGCTATTTAACCTTCCCATCAAACGACAGTGGTTTGAAGAAATAACAACTTGCCTCAACAAGATGCTGAATCCCGATAGCTATCGGGACAGCACAAGCTTACAGTTGCGGGGACAGTTCTTGATTTTCACAAGATTCCCTTTTAAGTCTATGCTTCATCGATTGAAAACACAGACACCGAATAAGCGGCAAATATATGTTTTTCAGAAAGCAAATCTCAGAAGAAGAACGATTATCTTTTAAAGAATTAAATCGACAGAAAACTTTATTTTTACGTTTGAACAAGGTGCTCACGCATAACAGGGAATCCGGTGCTATCCCTGAAAAGGATAAATTCCGGAGCTGCCCCCGCAGCTGTAATCCAAACTCATATATTCTGAGGCGTTTTATATGCAAAGCCACTATCAAGAGGATAAATCTCTCAATGGGAAGGCATAAAACGTGGTAAGCCAGAAGACCTACCTGTATCAATAACAACAATTCGACGCTTAGGGGATGGAGCTATCGGATGGGAACAACCTATAGGCTATACTACCTATGTTCCATTCATTGGTCGCCATTTCCATGTATCGGTTTTTGAATTAATGGTCAAAAAATGAAAAGGAACATATTAGGTGTCATTGGTATACTGCTTCTGGTGGGTTGCCAGTCAAATCGGAATCAATCACAAAAAAATGAAACGGCATCCCCAGAGATAACATTCTCTTCGTTCAAACCTCAAGTGAAGTACTCAAAACACTTCACAGTAAATGTCAACGAGAATTATAAAACCATAATCGTTGAGAATCCTTGGGTACCCGGAGACACATTGGCATCTTATGTGCTGTACCCAAAGGGCACGGAAGAACCAACTGTTGACTGGGCTGAATTCAAGATTCCGGTACCCCTGGACAAGGTGGTTGCCACCTCAAGCCCCCATATTGGCTTCATCGGACTGTTAAACGAACTGGACAAGATTGTGGGGGTTGCGGATGATCGATATATTTTTAACTCCTACGTCTATGAAAAGGTTAGTCAAGGAGAAATCGCACAGGTAGGCTCTCTGAAAGACAGCAACCTTGAGGTTTTATTGGACTTATCACCAGAATTAGTCATGAAAACTGGGGTAGATAATGTTAGAAACGAAGATGCTCGTTTAGCTGAGGTCGGAATACCAATTTCCTATAATGTCGAGTGGATGGAAACCAGTATGCTGGCTAGGGCGGAGTGGGTGAAATATGTAGGGGCCTTCTTCAACAAGGATGCCGAAGCGGATTCTATTTTCAAGAGTGTGGAAAAGGAGTATCTGAAAGCACTATCCATTACCTCCAACATTAATGACAGACCTTCTATTATGACAGGTAATAACTTCAAGGGAACCTGGTATATGCCTAGTTCAAATAGCTATTTGACCAAGCTCATTCAAGATGCAGGCGGAGAATATCATTACAAGGATGAAAAGTCGACAGGTAGTCTCCCACTTAGCTTCGAAGTAGTTCTTGATGACCTGGTAGACGCCGATTACTGGATTGGCCCAAGGGCACAGTCTTTGAAAGAATTGGAGATGATGGATGAACGATATACACTTTTCAAAGCCTTTAAAGACGGAAATGTATATACCTTCAACAAAAGAATGAGTAAAAATGGAGGCAACGATTACTGGGAAAGTGGGATGACCCGGCCCGACCGTATTCTCAAGGATGTCATTAAAATTTTCCACCCTGACCTACTTCCCGACCATCAACTATACTATTACAAAAAGCTACAATAATCATCCTGCTAATTGATTAAACGCAATACATACATATTAAAACCTTGGGGAGTGGTACTTATTGGAATTGGGTCAATTCTGTGCCTGTTCCTCTTGGATTTGAGCCTGGGGAGTGTAAAAATATCAGTGGAAGAATTGTTCCATATCATTTCGGGAAAAGCCTCTAAAAAATCTTGGGAATACATCTTTTTTAATTTCAGGCTCCCTAAGGCAATTACCGCTATTCTTACGGGAGCAGGTATTTCTGTTGCCGGTTTACAGATGCAAACACTTTTCAAAAATCCGTTGGCAGGTCCATCGGTATTAGGGATCAGTCATGGGGCGAGTTTGGGAGTGGCCGTATTTGTTCTTTCTTCCACAGCAATTTTTGGAGTGACCGCCAACTTTCAAGAAATACTGGGTAGCTGGGGTCTTATCCTTTTTGCCATAGTGGGCTCGTTTTTAGTCCTTTTGGGTGTGTTATTGGCCTCATCTAAGGTATCGGATACAGTAACCGTTTTAATTGTGGGATTAATGTTTGGCTTTATCACGGGTGCCATAGTAAATATTTTACAGTACTTCAGTGACCCGGAGTTGATTCAAAACTTTCTTGTCTGGACATTCGGCAGCCTTTCCGGGGTTGCCTGGTCACAATTGCAGGTAATGGGTCCGGTTATCGTTCTTACGCTTCTGTTTTCACTCTTCTATTCCAAAGAAATGAACGCCTTGCTTTTAGGAGAGAACTATGCGACAGGGGTTGGGGTCAACGTTTCCCGAACTAGGCTAAAGTTGATTATAACCACCAGTATTATTGCAGGTACGATTACGGCATTTACAGGGCCGATTGCTTTCATAGGTGTAGCGGTACCCCACTTAGCACGTTTACTTTTCCGAACCTCCAATCATAAGGTGCTGATTCCCGCAACCATGATGTGCGGTATGATAATTATGCTCGTTTGCGATATCGTTTCGCAGGTACCCGGTGCTCAAACCACACTACCGCTAAACTCTGTTACGGCGCTCTTTGGTGCACCCGTCATTCTGGCAATCATTATCAAGAGCAAGAAAATGAAAGGAGCATTCTAATGGAACGTGAATTGAGGACAAACAAAGATATTGCCCATTTTACCATGCCAATCCTCTATACACAAGGTTTAACCATCGGTTACCGAACGAAACAGGGGGTACTGGAACTTGAAAGGGATTTGAGCATAAAAATCCATAATGGTGAGTTGGTATGTTTGATCGGTCCAAATGGCTGTGGCAAGTCTACACTGATGCGCACCATTGCCGGGCTGCAAAAACCATTGGATGGAGACACCATTATTTCAGGGGTTGATGTAAAAAAAATGAAGCCCCATCAATATGCTCAACTGCTGAGTCTGGTCTTAACGGATAAAATAAATGTGGGAGGTATGAAGGTAATGGACATTGTTTCCATTGGGCGTTATCCTTACACCAATTATTTTGCAAAGTTGGAACCAAGAGACCACGAAATTATTGAAAACGCTTTGGATAGCGTTCATTTAAATGATTATAAGGATCGGTTCTTTCATGAACTAAGTGATGGCGAAAAGCAAAGGGTACTTATTGCGAAGGCGCTAGCACAGGATACTCCCCTAATCATGTTGGACGAACCGACAGCCCATCTCGACTTGCCGAATCGTGTGGAAATTATGAACATCCTTAAACGTTTAGCTAAAGAAACCAATAAGGCCATATTCCTCTCTACCCATGAACTTGACCTAGCCCTTCAGACAGCGGATACCATCTGGTTAATGAACAGAGATGCGAAGATGGAAATTGGCACACCCGAAGATTTGGTTTTATCAGGCATGTTTGAGCGAGTGTTCAAAAGCAATGCCTTTGAGTTTAACAAACATTCGGGTTCCTTCAAAGTAGTACATCCAATCAAAGGAAGGGTGTCCCTATCAGGAAATGATATTCATAGCATTTGGGCCCGTCGCGCATTGGAAAGGGAGGGCTATCAGGTAGTAGAGGATTCCAATTTATTCCTTAAAGTGCAGTATACGGATGACATCTGGCAGCTAAGCATCCATAACCGCATGCTTCGATGTCACAATATTGCGGAGCTTCTGCATACGTTGCGCAAAGAAATGGCCCCAGTCAACGACACTAAACAAGAACTACCCACCAATCCCCGCAATGTAATGGGTTCATGAACTTTCAAGTGATGATTTAACCTTTGGCTTTCTTTTTACGTTTGTAAAGAAAAAGGTTCCATTTTTCCTCTGCTACTCCATGCTTATCCATCTCGGCCCTTGCCAGTATAAAAAAGAGGTCGGACAATCGGTTGATGTAGGCCGCAATGTAATCTTCCACACAATCCGGATCCTCATCAGCAAGACTAAACAGTGTTCGTTCCCCACGCCGCATCTGGGTTCTGCAAACATGACATAAGGCGGAAATTTCGTTTCCTCCTGGAAGTAAAAAATAATCCGAAGGACTACTCATTGCTCCTTCCAATTCATCAATCCATTGTTCGCAAAATTCTGCTCCATCTACGGGTCTGGGGTTTGGGTTTTCTTTCTTGGAATCCGAAGGGCGGGCTAGATGGGACATCATATCCATAAGGTCCTTTTGGATTCGGTGTAGGTTTTTCTGCCAACTATGTTCCGATCCTAGCTTGGAACGCAGTAGGCCGATGGTACTGTTTACTTCATCCAAAGTTCCCAGGCACTCCATTCTTGCTCCATTTTTAGCGGTTCGCTTCCCGCCAAATACACCTGTAGTTCCTTTGTCTCCTTTTCTGGTATAAATTTTCATAATGATATTCCCGATTTTAAAAACTCATGAACGAAATTAACTCTTATTGAAGTAGAATCCTTGGGAAGTTTGACAATATCGAATCCCTTTTCCAAATAATTTGCTTCTAAAGCCCTTTCCAATTCCACACAATGTTCAAACTGCTGCGGCCGTTGTTCGTCTTTCTGGTAAATACTTCTCCATGTAGGGGCAAAAAAAACCTTCTTACGAAATTTATCATGATACGGGAAGTGATTAAGCGATAATGGTATAGCCTTACCTTCCACCTGTAGATAAGCGACTAAGTCGAGGATAGAGCGATCCGTAAATAGGGCTTGAGGATTTGTATTAAGTTCAGCAATGGATGCTTCGTAGACCAATTCGGCAAACCTGTTCACATCTTGCCACGGCATCCCTTCTCCACCCTTTTCCTGTTCACCGGCGATAACTTTTCTGGAAATTTCATGTATACACGGATATTTCTTTTCAAGGGCATTGATCAAACTGGTTTTTCCAGTACCAGGAGCTCCTGTAATGATATATTTCTTAGTGTATGGTTTCATTTACAAAGTAAACAGTTGCACAATACAAAACAATGATGAGGATGCTACTGGCCCAATTTACATAAGATGCCGTTTTCAAGTCTTTATCGGTAAGGATACGAGGATTGTTCCCGATGTATGGTTTTTCTATCAATTTTCCTTGATAATGATTGGGTCCGCCAAATTGACAATCAAGGATATAGGCCAGTGCTGCTTCCGGATAGCCCGCATTGGGGCTTGAGTGCTTCTTGCCCTCTCGAAAAATGAAGCTTAACCCATGGAGCTTACCCGTGACCACCAACATTAAGAGAGCGGTAATCCTTGCAGGGATAAAGTTGGCCACGTCATCAAGCTTCGCTGCGAACCTTCCAAAGGCCTTGTATCGATTGGATTTGTAACCTATCATGGAGTCCAGGGTGTTTATCATCTTGTAGGCTACCGCACCGGGAACACCTAAAATGAAATAATAAAAAAGCGGGGCGATCACTCCGTCACTCAAATTTTCTGAAAGCGTCTCTAGGGTTGCGGCACGTATTTGTTGTTCGTTAAGCTTTGAGGTATCCCGGCCTACAATCCAAGAGAGTCGTTTTCTTCCAGCCTCCAACCCCTGATTTTTTAATGTGCCAAATACCGCCTGCCCCTCCTTTATGAGCGTTCGGTTGGCCAGACAATAAAATAATAGCACAACGGCAAGCGTAGTTTCCACTATAGGATTTACTTCGCTCAACCAATCGAGCAAAAAATAAGATGATGCATAGGCGCCAGAAACGAGTACGATTGTAAGTAGGGAACCTTTTAAGAATCGATGCTGGCCATTGTTCAAAAGCTTTTCTCCCATGGATATAGCCTTCCCAAAAAGTACGATCAAGTGGGGCAACCAGCGGGGATCACCCAATAAGGAATCCAGTGCAAAGGCAATCAATACAATATAAATTGGGACTATTTCCAAAGTTCAAGGGCTTTTATTAGGGCAGCATTGGCAACTGGGCTTTGTGTGGAAAGACGAATGTATTCACCATAAAGTTGTTTGAAATTGGTCGCATCACGAATCAGGATACCATGTTGGTTTGCTAGGTATTCTTTAAGTATATTGGCCGTGCCCTTTTTTAATTCAACAAGGAAGTAGCTAGTATGACTGGATTTCACTTTCAACCAACTAATCTCTGAAAGTTCTCTGACAAATTCTCGGGTTTCTTCGAGCAGTTCTTCTACATTGAAGAGCCATCGGTCATACTGTTCAAACAATAGTAATCCAGCTTTAATAGCAAGTGCATTTACACTCCATGGCATTTTTTTGTTGAGGAGTTGTTCGATAGTACTAGGAGAGGCGATGACATAACCCAACCGTATCCCTGGAATGGCGAAAGTCTTGGTCAACGATCGTACAACAATAAGATTGTTGAAGCGCTTGACCATAGGAGCAAGCGATTCAATTTGATCGGTGAACTCAATATAGGCTTCATCTATTACAAAAGTGGTATTTGGCGCTTCTTCAATAAGTTGCATCAACACTTCGCTAGGGATAATAGTTCCGTCCGGATTATTGGGATTACAAATAAAAACAACCTGATAATGCTTAGGTTGGAGTGTTGACATTTCAACTAAATGGTAATCCAGCCCATGGATTTTGCAGGCATCTTCGTATTCCGCAAAGGTCGGTGCAACGATTCCGGCGGACCTCCCAGAAAAAATATGGGCAATTAAGTAAAACGCTTCTGTAGCTCCATTTGTAAACAAAAATTGATTTTTGTTTAAATGAAATCTCCTTGATACAGCTTCATTGAGCTCCTCTGCCTTAGGAGAAGGATAGTTCTCAATTGTACGAACTGTCGATGAAATCTCAGCTAAAAGCTCTGGAGGACATCCTTTATAATACACATTGGAACTAAAGTTGTGCTTTATTTTATTGTTATATCGATGAATATCATCCCCATGCCCATTAATCATGCCTCTTGACTGTTTTTGATTATGGCATCCATATCCAAATGCTGATCAATCCATTCCGCAAGCTTATCGTATTGTCCTTCCTTAAATTGTAGATAATCTTGCGCTTGTGCCTTCTTATTTTTTAAATGAAGTAGCTCATTCACCACTATCTGATTGTCCAAAATGCCATGAAGGTAGGTTCCCCAGCTTCTGTCCCCATCAAAGTAACCTTCGGGTACTCCGTCAATCACGTTTAGGTGTTTGCCATTTGGGACTTTCGTTTCTCCCATATGGATTTCGTATCCCACACAATTTGTTTCGTAGTTTTTATAAGTAAAGTGCTGCTGTGTAACAGTTTTTTCTTTGGTCAATGTAGTTGTAATATCGAACAAGCCCATGCCCTCCACTTTGCCTCGGTCGCTTTCTACCTTATAAAGGTCTTCAATCCATTTCCCCATCATTTGATACCCGCCACAAATTCCAATAATCGGTATTTTCCGATACAAGTCTTGAATGGTTTCGCAAATGCCATCTTCTTTTAGAGCTACCAAATCTTCCATGGTATTCTTTGTGCCAGGAATTATGAGAATATCCGCTTTCTTTAACTCTTCGACATTTCTGGTGAAATACAGGTTGACGAGTGGTTCTTGTTCCAGAGCCTGGAAATCTGTGTAATTTGACATGTAATGAAGGCGTACAACGGCTACGTTCAGCTTCTCAGTGTGAGCGGTAGTATTCCGTTGCGTAAGGGCTACCGAATCTTCCTCCTCAAGTACAATGTTAGAAGAATAAGGAAGCACCCCAAGAACAGGTATTTTGGTCAAATCTTCCAACATCTTCTTCCCTTCTTCAAAAAGGGTGTAATCCCCTCTGAACTTATTGATAACAATCCCCTTTACCAATATGCGTTCCCATTCTTCCAGCAGGGCAATGGTGCCATATACACTTGCGAACACTCCACCTTTGTCGATATCCGCGACAAGATAGACACATGCATTGGCGGCCTGCGCCATACGCATGTTGACTATATCCCGATGCTTCAAGTTCAGCTCGCTGATACTACCGGCACCTTCCAATACAACAGGGTTGAAGGTACTGTTCAGCGTATGGAAAGCCTTTTGTGCTTCCTCAAATAAATGGTTTTTATCATTTGCGAAATATTCTCGCGCAGTTTGTATACCCAGCGGCTTGCCGCGTAGCACCACTTGAGATTTGTTCTCTGCCGAAGGCTTCAACAAAATGGGGTTCATCTCTACCATAGGTGCCAATTTACAGGCCTCAGCCTGGACAGCTTGCGCTCGTCCAATTTCAAGTCCATCGGGAGTTGAAAAACTGTTTAGTGACATGTTCTGCGCTTTAAATGGTGCTGGGTCGAAGCCATTGTTTTTCAACCATCGACAGATGCCTGTAGTTACCCAACTCTTGCCAACATCAGATCCAGTTCCCACAATCATAATCGGCCTTAATTTCTTCATGTGGTACTGTTTTTATTCCTTTTATGCATCATGCAAATCGATATAAAAAGATGCTATCAAAACTATTCAAAGTCATTAATAAATACTAATTTGCATTTCGGTGTTTTGGTGGATTTTCTTCGTATTATGGAGAAAGCCTTAATATGGGAATCCGGTGATTTGAAATACGATTTTAGAATTTAGAAGTACGAAGTCTTATCCTTGAAAAATCGTAATTCTACAATCGTGACTCGTAACTCAGAAATTCCGGAGCTGTACCCGCAACTGTAAGTTCAATAAACTATGGTCAAAAATTATCCACTATCCCGATGTAGATCGGGATGGGAAGGGGGACCAAGTTGAGCAAGCCAGGAGACCTGCCAAAGTACAGAATAAGCTTAGATTAGCGTAAAATTTGAGTTGATTCAGTACGTATACCAATATCAAAGCTTTCGGGATTAAAGGCTCAATGATACATTCTTTACTAACCAATAGAATCATAACTTTATGATGGCGGTTTGTATGGACTAGTGCCATGAGCCTAAACCCCGTAGATGAATCCGGTGTTTAGAAAAATGGCATAAAGAATGACTATCGATTTAGTTCTTGTAAGTCTGCAAACGCTTTTTCTTTGTCTCTATGGAGGTGAGGGCATTATGCGCACCATAAAAGATAAAAAAGTGCACTGGGTCGCGGTTGGTATTGGTTTTTTATGCTGTACCCTTTTATGTTTTTTTTTGCGAAGCTTTGTAAAAAGTAATATCCAGTTGTTCATTTTATTGCTCTTGATGCTGGATTACCTATTTTTTTTACTTAGTACACATTCCAGAAAATTCTTAAAAACAGTAGTTTTTGCCGGAATAGTTTTTATGGCATATGCCTCCCAGTACTTTTGGTTGGAGCTTCGGGAAGTTTGGCTTGCAATTCCTTTTGTTGTTATTGCTATTATAGGACTGATGAATAAATGGCCTGACTTTCTTGTGGGTTTACGGGAGTATTTTCTAAAAGCCGGAGCGCTACTTACTTTGCTTTTTTTGGTAGAACCTGTTGTCTTGAGCAGTGTACAGCAAAACCTCAAACCCGTTGCTACCATTCCTACGGATGAAATCATCAATCAACGAAACTTCTTGCTAATCGGTGTACTGTTCGTACTGATGCTGGCAGGCTTTTTTTGGAAAGAGAAATCCAGACTTTAGACCTATGAATATTTTAGAATCCATTTTATTGGCCATTGCAAATTTGCTTTACTACCCCGTATTGTTGGGCGTGCTATTTGTATTGATACATCAAGTGATTGCCATTGGCAAGTTTATGAGCGAACTGAAACAAAGGCGCAACAAGAGCTTTAAAAGAATCAAAGCGTTTGAAACGGAACATACCGATTATTTTAAAGCACCTGCGGCTACGTATAGGGCGATAGAATATGATCTTATCTCGAAGCTTCGCAAATGGCGCCAAAGCTATAACAAATCTCTCAGTGCCAATCGGCTGGTAATCAAAGCAGGGCCTTCACTAGGTCTTCTAGGAACGCTTATTCCGATGGGTACCGCACTCGCATCCCTGTCCCAAGGAGATCTTTTGGTGATGTCTGCCAATATGGTGACCGCTTTCACTACTACTGTGGTCGGTATGGCTTCTGGGTTAACGGCGTTCTTATTGCACTACAAGCAAACGGAATGGATGAAAAAAGATCTACTCGAGTGCGAGTCCTTATGTGAAAAAAGTTTGGTGGAATGGGAGAATGCAGAGGCAAATACGGCAAAATTAATCAACAGTTAAGCAATTGTAATAATGGGTATACTCAGAAAGCACTCGATATTCGATGAGGAATTTACCTCGGAATCAGACCCCGTCAGCAGTATGGCCAACCTGTTTGATGTAAGTATAGTGTTTATCGTAGCGTTGTTTTTTGCCCTTTTTATGGCATATAGCACGCTCGACCTGTTCAACCCCGATTCGGAATTGATTATCACCAAGACCAGTCCCAATGGTGAGATTCAGATTATTACGAAGAAAGGGAGAGATATCAAAATTGAGAAAGTAACAGAAACCACTGAGTCAGGGAGAGGTGTAAAACTTGGAACTGCATACAAGCTCGAAGACGGCCGGGTTATTTACATACCAGAAGAATAAACGCATGAAGAAACATATACTTCAATTCATAGGTCTTGGCTTTCTTTGGCTAGTCGGCAATGTAAATGGTCAAAGCACAGACCAAAGAAAAATAGATATCGCCCTTATTCTCACCGACTCCTACCGTTTTTTGGGTGAGGGCACCTCCAAGGATGCACAAACCGCTTTAGCTGCTTATGGCGTGGAAGCCCAGGTGAAGAGTTTCTATCATTCAGACCTAGATACACTCACCTACAAAGAACTAAGTGGCAATCAGTTGATATTTATCGATATTATCAATACCGCGAAGGTTGGGAACGTATTACCACTCTTAAATAAGATGGCAAAAAGTGGAAGGAAGGTTTTTGCGGTAGGTTCAAACGAAACTTCGGGTCTTGGAGAATATGCTTCCATCCAAATGGATGCAAAGACCATCGACTTTTATGAACAGTCTGGGCGTGAAAACCTTGTGGCCATGATATTGGACCAATGCCAACGCTCATTCGGTTTCAAAGTTCCCAAACAGCATCCGATTCCTATGCCTGAATTTGCCTTGTGCAACATTCAAAATAAAAAAGTCTATGAAGATTTTGAATCGTATCAAAAGGACTATGCTGCTCATATGAAGGGCAACCCTTGGATAGCCATTAATTTGTGGCGAAGCGACTTTTTATCTGAGCAATTGACACATTTCAAGGAGTATGCCTCACAATTTGAGGAGAATGGTTTCAATTTACTTTTCTATTATGGTTATCCGGGGAAAGAAGATGCTGAAAAGCTGTTTTACGATACTAATAAACAACTTGTTCCAGAAGTAATCTTGGCACAGGCCGCATGGCTCGGAGCCAATCCACACGCCAACAGGGAGCTATTTGAAAAGCTTGGTATTCCCGTAATCAATATGGTTCAGGTGAATCAGACTGCTGATGAATGGATGGGCAATGATAAGGGGATAGATATTTACAAGCGCACCAGCTCTTTGAATATTCCTGAACAGATGGGAATGGTACAGCCCATTGTGGTAAGTAGCAAGGAGATTGTTGATCCCACTATAAAATGGACGGAAAAGCGTTCTATCTTATTCCAAGTAAAGCGGTTGTTAAAGCGGGTACAGAAAATGCACGTTTTACAAAATAAGCCGAATGCTGAGAAACAAATAGCGCTGATTTATTACAGCCACCCTCCGGGCAAGGAACTCTTAGGAGCAAGCTACCTCAATGTAGTCCCCAACAGCCTTTATTCCATACTCTCACGATTAAAAAAAGAAGGATATTCTTTAGGCAACGAGCAACTTTCTGAAGATAGTGTTTTTGAAAGGGTTTCCAACTATGGGCTTAATATCGGGCAATGGGCGCCTAGGGAAATAGACAAACTGGTACAAAAAGGACAGGCAACACTGGTCCAAATGGAGCTGTATCTGAAATGGTACGCAAAACTGTCCAGTTCTTTAAAAAAAGAAATTGAGCAAGAATGGGGCAAACCTGAAGAAAGCTCCATCATGATTTGGAAAGACAAAAATGGCGAGAAGTATTTTGTAATTCCATCCGTTCGATATGGTAATGTACTGCTCACTCCCCAACCAGTCCGTGGCTGGTCACAAGATTCAAATATAATGCACCATGATATCTCAGTACCGCCCCATCATCAATATGTAGCTTTTTATCTGTATTTACAGTTTGGTTACAACGCAGATGCAGTTGTGCATCTTGGAACGCATAGTACACTGGAATGGCTGCCTGGAAAGGAAACAGGGCTGAACCACCACGATGCATCGGAAGCGTTGATTGGGGATATGGTCAATGTATACCCGTACATCGTTGATGATGTCGGTGAAGGTCTACAGGCGAAGCGTCGTTCAGGTGCCATTATTATTGACCATATGACACCTCCTTTTGACAAAATCGCTCTCAATCCAATGTTGGCCAGATTGGAACAGCTTATTTCCGAATACGGAATCGCAAAATCTAAAAGTCCGGCACTTGCTAAGGCCAAGTTAAACGAGATTCGCAAATACGCATTACAATCCGGGATTTTGGGCAAAAAAGCCTTTGGTCCCATCTTCCAAGATGCGCAATTGCACTACATCGAACATTATATAGAAGAGGTTCAGGAGCAAAATTCACCTCTCGGGCTTCATACCTTCGGAAAACTCCCCAAACCAGATTATATTGAAAAAAATGTAAGTGCCATTGTCTCACAAAAGGGCGGTCTTAGTAAAAAACAGCGTAAAGCGTATGCCGATGACATTCGCCAACGTATTGTTGCCAGTGCAGAAGCCGAACTCGGCGCTTTGGTAGATGCTTTAAATGGTAAATACATCCCGGCAAGCACGGGGAATGACCCGCTCAGAAATCCAAATTCCCTACCAACCGGTAAAAACTTTTATGCTTTCGATGCGGATTACATTCCTTCCGAAGAGGTGTACAAAACTGGAGAAAACCTTGCCGATGACTTCATTGAAACTTATCAAAAAGAACACAACGGAGAATTTCCCGACAAAGTAACTTTTAACCTGTGGTCCACAGAATGCATCCGCAATGAAGGTATTATGGAATCAAAGATTCTAAATCTTTTGGGAGTGAAACCTGTTTATGATGGGTATGGCAAAGTGGTCGACCTGAAAGTGATTCCTCGCAGGGTTTTAAAAAGACCACGAGTGGACGTAGTGCTCATTCCTTCAGGACTCTACCGGGATATTTTTCCGCAACTGGTGCTATTGCTTGATAAGGCGGTGAAACTAGCATCAAAACAAGACGAAGTGGACAACTATGTACGACAAAATACAGCACGTCATTACGATATGTTGCTTGAAAGGGGTATGAAGAAAAACTTGGCTAAAACACTTTCGGAAGTCAGGATTTTTTCCACCCCGGATGGCGCTTACGGCACTGGTACCAACACTGTAATTGATGCCTCCGGCACCTGGGAAGAGGATAAAGAAGTAGCGGATGTTTTTATGAACCGCATGCATTTTCCATATAGCGATCGTTTTTGGGGAAACCAACCTGCTAACGATTCGTTATTGATAGCCTTGTTCAAAGAAAACCTCTCCGGGACAAAGGCAGTACTGCACAGCCGAACTTCTCATCTATATGCCAGTCTTGACAATGATGATTTCTTTCAGTATCTGGGAGGAACGGCACTTGCGATTCGTGCCATAGACGGGGAATCTCCTGAAGTGATCGTTTCCAACTTGACCAACCAAGGTCGGATGAAAAATGAGAAGTTGAGCTATTTCTTGAGCAAAGAGTTACAAGCACGTTATTTTAACCCGACCTGGATTAACTCCATGCTTGACGAGGGATACTCAGGAGGGCGATTTGTCAGACAGGTAGCCTCCAACCTATGGGGTTGGCAGGTAACAGTTCCCGATGCAGTAACCGAAAGTAAGTGGGATAACTTTTTCAATATTTACGTCGAAGATTCGTATGACTTGGACATTGCCAAACGTTTTGAGGAATCCAAGAACTTATATGCCTATCAAGTGATGATATCACGTATGTACGAGGCAATTCGAAAATCCTATTGGACGCCAGACGAGGAAGTAAGGCAAAAGTTGTTGTCGGAGTTTCTAGAGACCGTCGAAAAGGTAGGCCTATCCTGTAACCTCAATGTTTGTAATAACACTAAGTTAGCGGACTTTCTTAACCAGGAATTTGAAGAAGTAAAAGGTATTCCGCCCAAAAGCATAGAAAACTATCGCAATGAGCTGACAGAAATACGCGAACAATTAGTGGCAGATGGACTACCCAATAGTGATCAGTTAGCATCGGATACCGAAAACTCCAATGCGTATTTACCGGGAAAAAATGTGAAAGGCTACGAAATCGAAGAATTGAACACCCAAGGGGAATCCCAATCCATAATTGATACCGCTATATGGAAATGGATTGCATTTGTGGTTGTAGTGCTGTTTTCTGTTTTTTATTTTTTGCGAAAGCGCGGCAGAGGTAATTAGGTACCCTGGCACATACTTTAATAATTGTTCAGTATGCGGCTATCCAATGCTATAACTTGACCGTAGTTAATGGGATACTGCTCAAAAGCCAATGCTAAAGGTGTTTGGTTTACTATAGACAAGATAACTCGTATGGGACCCGCATGGGTCACTACGGCTACTTTTTTACACGATGTTGTCAATAGCTCTTTATACCATTGGTTTACACGATAGGAAAGCATTGTCATGGATTCGCCGTTCGGAACTTGATGGTTGACGAAATCCTCCATCCATGGGTCTAGCTCATGCTTAGGTATTCCTGACCAAGGTTTCATTTCCCAATCCCCAAAATCCATTTCCATCAAGTGGGCGTGTTGTTCCATTTTTTGGTGGGGAATCAGTTGGGCCAATTCAAAGCACCGTTGCAAAGGACTGGAGTAAACCATATCAACCGAATCAGGTAGCTCCGCCAAGACAGTTTTGGACTCATCTAAAAAAGTCTTGGCCAAAGGAATATCCGATTGACCGTAACATATACCTTTTGCAATATCAGGAGTGGTATGTCGCACTAAATAAACTTCCATGCCAACACGATAAAGAGGTAATAAGCCACTTCCACAATTTGTTGCGTAGCCCCAAGACAATCCCCGGTGTAGCCCCCTATTTTCTTTTTGAAGAGATTACTAAGGTACATTTTGACCAAATACAGCGGTATCGGGATGAAACACCACCACAGTTTACCCGTAATGAAGGTGATTACTATTGTAGGAATTAGCCCAAACAAAAGTACCGATACCACATTGGTTGTTGAATACGCTTTAGCTACGGGCTTTACTTTACTTTGCTCGTCTTCGCGAACATATTGATGGGTAAATATTACCGTAGCGGCCATTGCCCTGCTGAGCGTATGCCCATTAATAACTACAAGCAATAGAATGATATAATCATATTGGTCGGAGACTTTTACCAAGAGAGATGCCTTGAGTAAGATCAGAAGAACCAGGCCGACAACCGCATAGGTTCCCACCCTACTGTCCTTCATTATCTTAAGAATTTGCGCTTTCGTCCATCCGCCGCCAAAACCGTCGCATACATCGGCAAACCCATCCTCATGAAAAGCCCCGGTGAGCAAGGCTGATGAAGCAATAAAGAAAAAGGCCGCAAACCAGGGACCAACCAACCAGTGGCCAAATAAAAAACCAAGTCCAGCTATCGCCCCTACTATCCATCCAATAACCGGAAAGTACCGCACCGATTTATTGATATAGTCCGGCCTATGGCCAACCCAAGAAGGACAAGGAATACGGGTATAGAACATCACCGCCGTCAAGAAAATTTTTAATTCTTCCTTCACCTATCCGATTTTCCAGTTACACCTGCTGACTCGAAGCTGGCCATTTCATTCAGTATCGATACCGACATTTGCAATAAAGGATAGGCTGCAACACATCCAGTTCCTTCTCCCAATCTCATCTGTAATTCAAGCAAAGGATCTGCATTGAGGTAAGCGAGTGCCTTTGTATGCCCCAATTCCTCAGAGCGGTGTGTGAAAATCACAAATTCCTTAATTTCTGGGGCCATTCTGTGTGCCAATAAAAAAGCGGCCGTGGAAATAAAGCCATCTACCAATATGAGACACTGTTTAGATGCCGTCTCAAGCATTCCTCCAACCATTTGGGCAATTTCAAAACCGCCAAATGTCGCAAGGACTTTATCTGCATCTGCTTCAGTTGTAAGCCCATGAAATCTTTGAACTTCTTTCAACGTATTCTGCTTTTGCTTTAAGAAATCACCCGTGGCGCCTGTTCCCTTTCCTACACAATCGGATAATGGAATATCGCAAAGGGTACTCGTGATCAGCGAAGCGGAGGAAGTATTACTTATCCCCATTTCTCCGAAACCAATCACGTTAGTACCTTTCCCTATAATATCCGCAGCTATATTTGCCCCTTTTTGCATAGCCTTATGACAAGTCTCAAGGCTCATGGCAGGTTCGAATCGGTAGTCTGCGGTGCCAAAGCTCATTTTGGCATGTACCATGGGAAGCGTTGGTTCAAAACTGTGATTTACGCCTGCGTCCACTACTACTACTTCCATTTCCGTTACTTTGGACATCACATTAATAGCAGCACCCTTAGCCAAAAAATTCATCACCATTTGATACGTCACCTCTTGGGGAAAAGGGTTGACCAGTCCTGATTTTGCAATTCCATGATCTCCTGCAAATACCAGTACAATGGGTTTGTTCAATGAAGGAGTAAGTGTTCCCCGAACACGCGCTATTTGATACGCAATATGCTCCAACTTTCCTAATGAGCCTTGCGGTTTGGTTTTGAGATTCAATTTGTCCCATATCTGGGAATCAAGTTTGGTATTTATGGAAGTAATAGCTTTATGCAACTTGTCTATCATGCTTAAAGTGAACTTATTTTAATTGAAGTGGCAAACCGGATACCATAAATATGGCCTTATCCGCTTTTTTCGCGACAAATTGGTTCATCCAGCCCTGAAGTTCTGTGAATTTTCTTCCGATATGGGTCTCAGCATGTCCCCCCATACCAATTTCATTTGAAATGATGATTAGCGTGCCTTCTTGCTTAAACAACTGCTGCAACTCCTGCTTTCCTTTCTCTAAGCAGGCCTGAATATCTTGCTCTAAATCCATAAACCAGTTGGTCAACCACAATGTAATGCAATCCAGCACAACTACTCGTCCAGAAATATCCAACTTACCGATTAATTTCTCTTCTTCCCAAGTCTCCCAACGTTCATCCCTTTCATTTTTATGGCGCTCTACTCGTTGCTCAAAATCAGTATCCCATTTACGGGAAGTTGCCAAATAGACTGGGTTCTCGGATAGCCCTAACGCTAATTCCATTGCATAACCACTTTTTCCGGACCGTTCGCCCCCAGATATGTAATAAACCAAGACGATAAAATTTAGAGTAATTACTCGAAACAACTACTATTGACAATCCAATAATAACACAATTTACATATACTTACAACATAAGTATTTTTGATGAGGTATAGAGTATTTGCCAACTGTTTGACTTCCAATTTAGGGTAACTTGCACATCAATGGCGTTCTCTTCTGGACCTAAGCAATAACAGTATAAACATCGAAGTATCCATCCTAACGATTCATTAGAATCAACCTCTGAGACATCGCGGTTTCAAGGAAAGAACCTGTTTTGGCACTAAAACAATTATCTCTGGTTTATCCTTTTATCTTGATAAGTCAAAAAGATAATATCTATTAACACTTCGCTTTAGGGAACCCTTACACCCCTTTTCTCTTGTATATAGAACATACCGATGACTTGAAATTAAGTACTTCTGATATTTAATTGGTATTTGATAATGATTTCATTTCCCACCAGAATTTTTTTTGGCTTGCTTGAATTTGTAAGTGGGGCTTTTTGGTTTTCAAAGCGGAGTTTTTGAGGACGCCGAGCGCAGCGAGGAATCCCTGTAACGATTTCATTTCCCACCAGAATTTTTTTTTGGCTCGCTTGAATTTGTAAGTGGGGCTTTTTGGTTTTCAAAGCGGAGCTTTACAAGGACACAGCGTACAGTGAGGAATTTCCCCGGCCTTAAGTTCATAAATCCAATAAAGGAATGCCCCAAGTTCGCTTGAACGTTTTTTCTTAGATGGTATTGCTCCAACGGGAATTACAATTAGCTACCTTTAACGACCATACTAGTAGTCCCGTGAACCTTTCCAAAATCATTCCAGCTAAAATATTTCCTATCCTTTTAGTGAATTTTATCGGGATTTTGGGGTATAGCATTGTCATTCCCATTTTGATTTTTATCGTAACAGATTACGGTGGCAACGGATTCATTTACGGGATTTTAGGTGCCATGTACCCCTTTTTCCAATTTATTGGGGCACCGATCTTGGGGAGGCTTTCCGATAAAATAGGCAGGAAAAGGGTTTTGGTCATCAGTCAATTGGGAACATTTGTAGCGTGGGCATTGTTCTTACTGGCATTCCTACTTCCGGAAACCACACTATGGGTGCAAGACAGCGAGTTCACCGGAAATTATGTAATGACCTTACCGCTATTGGTCATTTTTATTGCTCGCATTTTCGACGGGTTCACAGGTGGCAACATTTCTGTTGCCAATGCCTATCTCTCGGACATTTCAACCGATGAAGATCGTAACACTAATTTTGGAAAAATGGGCTCGTCAACCAGTCTGGGATTTGTTCTTGGACCTGCCGTTGCCGGCGTTTTGGCCTCTACCGTTTTGGGGGAAGCCTTGCCACTGATGCTCGCCGCCCTAATATCCTTGATTGCCATTTTCGTGATCAATACCAAGTTGGAGGAAAGCAATCCTTGTGTGGTGGATACGGGGACACTTAAGCTTAGGTCCTTTCGAAGGTTTTTTCAGGTGGAGCACAAGAATTGTTACGGAGTGGAAGCGGGAATCGAAACAACAAAAAACACTTGGAGAACCATTTTGGCAGTGCCGGGAATACCATTATTATATGCGGTCTATTTTCTCACGTTTCTGGCATTCAGTCTGTTTTATGCAGGTCTGCCGATATACGCTAACACCTTACTGGGTTGGACCTCCACCGATTTGGGGATATTCTTGGCCTATTCAAGCTTCATTATGATTTTGGCCCAAGGCCCTTTGTTGACAAGATTGTCTAAAGTAGTTTCAAATGAAGCCCTGATTTTGTCCGGATCCCTATTGCTTGCTATGGGTTTTTATCTGCTTTCTTCCAACACCATCATTATGATTTATTTGGCGAACACGATCTTTTCCGTTGGAAATGGAATCATGTGGCCCAGTTTTTTGGCCTTACTTTCGAGTACGGGCACTAAACGGAACCAAGGGGCGATTCAAGGCTATGGCAATAGTATGGGGAGCGTGGCGAGCATGTTGGGTCTTGTTGTGGGGGGCATGTTGTTCGAGTCCATTTCCACTATGGTTTTTGTTTTGGGAGCGCTGGTGTTTTTAGTGATTACCCTATTGATGGCTGGACGTTTTTTCCAACGAAAAAGGGTTCAGGCTGTAGTCCATTAAATTAAAGGACCTTTCCATCCGTTAACACTATCCTTAAAGTAGGGTTAATTTTCTCTTAAGAATGTAATATTCAGACGAATAGTGCGACCAATCTGGCGTGAAAAAAGAGGATGTTTTAACACAATTTGAAAACTAATGAAAGGAGCTAGTTATGAAAACTTCTAAAAGTAACAACAGCAAAAACAACATATTGGATAGGATTTTAGACCGTCATGCCACTTGGAGAAATCAAAGAAGGCATACAGGATTGAAACTGATTCGGTTTTCCTAATCCGATAAAAAGCAAAGAGGGCAAAAGCCCTCTTTTTTTATGATCTTTTCAGACGTATTTCCTTCTCGATCCCCAAACGTTTCATTTGGCAGGACAGGTTGTTAGACCATCAATTTTCATTCAAGTACTTATGCACCAAACTGATGGACATGGAACCTTCTCCAACAGCCGAAGCCACCCGGTTCATGGCACCGCTTCGTACATCGCCTGCGGCAAAAACCCCAGCGACACTAGTTTCCAACAAATAGGGTGGTTTGCCTTGCTTCCAATTGGATTTACCATTTACGCTGTCTAGAACATCCCTACCTGTTAACAAAAAGCCCTTTTGATCTTTTAAATAATCTTCCCCAGTCCATTCCGTGTAGGGTCGAGCGCCAATAAAAATAAAAATGGCTCGGGCATCACATTCCATTTCCGCTTCTGTTTTGTTATTCCGTAAAATGACCTTTTCCAATCGTGATTCCCCGCACGCCTGAATAATTTCCGAATTTGGAATGAGCTCAATATTCTCGGTATTGTGGATTTGGTCGATCAAATACGAGCTCATTGTGCTATCCAAAGAATCGCGTCGAATAACGATATGCACCTTTTTTGCAAATTTCGAAAGGTACATGGCTCCCTGTCCAGCACTATTTCCACCACCAACAATATAGACATGACCATCTTTACAGATGTGGGCTTCCGTTGTGGCTGCCCCATAGTACACCCCAGCCCCGGTGAGGTTTTCCATTCCCTTATTTGGCAATTTGCGATAGTCCACCCCTGTGGCGATGACCACGGCCTTGCTTTTAAGCTCGCCTCCATCTGACAAGGAAATGAGTTTATAGGAATCTTTGATACTGATTTTGATGACTTCGACAGGTGAAAGGAATTCGATACCAAATCGGGTAGCTTGGGTGATGGCCCTTCGGGCCAAATCAGAACCACTTAATCCCTTGGGGAAGCCCAGATAGTTTTCAATTCGGGAACTGGTGCCTGCTTGACCACCAGGGGCTTTTCGGTCAATCAAGAGTGTTTTTAACCCCTCGCTTCCCCCATAAACTGCTGCCGCCAGTCCTGCTGGGCCTGCACCAACAATGATGACATCATATAATTCCTCACTTGCTTTAACGTTCAATCCCAGTTTTGCGGCAATTTCCGTCAGTTCAGGATTCTTGAGAAAACTTCCGTCCTCAAAAAATACTGCTGGAAAATCTTTGGAAGTGAGTTGGTTGTTTTCGGCCAGTTCTTTGGCTGCATCCTCATTCTCAATATTCAAAAAAAGATAGGGGAACATATTCCCGGCCAAGAAATCCTTGATAGTATGGGTATTTGGGGAAAACGGATATCCAACAATTCTTAGCCCGGTAAATGGAGGGGAGTAATGGGCCAACCAATCCTGTAACACATCATCAATTACGGGATATAACTTTTCCTCGGGTGGATTCCAAGGTTTGAGCAAGTAGTAATCCAACTGCACATCATTGATGGCTCGTATGGCCGCTTCGGTATCGGAATATGCCGTTAGTAAAATCCGTTTCGCACTGGGAAAGCTGACCAAGGCCTTTTCCAAAAAATCAACGCCCAACATTTCAGGCATGCGCTGATCGGAGAGGAACAGGGCCACCTCTTCCCCCTTGTTTTTTAATTCCCTAACAGCTTCCAAGGCTTCACTGGCCGATGTGGAGGCCATAATGCGGTAATCGCTTCGGTAACGGGAACGCAAATCACTGCGTATGGCCGCCAAAACTTGGGCATCATCGTCTACGGTAATAAGAATAGGTTTTTTCACGTGCGTTTATTGTTCAGTCTCATTTATGGGTAAACAAACATCAAAGATGGTCTCCCCAGGTTGGGAAGTCACTTTTATTCTTCCGTTATGTTGTTCCACAATCTTAATGGACATATCCAGGCCCAAACCTGTTCCCTTACCCATTTCTTTGGTAGTAAAAAAGGGCTCAAAAATTCTATTGAGATGGTCCTCTGGAATTCCATGTCCATTGTCCTTAATAAATACGTTGACGAAATTTTCAGTGGCTTTTGTTTGTATTTCCAATTTGCCTCCTTCCTCGGGCAGCGCATCAATGGCATTGTCAATAAGATTGGTCCATACCTGGTTAAGCTCTCCTGGCAGCCCTTTTATTTTTGGGAGATCCGTGTCAAAGTCCAGGATGACCTCATGTCCGGCTTTGCCCAGTTTATGGTTAAGTACGTTCACCGTGCTTTGCAGTCCTATATGTAAATCAAGCAATTGAAAATCCAAACTTTGGTCCATATAGGAATACGTCTTAACAGATTGAACCAAGGAGCCGATTCTGGAGGAAGCCTCCTTAATGTCACCAACTGTTTTATGTGTGGTCATATTCTGTACAATCCATTTGAGGACAGGATTAAAATCTTCCTCCCGAAGTAACCCTTTTACGTACAACAAATCTTTGGTGTTGAATTGGTATTCAACCAACAAGGGTGCTAGATCGTATTTGTCCTCCAAATTACAATCAGAGAACCAGTCATACAATTCATCTTCTAAATCCGCCTTTTCCAACATGGAAAGCTCTGACGGTTTTTCTTCCAATTTTTGATACATAAATTGGTTGATGCTGTCAATGGCGCTGTCATCTGCCTTTATTTTGATGACTTTTTTGAAATCAGCAGGCAGCGTCATCAAATGCTGTTGCAGCAAAGAAGCGCTTCTTACCATGGCCGATGCGGGATTGTTCAACTCATGGGCCAGGCCTGCCGAAAGTTTCCCTAGGGCAATAAGTTTCTCATTTTGAACTTCTATTTGGGTGGTATTCCTGATCCTATTGTTCATTTCATGTACCAAGACTTCGGTCAATTCATAATAGTCTTTGATAAGGACCTTTAACTTTTCCCTACTCAACTTGCCTACTGATGATGGCTTAGTGGCTACAGCGAAGGCCGAAGCATTTTTTGCCCTGGAGAACGGTAAGAGTCCAGTTACCGTATGCTCTTTAATCCTCCCAAAGGACTTACGATTGTTGTTTTCTTGAAAATAAAGCTCAAAATCCCCTTCCAAAACCAACATTAGGTTATTAACGGGACTTCCTTTTTCAAACAAAAAGCCTCCTTTGGGAATTTGTGTAACTTCCAGTTGTTTGGATAACCATTCCAATTGTTTTTCAGGAATATTTTGGAAGACCGGAAACTGACTTAATTGATGATCCATTGAACTTTATGTTCTTTTGATGATATTTCTAAAAATAATGAAAGCTGTTTAGACCAACCTGTTTTGTCCTCCTTTTTTAAATCATTGGTCCATACCTTCTCCAAGAGGAATATTTGTAATTTCAACCGTCATTTTACCAGCTATTCAACACCACATCCTTCTTAACCTTTTTGCCATTTTTGGAGTAGCCACTGCGGTGATCATCATTTGCAAGTTTTTAAAGATTCGCTACATCATTGGGTATTTGATTACCGGGGTTTTGTTGAGTCCCAATACCAGTACCTACTTTTCCGATATGGAAGAGGTTGAGGTCTACGCCGAAGTAGGAATTATTTTGCTACTCTTTACGGTAGGTTTGGAGTTTTCCTTCAGCAACTTAAAACGGATTAAAAACTATGTTTTAGTTGGCGGCGCGTCACAGGTTTTCTTTACCATTTTTCTTACCGCAGGGCTCATTTGGCTTTTGGTGGGGCCTTCTGTTGAGGAAAGCCTCTTTTGGGGTTTCCTGTATGCCCTGAGCAGTACGGCCATTGTGGTCAAGGTATTGCAGGATACCAATAAAATCAATACACCCCATGGGAAATTTATCCTTGCCGTATTGCTGTTTCAGGATATTATGATTGTTCCGCTGATGCTGTTCACACCAATTTTGGCAGGGGCCGGGGATAGCAGTCCCTTGGAGGCGTTGCTTTGGCTATTGGGTAAGCTTGTGGTTATGGGGGGTCTGGCCTATTTGCTGGCCCGTTTTATCATCCCGTATTTTTTAAAGACCGTTATGAAAATTCAGAGTCAGGAAGTGTTTTTGATTGCTTTGGTCTTTATTGTTACGGGTATTGCTTTGCTGACAGAGAAGCTCGGTCTTTCATTGGCCTTGGGGGCTTTTATCGCAGGACTGATCATTGCCGAAACTGAATACAACCGAATGGCCATTTCCTGTTTTTTGCCCTTTAGATATGTGTTTATGAGTTTCTTTTTCATTTCCATGGGGATGTTGCTGGACTACAAAATATTTATGACCGATTTGGGCTGGATTGTATTTTGGTTCTTCTTTGCCCTATTGGTAAAGGCAATTGCGGGCATATTGGCCGTAAAAGTGATGAAACTGGATTGGAAAACCGCCTTGGCCGTTGGTTTTTCGATTGCACAGATTGGGGAATTCTCTTTTGTTTTGGCACAAAGTGGGTTGAAGTATGCATTAATCAGCCAAAATAATTATCAAATCTTCTTGGCAGTATCTATTTTGTTGATGTCCATCACCCCATTTATTGTTATGAAAGCCGAACAGATTCAACCTGCATTTCTAAAAATTCTAAAACCGAGGCGTCATGGGGGATCAAAAACTTAAACTGTACGGAGCGGATTGGTGCCCAAAGTCGGCCAATATCAGAAATTATTTGCAATCGATTTGGATCAATTTTGATGACCACAATGTGGAGACCGAAGCCGAAGCTGCGCAGATGGTGAAGGCCTTGTATGATGGTCAATTGAAGTTTCCCACACTAACGTATGGGGACAAACACTTGAAAAATCCCACTATCAAAGAGCTGGATGCGTTTTTAAAGGAAAACGGGATTGAGGAATAATGCGTTCTTTGTGCATGTTGGAAGGCACTTAGAAATTTCTCCGAATAAGCAATTTGATTCTCCTTTCTTTAGCGGCTATTTTATCATGGCTTCAATCCAACATGTGCCGCTACGGAATTTGTCCATGGGAATAGGTTGCTCTAGCTTATAATCCGTCCCACAAAAGGCGTACTAAAAAGGCCGTAAGTGGGACACGTTGGAAAATGAATTATCCAATTGCAGATTGGTATCACGAATCGGCTTGTTCCAAAGAGCAATAAGCCATTATCAACTAATGAATTATAGAAACAGCGTATTTTTTGTCTAATATTTTTAATTAAAAGTTTAACAAAAATTTAAGTCTCACACTATTTTAATTATAAAATTTTTATAATCAATAGGTTACGAGAGCTCTAAAAACTATTTTAATTTAGAGTAATTATAAACAATTT
>JBCDBE010000002.1:0-86890 GCA_039184365.1 Bacteroidota bacterium | reverse complement strand
TGTGCTTCTTGATTGTGCGCTGATCCAGCATACACTTTCAAGTTGCGGAAGAGGTCAGCACCCAATTTGTTTTTAGGAAGCATTCCTTTGACCGATTTCTCAATCAATCGTTCAGGGTGTTTGTTCAACAACTCATTAGCGGTTGTTGAGCGTTGTCCACCCGGATAACCGGTATACCTTAAGTAAGTCTTGTCTTACAATTTATTACCAGTTAATTGAATTTTTTCAGCATTGATAACAATTACATTATCACCGCAATCGACATGTGGCGTAAAATTGGTTTTGTATTTACCTCGTAAAATTTTGGCAACTTTAGAGGCCAATCTACCTAATGTTTGCCCTTCTGCATCCACCAATAACCACTCTTTATTTACGGTAGCTGAATTGGCTGAAATTGTTTTGTAACTTAATGTATCCATTTCCTCGAAATGCGTTAGAAATCAATCCGTTTTCTCCAAACGGGGTGCAAATGTACAATTATTAGATTGAAATACAAATGGCTATCAGATAATATTTAATGAAATTAAAATTCACGTTTACCCCAGATTTAAAGCGGCGCTGATAATGTTAAAAAAACACAAAAATTCCTTCAGGGTGTAACTATTTAAAAATAGCCGAGTCTTTACTTCACATCAATCAAAAAACGAACGGTCGTGTGTAAACCAACCCTAGCCTTTGTTATTTTCCTGTTCTTTTCATTTGCTTTTTCACAGGACATCGCGGAAATAACTCCAGCAGAAGAAGGGAAAGGAAATACTGAGGAGGCCATTACCAAGAAAATTTACGTGACCCAAGGGATAGGCAAAGATCAACCACCTGCCATAGACGGGCTATTGAATGACCCTATTTGGGAACTTGTGGATTGGGCGGGGGATTATATAGAAAACCAACCGGATGAAAATACTCCACCGAGTTATCAAACCAAGTTTAAGATTGTTTATGATAGCAAATACTTATACATAGGGGTTAGGTGCTTGGATGCCGAACCGGAGAATATTGTTCAACGCATGTCGCGAAGGGATGGTTTTGATGGGGATTGGGTAGAATTCAACATTGATAGTTATCACGATAAACGAACTGCCTTTTCCTTTACAGTTACCGCTGCTGGCGTGAAAGGGGACGAACTGGTTTCAGAAAATGGCAACAATTGGGATGACAGTTGGAATCCTATCTGGTACACCAGAACGAATGTCGATGACCAAGGATGGACTGCAGAACTTAAGATACCCTTTAGCCAGATCAAATTTGGAAAGGAGGAAAATCAGGTTTGGGGATTGCAATCCACAAGACGTTTTTTTAGAGAGGAAGAACGTTCGCTTTGGCAGCGTATTCCTTTAGATGCTCCTGGTTGGGTAAGTGAATTTGGAGAGCTGCACGGATTGAAGAATATAGAACCCCAAAAACAATTGGAAATACAGCCGTATACCGTTGCCAGTGGGGAAACCTATGAAGCTGAAGAAGGCAATCCCTTTAGAACGGGCGATGAAACGGATATTAACTTTGGGCTTGATGCCAAAATTGGAATCACCAATGACCTGACCCTGGATTTGACCGTTAATCCAGATTTTGGTCAAGTTGAGGCCGATCCTTCTGCTATTGCCTTGGACGGCTTTCAAATTTTCTTTCGTGAGCAGCGACCATTTTTTGTGGAGAACAATAATATTTTTGATTTTAACCTGTCCCAATCCCAGGCGGGCAATACGTTTGGTTCTGATAATCTCTTTTACAGCAGGCGTATAGGTCGAAGTCCACAAGGTTTTCCCGATACCCAAGATGGCGAATTTGTAGATCAACCGGAAAACACCCAGATTATTGGTGCTTCTAAATTCAGTGGTAAGACCAAAGACGGTTGGGCCATTGGGGTATTGGAAAGTGTAACGGCACGAAAATACGCCACCATAGATAATAATGGCGATAGACGGCGGGAGATAGTTGAGCCTTTGACCAATTACTTCGTCGGTAGGTTGCAGAAAGACTTCAATGAAAGAAACTCCTTCATAGGGGGAATTTTTACTGCTGTCAATCGGGATGCCCTAACGGAGAACATCAGTTTCTTGCATCGACAAGCCTACACTGGCGGATTTGACTTTAAACATCAATGGAACAATAGGGACTGGTATGTGGGGGGCAACATCAATTGGAGCCACATTCGTGGAAGTGCGGAAGCCATACAAAATACCCAAGAATCCATTACCCATTTATTTCAAAGAGTGGATGCTGACCATGTACAAGTAGATGAAGGGAGAACCTCCTTGACGGGCACCGGGGGCAACCTTCAAATAGGAAAGGCGGGCGATGGCCATTTTATGTTTGAAAGTGGGGGGACCTGGCGTTCCCCTGAATTGGAATTGAACGATATTGGTTTTCAAAGAGAGTCGGATGACATCAGACATTACACTTGGGTAGGGTATAGGACCCTAAAGCCAGATAGTACTTTCAGAAGGGTGGGGATCAATTATAACCACTGGAGTGCATGGGATTTTGGGGGCAATCATAATTATTTGCAGTTTAATACCAACAGCTGGCAAAATTGGGACAATAATTGGTTCTCCAATTTAGGGATTAATTATGCGCCCATTCAATATTCCAATTTTGCCTTGCGAGGAGGTCCAAGACTTCGGTTTTCACCATGGATGAGTTTTTGGAACAATATAAGAACTGACGGTCGGAAAAAACTTCGCCTTAATTTTTCCCATAACGGAAGAAAGGCGTTGGACAACTCCATTCAACGCTACAGCGCAAGTTTTGGATTTCGATACCAACCGATGGATGCCTTACGGATTTCGGTATTTCCTCGATACAGCATTAATAACGATCGATTACAGTACATTGACAATATTGAAACCACTACAGGGGTACGTTATTTAAACGGTAAGATCGAACAACGTACATTGAGTATGTCCATTCGACTCAATTATAATATCAATCCCAATTTAACGGTACAATATTGGGGACAACCCTTCATCTCCAGAGGACGGTATTCCCAATTCAAGCATGTTACCGATGCCACAGCAACGAATTTCAATGACCGATTTTTACAGTATAATTCCGAGCAGGTTTCATTTTTGGACGGTACCTATTGGGTAGATGAGGATTTGGACGGGGAAACTGACTTTTCCTTTGACGACCCTGACTTTGCATTTGTTCAATTCCGTTCTAACTTGGTCATTCGGTGGGAGTACATTCCCGGGTCTGAAATCTTCCTTGTCTGGTCGCAGGACGTCTCCCAATCCGGAAACCCAGATGACGGACTTTTTACGAATTTGAATGACAATATTTTTGGGCAAACCCCTCAGAATATCTTCTTATTAAAAGCTACGTATCGATTTGTTTTATAGGTAATTACGGTTCCAGTACTTTGCTTGCACAATTGGAGGGCCTGGGTTTGTTAAAGTTTGGAAATCGCAGATACCAAAGCCTCATTGGCTTCTTGGTCACCAATAGTGATTCTGACTTTGCCTGGAGCACCAAATTGGGATACGGGCCGCACCATAATACCTTGTTGCATCAATTTATTGGTGAATTCCATTTCGGGCAGGGGAGGGTCAATAATAAAGAAGTTGGCTTGGCTTGGCCAGAACCTAATTCCAAGTGGGATAAACGCATCTGCCAAGTACTTCCGTCCTTCATGAACGGTTTTCACCGTTTCTTCAATGAACTTATGGTCTTTCAATGCGCCAATTGCCGCTTCCAAGGAGGTTAATGGCATTAAAAAGGGCTTGTGGATCAATCGCAAGTAATTAGCAATGGTTTTAGTGGTATAGCCGTATCCGATTCGCAGGCCTGCCAGACCGTAGGTCTTGGAGAAGCTGTTCAATCCCAAAATATTGTGGTCTTTTAAGACATAGGGCAATGCGGTCACATAATCCTTTGCATCGGTAAAATGGCGATACACTTCATCAAAAACAATCAAAATAGTTTTAGGAACCCTGTCTAAAAAATCCTCCAAAATAGCTTTTGGAATATAGGAACCCGTTGGATTGTTTGGACTGGTCAAAAAGATAACCTTGGTGTTGTCGGAAATTGCATTGAGTATACCTTCAACATCCATATCGTAATTCGGTTTCAGCAGTGGAATATCTATCTGTTTTGCACCATACCAACGTGAAAATACGGAATAGGGTAAAAAACAGGGATTTGAAAAAATCACTTCATCACCTTCAGAAACAAAGGCACGTAGTAACATATCAATGACTTCGGAACCACTATTTCCGGTAATAAATTGGTCAACCTCCAATTTTCCTTCAAAGTCCTTTACCAAAGCCTTTCTAAGCCGAATATCCGACTGATCCGGGTAGCGGTCTATTTTTTTAGATGCCTCAAGTACTGCCTGTACTGCTTTGGGAGAGGCGCCAATAGGGTTTTCATTGGAGGAGAGCTTATAAATTTTCCTGTCCGAAAGCGGAATGTTCTTGCCCCCTTTGTACACTTCCTTGGGTTGAAGAAAAGGCTTAAAAATGGAGGTAATTTCATTTTGCATGGCTACAGGTTTTCTGCATGGATGAGAACCGCCATGGCCTTTGAAGTATTTCCATCTTCCAATATCCTTTGTGCCAGCCAATGTAATTGCTTTTGGTGCTCATGGATATTAGCTCCCACTTTTTTTGCCAACATCCGAATCTCATCATCATTTTTCAACTCTTCCATTTCGCTATTTGAAGGTAGGGACTCCAGATTTCCCAATCGTCCAAGATTGTTTCCAGTAAGTACCGTGCTCTCGCGTATTCCTTTGGGTAGGGCATCCACACCCATTCCTTTTGTTTGAATGGGTTTTGGAATTTCAAACAGGGCATCACCATTCGCTTTCACGTACCAACTACCCCCCATTCTTCCTACCAAATCCAATTTTTTGGTATCCAATTTATCCTCGGTTAGGTAATCCTTATTGAGATGAATGCGTTTGACTTCGGCAATGATAAGGTTACCGGCTCCAGGCAATTGGGCCAACTCTATGGTTTCGTTGACCTGACATTCAAAAGAAACGGGTGCTTCACCCACTCGCGGGGGTTTTACCATATCGCTTTGAACAGCAGTAAGCCCGGATTTTACAAATTCATTGACCCCCTTGTCATAGGCCGTACTGGAAAGTGACATTTGTTCCACTATGTCGTGATTTACAATGTTGATGACCACTTCTGGCACTTCCTTAATGTTGAGATACGAATGCTTATGGGTGTTATCACGACCGCTACGGGCAGGTGAAAAAATCAATATAGGTGGATTGGAACTAAAGACATTGAAATAGCTGAACGGACTTAAATTGACGTTGCCCGCTTTGTCAACGGTGCTTGCAAAACAAATAGGTCTTGGAGCCACTGCGGTCAATAAAAGACCGTGCAGCTCCTGTTGCGAAATTTTGGATGGGTCAATAATTTTACTCATGTTGCTGGTAACACTTTGGTGGAAACTTCTCCGAAGCCCACGCGAATATCGCCTTTTTGACCATATCCTCTCATAGTCACCGTATCACCGTCACTGATGAATTTACGTTCCGTGCCATCATTTAATTGAACCGGTTTTGTGCCCATCCAAGCCAATTCGAGCATGGATCCATAGCTGTTTTCATCCTTACCTGAAATGGTGCCCGAAGCCATCATATCCCCAATTTGCACATTGCATCCGTTCACCGTATGATGGGCCAACTGTTGGGCCATATTCCAATACATATATTTAAAATTGGAGTGGCATACCGTAGTAGCATTAATGGCAACCTCTAAATGGATGTCATAATTTTTTTTTCCGTTGTATTCCAGATAAGGCAGTACTTTTGGCTCTTGTGCCGGTCCCGCTACGCGGAAGGGTTCCAGGGCATCCATGGTCACAATCCATGGAGAAATGGAGGAGGCAAAATTTTTGGCAAGGAAGGGTCCAAGAGGAACATATTCCCATTTTTGGATATCCCGAGCAGACCAATCATTGAATAGCACCAATCCAAAAATGTAATTTTCAGCTTCGTTGGTAGATACCGATTCGCCCATTTTGGTGTTTTTACCTATAACAAATCCCATCTCCAATTCAAAATCAAGGCGTTGGGTAGGACCAAAAATGGGTTGGGTCGAATCCTTGGGGATGGTCTGTCCTTTGGGTCGGGTAACAGGCGCACCTGAAACCACAATGGAGCTTGCCCTTCCATGATACCCTACAGGGATATGTTTCCAATTGGGCAAAAGGGCATTTTCGGGGTCACGGAACATTTTACCCACATTAGTGGCATGTTCAATGCTGGAATAGAAGTCGGTATAATCACCCACGGAAACCGGCATATGCATTTGTGCCTCTGCTTGTTTTACAAATAATTCAGGCTTTCCTGCAAGGACAGAATTATTGTCTTGCAACCAATTCTGAATATCGGTACGTACTTTTGCGGTAACCTCTTTGCCCAAACCAATAAAATCATTGAGATCACTTCGGTTCAGTGCAGCAACATCAAAATCAAAAACACCAATTTCATGGACTGCTACCAAATCCAAAATATGTTCGCCAATGGCAACCCCTGCGCGTTTGCTTCGGTCTTGGGTTGAAAATATCCCAAAAGGGATGTTGTGTATTGAAAAATCTGAGTTTTCAGGTATGTTTATGATCATGTTTGTCCTTTCCTAATGGTCATTTCGAACGAAAGTGAGAAATCTAAAACTAGATTCCTCGTCGCTTTGCTCTGTCGGAATGACATTTTAGAGATTTATTTTATTCCATCCAAGATTTATAATATTCCCCGTCATCAATTTTTAGGGCATTTTCGGTTACCATTAAGGGTTTGAAGGTATCAATCATCACGGCCAATTCTTCTGTACCTTTTTTTCCAATACTGGCTTCATAGGTGCCAGGGTGAGGGCCATGTGGAATACCTGCTGGATGTAATGAGATATAACCGGGGCCAATTCCAGTCCGACTCATAAAATCGCCATCCACATAATACAACACTTCATCAGAGTCGATATTGGAGTGATTGTAGGGTGCTGGAATGGACTTTGGATGATAATCATATAACCGTGGGCAGAACGAACAGACTACAAAGGCGCTGGTCTCAAAAGTTTGGTGCACGGGTGGCGGTTGGTGCACACGACCTGTGATGGGTTCAAAATTATGGATAGAGAAACCATAGGGATAGTTGTAGCCATCCCAGCCCACCACATCAAAAGGATGTGAGGCATAGACCAAGCTGTGCAACATGCCCTGTTTTCTGATTTTCATGACAAATTCACCCTTTTCGTTATGTGCCTTAAGATTTTGTGGCAATTTATAGTCCCTTTCACAGTAGGGGGAATGCTCCAACAACTGTCCAAACCAATTTCGGTAGCGTTTTGGAGTATAAATGGGATGAAAGGATTCTGCATATAAAATGCGGTTGTCCTCAGTGTCAAATTCTATTTGATAAATCATCCCTCTTGGAATGATAAGATAATCCCCATACTCAAATGGAATATTCCCTAGGAATGTTTTTAAGGTGCCTGAACCTCTGTGAATAAAGAGCATCTCGTCGGCATCCGAATTTTTGTAAAAGTACTCCGTCAATGATTTTTTTGGAGCCGCCAAACCCACGTGTACATCACTATTGACCAAAAGTGGCTCACGTGCTTCCAGAAAGTCATCTTTGGGGGCGACATCAAATCCTATCAGTTTTCGGGAATGGATGTTCTTGGCGACCGCAATTTTAGGATTCATATCAATGGCTTGTCCAATAGCAGCAACTTGCGTTGGGCGTTGTATGTGGTAGAGTAAGGAGGCCATCCCGTCAAATCCAATGGTGCCAAACAATTGTTCGTAATACAAACCGCCATCTGGCTTTTCAAATTGTGTGTGCCTTTTCTGCGGAATCGTACCTAATTTATGATAAATGGGCATGTGTTTGTTTTAAGTTCAAATACAAGTATGAAATTCAATTTCAAAATTTATAGGAATAAACCTTGAGCCCTAAATTATGTTTTAGTGCAAAGTACCTCTTAGTTCCTGTTCACGTTCGATGGCTTCAAACAACGCTTTAAAGTTGCCTTTTCCAAAAGATTGTGCTCCTTTTCTTTGGATGATTTCGAAGAACATGGTCGGTCTAGGTTCCACTGGTTTGGTGAAAATCTGTAATAAATATCCTTCGTCATCGCGATCCACTAAAATTCCCAATTCCCTTAATGGGGCAATATCTTCGTCAATTTCACCAACACGATCGGTGACCACGTCATAATAGGTTGATGGCACCCTCAAAAATTCAACCCCTCTACTGCGTAAGTCGCGAACTGTTTTGATGATATCATCAGTAGCTACTGCAATGTGTTGCACTCCTTCCCCTTCGTAAAAATCAAGGTATTCCTCTACTTGCGATTTTTTCTTGCCTTCAGCAGGTTCGTTGATGGGGAATTTGATTCGACCATTGCCATTGCTCATCACTTTACTCATCAGGGCGGTGTACTCAGTGGAAATGTCGTTGTCATCAAAGGAAAGGATGTTCACGAAGCCCATGACATTTTCATAGAATTCCACCCAATGGTTCATGCGGTCCCAACCCACATTGCCCACCATGTGGTCCACATATTTTAGGCCCGAAGGAGTGGGATTGTGATCTGGGGTCTCCCATTTAACAAATCCTGGTAGAAAAACACCGTTATAGTCTTTGCGCTCCACAAAAATATGGACGGTCTCACCATAGGTATGGATACCGGACCGCACCACTTTTCCATGTTCGTCTTCGTCAATTTTGGGTGCCATGTATGATTTTGCCCCTTTTGCAATTGCAGTTTCATAGGCGTATTTTGCATCATCTACCCATAAGGCAACCACTTTGACCCCGTCACCGTGCCTATCGATGTGTTTGCCAATTTCCGTTCCACTTTTTAGGGGAGAGGTTAAAATCAATCGAATTTTATCTTGTATAACCACATAGCTTTCGGAATCCTTTAACCCCGTCCGCAATCCGGCGTAGGCAAAAGACTGAAAGCCAAATGCCGTCTTGTAGTAATGTGCGGCCTGTTTTGAATTACCGACATATAATTCAATGTAATCGGTCCCATTAATGGGCATGAAGTCTTTTGCTTCATCATGAATTTTTGGAATTGTAGTGGTCTCCATGACGTAATTTTTAATGTTATCCAATCAATATTGTTGTTGATGCAACAAAAATACGTAATTTTGAAAAGCGAAAAGGATTTTCTTATCAGTTTTTAGAAAAATTTTGCTTAGCCAGATAGACGAAATACAAGGAATAGGACTCCATTTGGATTTGGTGCTTCGTAAAATTCAAGATGCGTATCTAAGGACCTTTGATTCCCTGGGTATCCATATGACCATTGAACAATGGGTGATTCTTCATCAGGTTCACGAATTGGGTGCTGAAGCTTCCCAACGGGACATTGTGCAATCCAATTTTAGGAACCGTGCTACCATTTCAAGGGTAATTGCGGGTTTGGAACGAAAAGGATGGTTAAAGAAGACCCGATTCCAGGGGGATTTAAAACGGTTTAAGTTGGAGTTGACCATGGAAGGGAAATCTATTATTAATTTGGTCTTGCCGCACGCTATTCGTCTTAGGAAACAGACCGTTAAAGGGTTGCATATTGGCGAATTTGAAACCTTCCTTTATGTACTGGATCAGATTGGGGATAATTATGAAAATTTTTGACTTCCGGTATTTTAAAAGCCCTTTATTTTTCCGTGCCCAAAACAAGGGTTTCGATACCGCTTCTTTTGTAACCTAAACGATGGGCAATGGCTTCCACTGTGCAGTTTGCAGGTACATCAATAGGAGAGTTATATACTTTCCATATGTTTCTTTCTTGACTTTGGGGTTCTGCTACAAGACGATAGCCTAAAGATGCGCCTTCCGTCGTGCAATCAATGGTGAGTTTTCCATTGATATAGATAAAGAAGGGGTTTTCTGTTTGCGGTTGATTCCCTTGGGGCCAAAACGCCTCTACTAGCTCATTTTCTGGTCGTAGGCCGGTATCGTCGATTTCATTGACCCAATTTTCACAAGCTGTTCTTAAACGTTCCAACTCCTTTTGAAAGTTGGGGTCATGGGCAAGATTGTGGAGCTCGTAGGGATCTTTGGTGATATCATACAATTCTTCGCGGGCCTTTGGTTGCAGAAACCATAAAGCTTGTTCCGGTGTCAATCGCTTATCTTTCCTTAAGCGCAGTAGTTCCTGCATAATGGGCATGTTCTTTCGATAGGCTACATCGGCATACAAGGCTTTATCAGGTTCATAATTCTTGATATACTTGAATTGTTTGTCCCTAACAGAACGAATTCTATCCGTAAATTCGTCAAAACGGTCCGCTGCCCCAAAGACATATTGGGGCTCTTTGTTTCTGGCAAATGGACCTAAAAAAGCAGTACCTTGCATATGCTTTGGTTTATCAATGCCTGCTAAGGATAGGGTAGTAGGCGCCAAATCAATAAAACTGATCATCCTACCATCCCGCTGCCCTGCAAATTGTCCGTTTGGAAATCGAATGATCATTGGCACTCTTGTTCCACTATCGTACAACAGGCGTTTTTGGCGGGGTAACGGCCCTCCGTGATCGGTGTACCATACCACAATGGTGCTGTCCAATAGACCATCCCTTTTCAATTCTGATAGTAGGGATCCCACTTGGGCATCCATTTCCAAAATGTTGGAATACATTCTCCGAATATCATTTTTGCCTATTTCCGTTTCTGGCAAGTATGGCGGAACGGGAACCTCCAAATTTTCATCTACCCAGAGGGAATCCTCAGCTTTTGACCATATTTGCGATTCATGGGTGAGCCCTACATTGAAAACTGAGAAAAAAGGCGTGTCTTTGGGTCGATTTCGCCAATGGGCACTGTTACTGCTCTTATCCCAAGCTGTCATGGTTTTTATAAATTGATAGTCCTCTTTACTGTTGTTGGTACAGTAGTAACCGGACGCCCTTAGATATTCCGTGAACATTTTCACCTTTTTGGGAGGCACCGCCTCATATGGAATGTTTTCCTCCGGAAGGGATTTATATCCCTTAACGACATGTTCCGGTAAATTTTCCAGCATCCACGGTCCCGTGCGCATATGACTTGCTCCAATGCTATTGGCATACATTCCAGTGATGATTGCCGCTCTAGCTGGGGAGCATACCGGGTGCGGGCTAAAAAAGTTATCGTAACAGACACCTTCTTTAGCAAGTTTATCCAAAGTAGGGGTAACTACCGTACTATCTCCAAAGGCAGGGATGTTTGGACTCATATCTTCTGCTACGATCCAAACAATATTGGGCTTGAAATCCAATCCCGGATTTAAAACTTTACGTACCTCTTCCTTTTCTTTGGGGGTTTGTATTTCGCGATTGTTACACCCGGAACATAATAACAACAGCCCACCAAGTAGGAAAACCGGTTTCATGTAGTAGCCTTTCCATAAAGATAGAAAAGCTTTGCTAATCTGTCGAAAACGGTCGTTCTACATTGATTCTAGCGAAAATTATCTTAAAAACATGCTAAAATGTAATTTTTATGGTAAAATAGAACACAAAATGGATAATTCTGTTGTTGTGGTGGTGTAGGGTTTGGGAGAATTTTGCGACTTATTTGACACAAAAAACTGTAAACATGAAAAAGTTAGTGTATTATCCAAACATGTGGCAGACCTATCCTTTTTCCATTGAATTGTTTATCCATGCGGAAAAGGAGGAGCGTGCTAAAAGAGAAATCGAAAAGCAAACAAAGAAAGAAAGGAAATCGAGATTTAAACTAGCTTTTGGCTGGTAATCAAAAAAACGAAAGATTGATAACTATGGGCACCCATTGCGGTGCCCTTTTTATTCCCAGTTGTTTATAATTTCCACCAATAATGGGTGTACCTCTTGACCAAGCCTGATCGTTAATTCTGACGGGCTTATTTTGTCTTTATAGGATTCATCATATTTTATGAGGAAGCCGTTCAAGGGTTTTAGAATTTCATACCCCAATGAATCGACGATTTTTTGGGCTGCCTTGGTAAACTTCATTTGGTACATGCCATAATCACCGGGATTCATATTGTAATAATTGGCATCGAAGTCCTCAAGAGAGGTGAACTGGGCATTTGGAGGAGGATTGTTGACACTAAAATCAACCAGCGTGGTAATGTATTTTAACTCTTCAGGCCGTTCACTTTTGTAATAAGCGTATAGACCCATATTGGCATGTAGTTCCTCTAGCCACCTACTTATGGAATACCCACTTTGATTGTTGGGGTCTTGAAAATTATGTGTCAGTTCGTGAATTGCCAGCTTATCGAAGAACAATTTCATATCCAGTTGACCAGCATCATCCTGGTAAACTTGGTAGAGTACTTTGGTCATTTCCTTTGGAAAACTGCCTATCATTTGCGCATAGTCATCCGCCATGGCGTTTTGTCCTGCACCTACAATAATGTTCCCTTTGTAGTACTCCGGTAATCCCGGTATGGGCATATAGGCGTTTTTGGACCAATCTTCCTGTGCGACTACCAATACATAAAAGTCTTTTTTAGGCCCCATGATAGCGGAAAGAAATTCATAGGCATCAGAAATTAGGACCGCTTTTTTTTTGGCTTCGGCTTGGTATCCTTGACTATACAAGACCTTAATGGAGCTCCCTGAGTTCAATGCCACTAAACCTTCATGCTTGCTTTGGTCTATTGACACTTCACTGGTTTGGGCTATGGCCCAAGAAGACCATAAAAATACCAAAAGTAAGACGGGAATCGTTTCTCCAAGTGTTTTCATATAGATGGTAAGTTACAGTATATGAAGTAAATACATGGATTTTTTGTGTAATTGGTTAAAATTAGTGTGCTGCTAGCCCATTTTTGACGCTAGCTACCTGGATTATATAGGCCTGCCTATTTTGGAAGGCGTATTAATTGTTGATTTTATCAAAAACATATCCCCCTTCTGTGGCACCCCAAACCTGTTGTCCTTCGGAATCAAATCCCTGGTCCCAAGATGTGATGCCCTTGGACGTAATTTCTACTTTTGACATGGCGTAGCTCGCTCCCCTGAGGGTGCTCTCGCAGGTACCATCTCGAGTCTTTCCAACAAAAGCGCTGTCCGATTTTTTGGTCAGTAGCACTTCACAACCTTTCCGTAATTCCAGGTTTTCTTTGGATAGATTATCGAATGCTTTTGGAGTTTTCCATTTTGCGATCCACAGCGAATCATTGGGCAGGGTATAGACATAACTGGCCAATTGTCCTTTTTCATTGCGTTTTACCTCATACACACGCTGTCTATAGGGTTTGTCCTGCATGGAATTCATGGCCTGTTCCACATACAGCCAATTGCCTTTTTCCTTCCAAATGGGATACATATGTAGGGAAATATTATAATAGGTGGAGTCGGCAAGCGATTGCTTCTCAGAATTAAACGAACCTTGCATCAATTCAAAAAGTTCTTTCACATCGGTATCTATGTCCGTGCTCGATTCCTTTTTTACCTGTTTGCACGAGGCAACCATAATTATAACGAGTAGTAAGCGTATTCCAATTCTTTTCATCATATCTTTTCTAATGCGCCTCCAACCAATTTTCCCCAATCCCAACCTCAACATCTAAGGGCACGGCCATGGTATAGGCGTTTTCCATTTCGGTTTTGATAAGGTGCTTCATTTCTTCCAGTTCCGGTTTGTGGCAATCAAAAACAAGTTCGTCATGCACCTGCAACAACATTTTGGTCTTGTAGTTTCCTTCCGATAGTTTTTTATGGATGTTGATCATCGCGATTTTAATGATATCCGCAGCACTCCCTTGGATTGGGGCGTTGACCGCGTTGCGTTCCGCTGCCCCACGCACCACTTGATTGCCCGCATTGATATCCTTTAAATACCTGCGCCGTCCCAAAACGGTTTGTACATAACCATTGTCTCGTGCAAAATCGACCTGTTCCCCCATATAGTTGCGGAGCTTGGGATAGGTTTTGTAATAGGTCTCGATAAGTTCTTTGGCCTCGGTTCTATTGAGATCGGTCTGATTGCTCAACCCAAAGGCCGAAACCCCATAAATAATACCGAAGTTTACGGTCTTGGCATTGCTTCGCTGCTCCCTGGTTACCTCATCAATAGGCACATTGAAGACTTTGGAGGCTGTGGAGGCATGGATATCCTCACCATTCTTAAAAGCGGAAATCATGGTATCCTCTTCGCTCAGCGCTGCAATGATCCGCAACTCAATCTGTGAATAATCCGCCGCCAATAGCACGTGGTTTTCATCCCTTGGGATAAAGGCCTTACGCACCTGGCGGCCCCGTTCGGTGCGGATGGGAATATTCTGCAGGTTGGGATTGTTGCTACTCAATCGACCAGTGGCGGCAACGGTCTGCATGTAGTCTGTATGTACCCGGCCACTATGTTTTTGAACTTCATTGGGTAGCGCATCCACATAGGTACTTTTAAGTTTGGTCAATCCGCGATAATCCAAGACGTTTTGTATAATTTCATGGTCTTTGGCGAGATAGGAAAGGACCTCTTCAGAAGTGGAATATTGTCCTGTTTTTGTCTTTTTTGGTTTGTCCACCAAGTTCATTTTCCCAAACAGGATGTCCCCAAGTTGTTTTGGTGAAGCAATATTGAACTGTTCACCGGCCAGCTCATAGATTTTGGATTCCAATGCCTTGATGTCCACCTCCAGATGTGTCGAGAGTTCTTTCAAGAAGGCTTGGTCAAGATTGATTCCTTCCCGTTCCATATCGGCAAGCACCTGAAGCAATGGAACTTCAATTTCCTCAAAAAGTCTATCGGTTTTGGCCTGTTCCAATTCGGGTTTAAAATGTTGTGCCAATTGATAGGTAATGTCCGCATCTTCCACTGCATATTCCGTTTGCTTTTCCAACGGTACCTGCCGCATGCTCAATTGGTTTTTCCCTTTTTTTCCAATGAGTTCCGTGATGGACACTGGGGTGTAGTTTAGATAGGTTTCGGCCAAAACGTCCATATTGTGCCGCATATCAGGATTGATCAGGTAATGTGCCAACATCGTATCAAAGAGTTTTCCTTGGACTTCCACCCCATAGTTTTGCATCACCTTGACGTCGTACTTTAAGTTTTGCCCGATTTTTTCAATATCCTCCGACTCAAAGAAGGGCCTTATTTTTTCAATGCGTGCTAGCGCTTCCTCTTTTTCTTTAGGGAAGGGAACATAAAACCCTTTTCCCGTCGCCCATGAAAAGGCGATACCCACAAGTTCGGCCTCCAAGGGATTGATGGAAGTGGTCTCTGTATCAAAGCATACCGAAGACTGCTGCATCAACTTCTCAAGAAACAATTCCATCGCCATTTCGCCCTGTACCAACTGATAGAAATGGGAAACGTCCGTTATTGTATTTCGGCTATTGATATCTTTGATGGTCGCCGCAGCTTCTGAAGGGTCACCTCCAAATAAGGTAAATTGACCGCTACCCGCCACCTTGGCTTCATTGGGGTTCACCTTTTTTGCAGTTTCCGTATTGGATACTTGAGCGCCAGCATCTGTATTTCCGGAATAAAGCTTGATGAATTGTTCTTTTAACCTTCTAAACTCCAATTCCTCAAAGATTTCTTGTACTTTTTCGGAATCAGGGGGGCACATCTCGAAATCCTTGGCATCAAAAGTGACATCGCAGTCGATCTTGATTTCCGCTAGTTTTCGGGATAGTCGTCCCAATTCGGCATTGTCTTCGACTTTTTCCTTCATTTTTCCCTTGAGTTGATCGGTATTGGCCAAGAGTCCTTCAAGGGAACCAAACTGGGCCAAGAATTTCTGGGCGGTTTTATCACCTACACCGGGCAACCCTGGGATATTATCACTCGCGTCTCCCATCATTCCCAGATAGTCAATGACCTGCTCAGGTCGTTCCACCCCAAAGCGTTTTTGTACCTCAGGAATCCCCCAAATCTCTATGCCGTTGCCCATTCGGGCAGGGCGATACATAAATATGTTTTCGGAGACCAACTGTCCAAAATCCTTATCAGGAGTTACCATAAAGGTTTTATATCCCTCTTTTTCCGCCTGTTTGGCCAAAGTGCCGATGAGGTCGTCCGCCTCATAGCCTTCCAATTCCACCACGGGAATTTTCAGGGCCTTTAAAATTTCCTGAATGTAGGGCACCGCAATTCTAATGGCATCAGGGGTTTCATCCCTATTGGCCTTATAGTCTTCAAAAAGCTCGGTGCGCTCAACACTTCCCCCTTTATCAAAAGCTACCGCCAAGTGGTCCGGTTGCTCTCTCCGAATGACATCAAAAAGGGAATTCATAAAGCCCATAATGGCACTGGTATCCATCCCTTTGGAGTTGATCCTTGGGTTTTTGATAAAGGCATAATAGCCCCTAAAAATCAAGGCGTAGGCGTCTAAAAGGAAAAGTCGTTTTTGGTCAGACATAGAAAGCGGTATGGTTTAATGGATGTTGATTAATGATGGTTGTTGTCAATTCTAAAAGTAGAAAAAAGGTGTAAAATTCAAGAAAAGTAATCCAACTCTTTTCTTTTGAGTGTTATTTCAAGAAATAACATGGTCTTCGGTGTCTGTGTAAAAGCTCTTCGAGTGTACATTCTCATGCCCACTTTGATCATATCTTCGGTAACTAAATCCAGGGTGAACACAATACGCACCGGTTTCTCCCTGTTTGTTCATGGCCAAAAATCCGATTTGAAAATCCTTGCGACCTTCATTCTTCTTCATGATGCGTTTTACGCCTTCCTCGCAGGCTTCTTGGGGCGATTTGCCCTGTCGCATCAATTCCACAATCAAAAAACTCCCTACGGTACGAATCACTTCTTCACCAACCCCAGTAGCCGTGGCACCACCTACCTCGTTGTCAATAAATAATCCGGCGCCAATAATGGGGGAGTCGCCAACACGACCCGCTACTTTATAGGCCATGCCACTGGTGGTGCAGGCCCCGGCAAGGTTGCCTTTTTCATCCATGGCCAACATACCAATGGTGTCGTGATTTTCAATGTTGATGATTGTTTCATATTCAGAGGTCTTTAACCATTCTTTGTATTGTTTTTTGGTACTCTCCGTCAGTAGATCCTCCTTTTCAAAACCTTGCTCATAGGCAAATTGTTCGGCCCCTTTTCCTGCCAAAATAATGTGGGGGGTCTCCTCCATGACTTTTCTGGCTACTGAGATGGGATGTGCAATATTTTGCAGATAGACCACGGAACCACAATTGCCATCCTTGTCCATGATACAGGCATCCAAAGTAACATTGCCATCGCGGTCAGGTCGCCCTCCTTTTCCAACGGTTTCATTGGTGACATCAGCTTCTTCAATGCGTACACCTTGTTCCACGGCATCCAAGGCGTTGCCTCCGGTATTTAAAATTTCCCAGGCTTTTGCTGAGGCATTTTTAAAATCCCATGTGCAAACAACAATGGGTTTGTTCTGGACGATTACATTTTCATTTGTTAGGGGTTTTATCTCATTTTGGCAAGAGGATAGTAGGGGAACTGATACCATTCCAGCTGCAGAAAGACCTGAATTTTTTAAGAATTTTCGACGTTGCATGATAGGTTGTTTACCTTTAGTCCTTAAATATACCCAAATGCTTGTAGAAGTTTGCGCCAACGGTCTGCAATCGGCCTTAAATGCGCAAGAGGCCGGGGCCGATAGAATTGAACTCTGCTCTGAATTGGGGGTTGGTGGGGTGACCCCCTCCCATGGACTTGTTCAATTGGTAAGGGACAGGTTGCACATTCCAATTCATGTTCTTATTCGCCCCAGAAGTGGTCATTTTACGTATTCCGGTGTCGAGTTGGAGGTCATGCTAGCTGATATCGATTTCTGTAAGGAAGTTGGTGTTGACGGCATTGTTGCTGGGGCTCTTAACTCCAATCACACGGTGGATTGGGAGCGGACAAGAAAGTTGGTTGAACGGGCCAAGCCCTTACATTTTACTTTTCATCGTGCTTTTGACTGGGTAGATGATCCCGAGGGTTGCTTACATCGAATGGAAGCATTGGGGGTAACCACCATATTAACTTCTGGACAGTGCCCAAGCGCAGTGGATGGCCTTGAAAATCTTGGAAAATGGCAAAACTCCACTTCCATCACAATTATGGCCGGGGGAGGGATTCATTCAGAAAATGCTGCAAACTTTAAGGAAGCCGGACTAACAGCAGTTCACCTTTCGGGAACGTCATTTGTGAATAGCATTTCGGTGAATGAAAAAGTCCCCATGAATTCGGATAAACATCTTACCGAAGATCACGTGGCTGTAACGAATGTGGATGTTATACGACATGTAATACAACTTGCTAAATAAAAAGCAAATAGGAACGCAGCTGTCAATCAAATAAAATAGCTTTACAAAAATTTTCCCTTGACTCGATTATTCATAGCCATAACCTATATTTCCTTTGTCATTTATGGTTACCAGGCTCTTAAAAGTGGATTTGCTTCCATATGGTTCAGAAGGGGATATCTACTTTTAACACTTGGGGTTTTCGGTTATTTTTTATTTGAAGTATTGATTAATCTTGGCGCTATACGTTATGATTCGGATAAGCTATTGACTTTTGCCGTTTTTCTGGCGTTCTATATTTTGGTATTCCTTCTGGCCATCATTATGTTTTTGGAGGACGTCGTTCGTATTTTAAAGTATTTGTATCGTCATATAAGGGATCAATTTTCACAAAAATCCACTCTGCAGCACTGGCCTGAACGGAGGGCTGTTGTTGGTAAATTGGGTTTATTCTTAGGGGTACTTCCTTTTGGTGCTTTTCTGTACGGCATATTTGAAGGGAGATATAATTTTAAGGTGTTTCGTTATGATCTTGAGTTTGAAGATTTACCAGAGGAATTTAATGGATATACCATAACACATTTTTCAGATGTGCATTCTGGTGGCCTTGATAACCGTTCAAAAGTGGCTTATGCAATAGATTTAATGAACGGTTTAAATAGTGATATTATCATTTTTACAGGAGACTTTATTAATAGGAAATCTGAAGAAGTAAAAGAATGGAAAGAAGTTTTTTCAAAACTTAAAGCCCCTGACGGTAAGTTCTCGATTTTAGGAAATCATGATTATGGTGATTATTTCCGGTGGGAATCCAATGAAGAACAGCAAGCGGATTTAGAGAACCTTAAAAAGCTGCAGGGGGATATGGGATTTACCGTATTATGCGATGAATGTTTCGAGCTTGCAAGAAATCAGGACAAGTTGCTCTTAATCGGCTCGGAGAATTGGAGCGCATCCTCAGAATGGATGCAAAAGGGTAATATTGAAAAGGTGTTAAAAAGTGTTGACCCCAAGGCGTTTAAAATTATGCTGACCCATGATCCTTCTCATTGGGAGCGGGTGCTTATTGAACATCCTTTACATTTTCATCTGACCTTGAGTGGGCATACCCATGGCTATCAGTTTGGTGTTGAAATCCCCGGTCTTGTAAAGTGGAGCCCATTTAATAGATTTTATTACAAGTATTGGGCAGGGCTGTACAAGGAACAAATGCAATATATCAACGTAAATAGGGGCTTTGGATATACTGGTTTTCCGGGCCGGGTCGGTATTTGGCCAGAAATATCCGTCATTAAACTTACCAAGAAAACTTAATTTAAAAAGTTTAAATCATGACCCGTTTTATTGTCATTCTATCCGTTATTTATATTGTTTTGGCCATCTATGGATTTCAAGCGTTCAGAACCTTGTTTAAAAGTCCGGCCGTACATGTAGTTTATGTTATCGCGTATTTGGCCGTTTGGGGCTATCTGGTATTTAAACTGGTTACCTATGTGCCAGGGTCGGCCATGCAAGGTGGCACTGCCATAGCTGGAGGGGTCTTCTTCTCTTTTTTTCTCCTGGCGCTTTTTTTGGGGTTCTTTTTGTTGTTGGAAGACGTCGTTCGGCTTTCCGTCTATGGTTTTAACAAAATTGCAGGAGTATCTGACGAAAGTGTATCCTCTTTTCCTTCAAGAAGAAAATTTTTGAGCGCTATAGGACTCGGTCTGGCGGCACTACCGTTTGGGGCGTTGTTGTACGGCATGTACAAGGGGAAATACAACTATCAGGTCTTAAAATATGAACTGGAGTTTGATGATTTGCCAGATGCTTTCAACGGGTACCAAATCACCCAAATTTCCGATGTGCATAGCGGTAGTTTTGATAACGCAGAAAAGGTGAGCTATGGGGTGGATTTGGTCAACCAACAAAATAGTGATGTGATCTTGTTTACTGGAGATATTGTCAATGATAGATGTGAGGAGCTTAGGCCATGGGCTGACACTTTCTCCAGGCTGGAAGCTAAGGACGGGGTGTTTTCCATTTTGGGCAACCATGACTATGGGGATTATACCCAATGGCCTTCCAAAGAAGCTAAGGTGAAAAACCTGGACGACCTCAAACAATTACAACGGGAAATAGGGTTTGATCTGTTGTTGGATGAACATCGGTATTTGGAGCGAAATGGTGAGCGAATTGCTCTATTGGGCGTTGAAAACTGGGGAAGGGGTCGCTTTAAGAAGGCCGGCGATTTGCAAAAGGCCAAAGAAGGTGTGGCAGAGGACGACTTTAAGATACTGATGAGCCACGATCCCTCGCATTGGGAAGATGAAGTGATACATGATGACTATCATTTTCACCTGACCCTAAGTGGGCATACGCATGGGATGCAGTTTGGTGTGGAAATTCCCGGACTTATCAAATGGAGCCCGGTGAAGTGGCGCTATAAATATTGGGCAGGAATCTATAAAGAGCTAGGGCAATATATCAATGTGAATCGAGGGTTTGGTTTTATTGGCTATCCAGGGCGGTTTGGAATTTGGCCCGAAATTTCAGTGATTACCCTTAAGAAGAAAGGTTTAACGTGAATTTAACCTAAATCAATCTGCTAAAGCCTTCACCTCATGTATTGCTTTAACAAATTTTGCTACATTTGAGTTGAAAATATCCCAACCCATGTCTAAATTTGGTGAACTTATTGACCTAGAAATCCCGGTCCTACTGGATTTTTATGCAGATTGGAACGAACAGTCCACTTCCATGCATCCTGTGCTTCGCGATGTTGCTTCGGCCCTTGGGGATAAAGGAAAGGTGATAAAGATTGATGTGGATAAGAACAAAGAACTTTCCCAAGCTTTACGGATTAAGGGCCTACCTACCCTTATGATCTATAAAAAAGGGGAAATGGTTTGGAGGCAAAGTGGAGAACAAGATGCCAACACCTTAATCGGCATCTTGAACGAATACACCTGAAAACACTTTGGCATTATTGGAATCATTTACCTTATTCCACTGGTATGGAATCCTTCGTTTCTGGCATTTCATCCAACGGAACACTATCCAATAAATCGGGGTCAGGTCCTCCAATGGATTCTTCATAATAGTCCTCACCGCTATCCACAAAATCATCGAACAGCGCAATATATTCTCTTAGAATCAAGGATTCCTTTTCTGAAAATTCCAAGTCCCTATTGTCCGATAAAATGAATACAACTCTTTGGTAGGCCTCCAAGTTGGTTAAAATATCTTCAATTTTGGCATACTGCTCATCCCTAGGGATTCCTGCGTAATAGGACAAACGTTCCTGGTACACCTTTTTGAGCTTTTCGAAGAGCTCCCTAGCCCTTTGTTGTTCCCCTACTTTATAGTACCCATCAAAAAAGGGCTCCACAAAAGTGTAGAAGCCAAAGCGTTCAAAAGGCATATGGGTCATGGCCATGTCAATGATGTCTTTGGCCTTTTCAATTTTCCCTTCTTCAATCAGTTGTTCGCTCAATCTTGCCAAATTACTTCTAAAGGATAGCCCTTGTGAGCGTGTCTGGGGGTCGTGATAAATATCCATATCGGAGGAATTTCCCCATTCCCATTTATGAACAATGTCGTACATCAAATCGGTGTCAATGCGACCCATTTCAAAGGGACTTTGATTTTCTGTCTTGATGGGAACCAGTTTGTAGATCAGCCCATCCAATTGTAAATAATCCTTCAGCCATATGTACTCCGCATTATCAAAGCTACCTCCTGAAAAATAAATAGGACGTTTCCAATCATTATTGGCCAAAATGTCCAACATTAATATCCGTTGCTTGGTCAATGCACTTTCAGGTAAGTCTATATTAATATAATCCACAATGAGAGCGGAGTCCTTTTCCTTGACCAAACCGCTTTCCAAAACATTCTTTTTGTTCACGGGAACACGGATTCTATTGGTTGGATAATAAACGATTTCCAATGTGCTTGAGGGATAATCACTTACGTCCCTACCTTGTTTATCGAATAGGTGTCGGAATTTGGTCTGTGGTTTGTCGCTCCCTACCCAATTCATAAAATCTTTGATGTTCCATCTACTTTCGGTAATGGGCTGGTGATAAATAGCTTCACGACTTCCAAAGCTATATTTGTCATGGGTAAGCTGAGAGGGTATGGGGTCACTTTGATACGCTTTGCGTTTCATTTGGTCAATGTACCAATCTGTCGCAAAAAGGCTGGTGTTGACAACCCGTACATCGGTTCGATGTCCTTCTATTTCCTGGGCATACCAAAGTGGGAAGGTATCATTATCGCCAATGGTGAACAATATGGCACCTGCGTCTTCTTGACAGGAATCTAGGTAGGCCTTTGCTGTGGAACGTGCAGTCTTTCGCCCTGATCGGTCGTGATCGTCCCAATTCTGGAAAGCCATTAGCAATGGAACTGCCAACAAACATAATGCTGAGGTAATGGGCGCGGCAAGTTTAGGTTTGAGTAGTTTTTTTACTTCCTCAAAAAGGCCGTAAACCCCAAATCCAATCCAGATGCAGAAAATAAAAAAAGAACCGACTAAGGAATAGTCCCGTTCCCGAGGTTGAAAAATGTAAGGATTGGTGTAAAATTGTATGGCAAAACCCGTAAACATGAAAAATACAAAAAGTGCCCAAAACTGTTTTGGGTTTCTGGAAATCTGAAATACAATACCTATGATTCCAAGTAGTAAGGGGAGGAAGAAATAGGTATTCCTTGCCTTATTTTCCAAAACATCGCTTGGAAGATTTTCCTGGCTTCCGAGGCGAAGACCATCCAAGAAGTTTATTCCACTTAGCCAATGTCCATTTTCATCATAGCGGCCTTGTACATCATTCTGCCTACCCACAAAATTCCACATAAAATAGCGCATGTACATGTAGCTCCATTGAAATTCAAAAAGATACCTTATGTTATCTCCTAAGGAGGGTGGCTCTACATCAATATAATCCGAAAAACTGCGAAGAAATTGAATGTATTGTTCTGTATCGATTTCACCTTGGGCGTTCAACTGTTTGAATTGGTTCACCGCATCACGAAGTTCATTGTTGGAGATGTATTCTGGTTTTATCCTAAAGTCCAATCTGCCAAAGTAGCGCATGTAGTTTTCGGCATGCTGATCGCTCCATAATCGAGGCAATGGTCCAACATGTTTTTTATTGGGACCTTGCAGGGCATCTTTGTAATTGTTAACAATAACATATTTGCCTAATTTCCCGTCTTTTTCATATTTGGGTTTGTCATCCATATCCTCTCCGGGAGGGGCAAAGGAATCTGAATAATAAGCCCCGTAGAAAGGGCTCTCCACGCCAGGATATTGCTCGCGGTTATAGTAGGCTAAAAGGGAACGGGCGTCTTCAGGATTGTTTTCATTGACCACGGTTTTTGCATTGGCACGGATGGGCAATAGCAACCAAGAGGAGAATCCCAAAATCAGGAACATAAAACACAAAATGATGAGATTGCCGGTATCAAAACCATTTTTTCGCGTATAGCGAAGCGCAAAATAGAACATGGCAATAAAGAGCAATCCCATAATAATCGTTCCTGAATTAAAGGGCAGCCCTACTTCATTGATAAAGAAAACCTCGCTCCAACCAAAAAGTTGGAGTACATAGGTCAATGAAAATTTATAGACCAACATCAAAATACCAATGACAACAATATTGGCCACCAAAAAGTTTTTTACCGTGGTTTTCTCGTATTTCTTAAAGTAATACAGCAATCCTATGGAAGGTATGGCCAGGAAGCCCATAAATTGTATTCCAAAAACCAATCCTATGACAAAACATATGAGTAAAAGCCATTTATTGCCCCGTTCATCGTCCAAATGGTCCACCCATTTCAGGCCCAACCAAAGCAGTAGGGCCATGATAAAACTTGCCATTGCATACACCTCGGTTTCCACAGCATTGAACCAAAAGCTATCAGAATAGGTAAATGCCAATGCCCCAACAAGTCCGCTTCCAAAAATGGCTATGGTTTTGCCGTTGGAGAGTTTGGATTTTTTGATGATTAACTTTCGGGTTAAGTTGGTAATGATCCAGAAGGTAAACAGCACGGCAAAAGCACTGGACACCACGGAAACAATGTTCACCATTAGGGCCACTTTGAAGGCATCCCCAAAGGCAAATAGGGCAAAAACGGCTCCAATCATTTGAAGCAAAGGTGCTCCGGGCGGGTGACCTACCTGAAGTTTGGCCGAGGTTGTAATATACTCTCCTGCATCCCAGAAGCTTCCAGTAGGTTCAACGGTAAGGAGATAGGTTGTCAGTGCAATCGTAAAGGAAATCCACCCTAAAATGGTATTCCATTTATCATAGTCTTTTGCAAGCATGTGATACGTGGTTGTGCAATCGGGGCGAATTTACCAAAATTACCATAGACCGCTCCCTACTTTAGTAAAAGGTTTAACACAAAGGGGAAGCAATGTGGTTAAAATAATTTGGAGAGCTGAAAGTTTGTCTTAAATTTGCACGCTCAAAAGTGAAATGCTTTTGGTAATGGCCTATGGTGTAATTGGCAACACTACTGGTTTTGGTCCAGTCATTCTAGGTTCGAGTCCTAGTAGGCCAACAAAATCTATAAATCCCGCGAAAGCGGGATTTTTTTTGCTCAGTAAAATTTGGAAGGAAATTCATACCAAACCTCGGCAAATGAAGTCCTTTTTTGGTCAAAATAAGCTTGATATCAAGTTGGGCTTTTTGTTTTCCGTTGTGATCAATCCTTGTTTTCTTAAAAATGATGACCATCATACTTGATGTTGGCAAATAGCATCTCCCAGGGTTAAACAAAAATCATTTTGTGGGCGTTTCTTTGCCGAGGTCTTTAAATATTTGCTATTTTGCCTCCTTGGGGAGTTGAACAACCCTCTATTGATTCAGAATGGACTACTTTGTCATAACCAGCATTCTTGTATTTCTTTCGGCCGTTTTTGGGTACATTAATTCGCGAGTGTTTAAACTGCCTAACACTATTGGGTTAACGCTAATTACCATTTTGTTTACTTTGGGAGTTTTTGCCATAAGTTATTATGACGATACCCTTCTTAAAGCGGAACGGTTTATCATTTCAAAAATTGATTTCAAGGTAGTTTTGCTTGATATTATGTTGAGCTTTCTACTGTTTGCGGGTGCCCTTCATACCGACCTGAATAAGTTAAAGGAGCAGCGTTGGCCTGTATTGATATTTGCCACCTTTGGAGTGTTGTTGTCCACATTTTTAATAGGTACTGGGGTTTTTTATTTGTTAATGGTTCTAGGACTTCAAATACAGTTTGTTTATTGTTTGTTGTTTGGGGCATTGATTTCTCCCACGGATCCCATTGCCGTTTTGGGAATTTTGAAAAAAGCGGGAGCGCCAAAAAAGTTGGAAATCAAAATAGTTGGAGAGTCACTCTTTAATGACGGGGTTGGAGTTGTTGTTTTTTTGACCCTATTTGGTTTGGCCAGTGGCTCCGAGCCCAGTTTTTCATTAACCGGCATTCTTGAACTCTTTGTGGTTGAGGTATTCGGAGGGTTGCTTTTGGGACTGACCTTGGGTTGGTTGACCTATTATTTCCTCAAAAAAATTGACGATTACAATATTGAGGTTATCATAACGCTTGCCACGGTGATGACCGGAACCATATTGGCAACCCATCTTCATGTTTCAGCACCGCTGGCCATGGTAGTTGCCGGACTTATGGTCGGAGGCAATAAAACCAGGGAGCGGGCCATGTCAAAATTAACCGAAGATTATGTGGATAAGTTTTGGGAACTAATAGATATTCTATTGAATACCATCCTTTTTGTTTTGATAGGAATGGAAATACTGGTCTTGGAATTCAATGTCACCTATATCTATGCAGGTATTTTGGCCATACCCATGGCTTTGGCCTGTCGCTACCTCTCATTGATCATACCGGTACAATTATTTCAAAAACGATTGGATTTTGTGCCAAATACCAATTTGATCATGACTTGGGGAGGGCTAAGGGGAGCCATTTCCATTGCCCTTGCCTTGGGATTGACGGAAACGATGGAACGCGACCTTTTTTTGGTCATCACCTACATCATTGTCATTTTTTCAATTTTGGTGCAAGGGTTAACCATTGAAAAGCTAATAACAAAACTTAAATTAAATCCTGATGAGACGGGGTAGCGTTAATTTGACCACACTAAAAAAATTGTCTTGTGACGAAATCGATATATTGAATTAGAAACCACTATATGAACTCCATTAAAACAATTGTTTTTCTCCTATTATGGCTAGGGTGTGTATCCCATTGCCTTGCCCAGGATAAACAAACGTACAATTTGGGAATCTTGTTAGACAAGATAAATCCAGAACTATCCCCCTTAATTGATAAACTAAAAAACGAAGTAAAAGCCGTTGTTGGGGAAGATGCCATTATCGAATTTCCAGATGATGCCATTTTAGCGAATAATTTTGATTTGGAAAAGGCGCGCACCAACTACAACCAACTTTTGGCTGACGATATCGATATCATCCTGGCGTTTGGGGTATTCAATAATGAAGTTATTAGTCCGCTCTCAGTTCATAAAAAGCCTACAATATTGTTTGGAGCAGTGAATAGGGACGTGCAACAACTGGATTTGTCAAAAACCAGTTCTGGAATAGAAAACTTCACCTATCTGATCGAATCGGAATCCTACCAAGATGATTTAAACCGATTTAAAGAGCTCAGTAATTTTAAAAACTTGGGAATTGCCGTGGATGCGCCAATTACCCAAATTTTGCCGCTTAAGGAAATTTTTGATGCTGAGTTGGCTACACTAAATGCCAATTATCAATTGATACCTTTTGAGTCTGTAAGCGATATTGTCTCAAACCTTGAAGGAATGGATGCCTTATACATTGCTGGCGGATTTTTTATGACAGCCGAAGAAAAAGAAGCTCTGATTCAAGAACTTCTTGAACGCAAAATACCATCGTTTACGGTTAATGGCCCCGCTGATGTAAAGATGGGTTTTTTGGCCACTCTACAGGCCGAAGAGAACTTAGACCAGTTTTTTAGGCGCATCGCATTAAATATTGAAGCTTATGTCACCGGTACGCCAATGGCTGAATTGCCCATATATATTGATTATAACCCCAGGTTGACCATTAACTACAATACTTCGGAGGCCATTGGATTTCCCATTAAATACAGTTTGATTGGAGAAACCGATTTTGTTGGAGAGTTCAGGAATGTGTTGTCCGAAAAAGAATATGACTTACTTTCTGTAATCAATCAAGCGCTAGAACAAAATTTATCCCTTCAGTCCAGCCAAAGGGATGTGGACTTGGCCTCACAAGATATAAAAACGGCCACTAGCAATTATTTGCCATCCCTCACGGCCTCTGGTTCGGCAACCTATGTAGATCCCGACTTGGCTGAAGTTAGTAATGGACAAAGTCCGGAATTCTCCACCGAGGGAAACGTATCACTCAACCAAACCATTTTTTCAGAAGCGGTAAATGCCGACATAGCCATTCAAAAAAACTTACAGAAAGCTGAACAAGAAGATTTTAATGCCTCCCAATTGGACTTGATCTTCGATGCAGCGAACGCCTATTTCAATGTTTTGATTTTAAAGGCAAATACCCAAATACAGGTGCGCAATGTGGACTTGACCAAAACGAATCTAGAAATATCTGAACAGAATTTTGAAGCGGGTCAGTCCGGAAAGTCCGATATGCTTCGCTTTAGAAGTGAAATGGCGCAAAATACGCAGTCTATGGTTGAGGCCATCAACGAATTGGAGCAGGGTTTTTTATTCCTAAATCAGGTTTTGAACAACCCAATCAATTTGGAAATTGACGTTGCCGATGTTCAAATGGATGAAGGTGTTTTTGAGGAATACAAGTATGATGAATTGTTCGGTTTGTTGGATAATCCTAGCTTGCGGGAGTCTTTCACCAATTTTTTAATTCAAGAGGCCTATAACAATGCGCCTGAACTTCGGTCATTGGGATATAACCTTGCGGCGACTGACCGAAATATTCGGCTAAACGGCTATGGCCGGTTTCTGCCCACTGTTTCACTGCAAGGACAGTACAATTCTATCTTTAATCGTTCAGGGGCAGGGAGCACGGTTCCGGAGGGTCTGGGATTTGGTTTGGTGGATAATTCGTACTCCGCAGGAGCAAGTATATCAATTCCAATTATTAACCAAAATTTGAACAATATCAATAGGCAGACTGCCCTTATCCAAAAAGATCAATTGGAAATCAACAAGGATAATTTGGAGCTGAGTATCGCAGTGAACGTTAGAAACGGGGTATTGAATTTGGTCAACCAAATGTCCAATATCCAATTGTCAAAAATATCAGAGGAAACGGCGGCCGAAGCCCTTGAGCTCACTAGGGTTTCCTATTCAGAGGGAGCCGTTAATATTGTGCAGTTATTGGACGCCCAAAATAATTTTTTAGATGCCCAGTTGGATAGGGCGAACGCAGTGTATAACTTCTTGATCAATGCCTTACAACTAGAACGGTTTATGGGGTATTACTTTCTTTTAAATACGAAGGAAAAAAATGATGGGTTTAGACAGCGTTTTTTTGAATTTCTAAATACTCAAAATTAATTGACCAAAACACTTAGAACATGAAAATAATACAACGATTCGGTCTTTTATTGGCATTTACCCTGCTTTTGGTATCCTGTGGTACCGAGGAAAAAAAGGATGAAACGACATTACGCCCCGTGAAATTCCAGGAAGTTGGATATCTGGGGGGGGAAAAGGTGCGTACGTTTAGCGGAACTGCAGAAACCGATAAAATTGTGAATTTGAGTTTTCGAAATTCCGGTATTATTGTGGTATTTGACATGAAACTGGGGCAAAAAGTAAAGAAGCGACAACTGTTAGCCCGATTGGATAATGTGGCATCCCGTTTGTCCTATGAGCAAGCCATAACGTCACTGAACAGCGCTGCCTCCCAAATGAATACGGCCAAACTCAGCTTAAACCGAGTGCGGGCGTTGTATGAGAAAGGGAGTTCTTCCCTGAGCGATTTTGAAGCCGCTAAGAACTCTTTTAAAACGGCAGAAGAGAGTTATGAATCCGCGAAGCGGGGAGTAGATATTCAAGCAGAGCAGATCCAGTACGGGTACATTTATGCCCCGGAAGATGGTACGATAGCCTCAATATCTGCCGAGGTAGATGAAAATGTACAGGCCGGACAAACCGTTGGTGTCTTAAATTCGGGAACGGATATGGAGATCTCGCTGGGCCTACCGGAGAGTGTGATCAATGGGGTTAGCGCGGATATGGATGTCGAGGTCACCTTTTCAGCCCTAACGGATCAGACCTTCCAGGGCAAAGTGACAGAGGTGTCTCCTGCCGTTGATACCAACACGGCTACCTACCCCGTACGGGTGGTAGTGACCAATCCCAGTGATGCCATTAAGAGTGGGATGGCTGCGAACGTAACCTTTGATTTTGGCGAGGAAAAAGTAAATAATACTGTTCTTGTAGTGCCTGCCCATGCCGTTGGAGAAGATAGTGATGGCCGTTTTGTGTTTTTAGTGCAGGACCAGGGAGAAGTAACCACCGTAAAGAAGCAACCTATCACTGTTGGGAATTTATCCGCCGAAGGCTTTGAGGTGAGTGCTGGGCTATCTGCCGGACAAAAAATTGCAGTGGCGGGACTACAGACCTTGCTCGATGGCCAGGAAGTAAAACTACAATAATCAACACCCTTGCTAAGCCTATGAATCTCGCAAAATTCTCGATAGATAAGAACCGTATCACCTTTATGGTGCTGGGAACCATTATCCTGTTAGGGATAAATATGTATTTCAACCTGTCCCAGGATAGTATGCCTCCCTACACCGTTCGTATTGCTTCCATAGTGAGTCAGTTTCCGGGTGCTAGCCCGGAACGGGTAGAACAATTGGTAACCGACAAGGTTGAAAAGGTGGCGCAGGAGCTTCCCGAGCTGAAGGAGGTAAGCAGCACTTCTCGAACAGGTCTTTCCGTGGTAAAAGTTGAATTAAAAGACGAGGTTTCCCCGGAAACCCTGCAATCCGTTTGGGATCGTTTGCGACGAAAATTAAATGATATCCAAGATCTTCCGTCCGGGGTGACTCCAAATCTAGATGATGACGGTATTGGCGATGTATATGGAATTGTTGTGGGTTTAACCTCCGATGGATTCAGTTATGCGGAAATGAAGGAGTATGCGGATGATATAAAAGATGATTTGATCAAACTCCCCGATGCGGCCAAAGTGGAACTTGGGGGCGTACAGGACGAACGGGTTTTTGTGGAGTTCGACAATAGCCGATTAAAAGAATACGGGTTATCGGCTTCCAAATTGCAACAAAGTATTGGTGCTACCAATATTTTGAGTTCCGGAGGTCAGGTCAATGTTGGTGATGAACGCATCATCCTGGAACCAACCGGTAATTTCAATTCCGTTGAGGATATCCGAAACATGCTGATTGCCGTTGGTAACGGATCTCAACTGGTGAAGTTGGGCGACATTACAACAGTTAATAAAGGATATATCGATCCTCCAAAGCAAATTGTAAGTGTTGACGGAAAGGAAGCGATCAGTATGCATGTCAACCTTAAGGAAGACAGAAATATTGTTTACTTGGGCGAAGCGGTAGATGAAGTGGTAGGCCAATGGCAAAATCGTCTTCCAGTTGGTTTGGAATTGACACGGGTGTCTTCTTTAGATAGCTATATTGATCTTAAGGTGAGCGACTTTATGGTGAACCTCTTGCAATCCATTTCCATTGTACTGTTGGTGATGTTGGTGTTCCTGGGCTTCCGTACCGGTTTTGTAATTGCAAGTTTGATCCCCATAGTAACCATTATGACCCTGATGCTCATGGGCGTTATTAATATGGGGCTTAATCAGGTAACCCTTGCCGCCCTCATTATGGCATTGGGAATGTTAGTGGACAACGCCATTGTAGTGGCCGAGACCATCATGGTTAAACTGGAGCAGGGCATGGAAAAGTACCAGGCCGCTATTGAAGCCTTTTCCGAGCTTTGGATGCCGTTATTGATTTCAACCTTAACGACTTCCGCTGCATTCCTGGCCTTTTATCTTTCACCAACCACAATGGGTGATATTGTGGGCCCCATTTTCGTTGTGATAACCATTGCATTGATGTCATCTTGGTTAATCGCGCTCACGGTAATCACTATGTTCTGCTTTATGTTTCTCAAGGTGGCGCCTAAAGGGGAAAAGAAACCAAGTCTTGTCGATCGCGTTATCAACTCAGCAAAACGGTACTACAAAGACCTGATATTATTGGCCCTGCGCCATAAATATAAAGTGATCATAGGCATCTTCGTGGCTTTCTTTCTTTCGCTGTTCGGCTTTGGATACATTCCCTTCATCTTTTTCCCGGATAGCGATCGCAATATGATTACCATCGACATTAATCTGCCAGAGGGGAATAAGATTGAACGCACTACCGAAGTAGTGCGACAGGTAGAGGGTTTTATGGCGGACTCCCTTAAAGTAAATGCAGATCGCGAAAAGGGTATTGTAAGTTGGTCATCCTACATTGGGGAAGGTCCGGAGTCTTATGATTTGGGATATTCACCGGATGAAGCCAATTCCAATTACGCCCATATTCTCGTGAACACTACCACATTTGAAGAGAACGTAGAGATGGTAAGACGTTTGGATGCTTATGCTTTTCAAAATTTTCCTAATGCGGATATAAAAGTAGGACTATTAGCTTCTGGAGGAGGAGGAACCCCCATAGAAATTAAGGTGTCCGGACCGGAACCGGACGAATTGGCCAGCATAGCCGAAAGTGTGAAGCAAAAGTTGTCTGGAGTGGCATTTACCAAAAATGTAAAAGACGATTGGGGACCAAAGAGTAAAAAGTTTTTGATTGAGATTGATCAAAACCGCGCTCAAAATGCTGGGATTACCAGTTCGGATATTGCCACCTCCTTGCAGACCGTCTTGGACGGTTTTCAAACCGGGGAATATAGGGAGGATAACAAATCCATTCCCATTCTAATGCGAAGTGGGGACAGCCAACAACAAACACTGGCTTCTTTGGAGACCTTAAATGTGTATTCGCAAAGTAGTGGGAAAAGTGTTCCGCTATTGCAAGTGGCCTCCATAGTCCCAAAATGGCAATACGCCAAGATCAAAAGACTTGATATCAAAAGAACCATAAATGTCAGTAGCGAATTACGGGATGGTGGGAATGCCTCATCCATCATGTCTGTGGTAACGCCCTGGCTGGAGGAACAAGTGAACGGGGTTTGGCCGGAGGGGTACACCTATACGCTGGGAGGTGATGCTGAACAAACCGCAGAAAATATGGGTCCCATTATTGGGTATCTTCCCATTTCTGGTTTCATTATCCTCTTGTTGCTTATCATTCAGTTCAATTCCGTTCGAAAAATGGCTATGGTGGTGCTGACTATCCCACTAGGTATCATCGGCGTGGTTGTTGGTTTACTGGTTTTCCAGGAAGCTTTTGGCTTTATGCCTTTTCTGGGTGTTATCTCCTTGGCCGGTATCGTAATTAACAATGCCATTGTGCTCATCGATCGTATGGAGGTAGAATTGACTTCCGGTCGAACGGATCAGGATTCGGTTATAGCGGCTTGTTTACAGCGGTTTCGACCAATATTATTATCTACATTTACCACGATTTTAGGCTTGGTTCCGTTGTATCTTTCCGGAGGTGAAATGTGGGAAGGTATGGCTGTTAGTATTATGATCGGCCTGTTGTTTGGAACCGTGATTACCCTGCTCTTTATTCCTTCGCTGTATAGTGCACTCTTTAAGGTTAATTACAAAGGGTACGAATTTGATGAAGCGCTATTGGATGCGTAGTGATGAAGGAACAAGGACGAAACGCACAACAATTTCTTAAACTGCTAGGGCAATCTGTAGTGTATTGGACGATGGCGATGGTGCTTTTTTCCATTTTCAGATATTACGGCCTCTCAGAAGAAGAAGGGATAGTTGTATCTACTCAATACGGCTTTTCCCGTGCGTTGTCCATGTTCTTACTTTTTGGTCTATTAATTGGTTTGGTAAGCGCCATTGTAGAATTTCTTTTGGATAGATACCTATCAAAAAGAATATCCATCGGACTTACTTTACTTATTACTTTCGTAATATATCTTATTTCAATTATCATCCTTTCAACCTTGGTTATTGAAATAACGAATACATTCTATGATTTGGGTATAGACAATGATAGAGGGTGGTGGATATATGATAAAACCTTTTGGGCCATAGTTATCTACATTATTTTTTCTGCCTTGATTTTTTCCTTTGTGCAAATCGCCAATGACAAGTTTGGGAAAGGGGTATTTGTAAAAATGCTTTTCGGCAAGTACAGGGAACCTAAAGAAGAGAAGCGTATTTTTATGTTTTTGGACCTTAAATCATCGACCGCAATTGCCGAAGAATTAGGACATTTGAGGTACAGCCAGTTGATTCAAGACTGCTTCTACGATTTGAATGAAGTTGTTCCTGAATACGATGCCGAAATCTATCAGTATGTAGGGGATGAAGCTGTGTTGAGCTGGCCTTATCAAAAGGGGTTGTCCAATAACAACTGTGTCAAACTCTTTTTCGCATTCCAACAGAAGCTTTTGGAGAAAAAAAAGTACTACATTGATAAATATGGTACTTCACCTATCTTTAAAGCAGGTTTGCATGGAGGTGTACTTATGGTTGCTGAAGTTGGAGTGGTAAAAAAAGAAGTGGCCTATCATGGCGATGTCATAAATACTTCAGCTCGAATACAGGCGGAATGCAACAAACATGAAGTTCCGATTATCATTTCGGAAAAGTTATTGAACGATTTAAATACGGATAATTTTTTTGTGTCCAGGCATCTTGGCGATGTGCTATTGAAAGGAAAGCAGAAAAAAGTGAATATTCATACGGTAACGACCAATGTTTGACAAGTTATATCAACTTCGTTTTGAAATCTTTTTGGTAATCCAACTGGCTATCCTGTTCGGATCCTTGTTGGTACCCCCCAACCTATATGAGTTTGCTTTGCTTCCCCTATTCTATCTGGCAAGTATATTGGCCGGAATTTTGATCATCTCAAAAAAGAAGTGGATGACATGGTTTTTTATATTGCTTTTTGTGCTGGCTACTTTTATATTCGGAAGTTCGATGATCAACAGGCAGGAATCCGAGACGGGAGTCTTGATGCGACTTACCGTTTTTTTTATCTTTAATATTGTGGTTACCTGGCAGATTGTCAAACAGGTATGGCAAGCCACCCAGGTAAGTAAGAATGTTATATTGGGGTTGATGAGTGGGTATATCTCTTTGGGATTTTTAGCCTTTTTTTTATTTATGTCCATTGCGTTGACCCATCCAGGGGCCTTTAAGGGTATTTTGTTGAATACGGACGATATGGTGCTTTTTAGTGAAGGGATGCTGTATTATGCCTACATCACCTTATTGACGATCGGATATGGCGAAATTGTGCCGGTTATTCCCATAGCTCAGAAGGCGTCCATGCTCGTTGGACTAATGGGACAGTTTTATCTTGTTATCCTTACAGCGGTGGTCGTAGAAAAGTATATTCGGCATTCCTCCTCGGGCTAACAGCTTTTTTATGTACCTTAAGAAAATTAGCGGTAATACTGGCGATGGTTAAAAAGATTACGGTTAAAAAAGGGGCTATTTTACAGCGACCTGGCGACAAGGATACCAAAGTGTTCCTGGTGAAAACCGGGCTGCTTCGCAGTTATCTCCTAGATGAAAAAGGGAAAGAGCATATTTTTCTTTTTGCTGCGGAGGGAGCAGTAATGACCGATCATTTACCATCGGATCTTCCGGCTGAATTATATATCGATGCCTTAGAAGACACTACAGCCGTAGTTCGTGAAAAGAATCTGAAAACGGCCAGGAGAGAGGCTCATAAAATGGCGCGCCAGATGGGCTTGTTACAAAAGCGGGTGGTGATGTTGATGAGTTCTTCGATCATTGATCGCTTTCATCACTTTCTAACCACGTATCCGCAAATTGTAAATCGCGTACCACAAAAAATGATTGCTTCCTATCTTGGTGTCACTCCTGAGGCCCTAAGCAAATCAAAAGGTCAGTACCTGCAAACCCGGCAATAGCTTTCTTAATTTTAATTAATGCGCAGGGACTACTTGCAATTTACTTTAGCGCTTATTTTATTTAATGAGCACCATAACCCTAAAAAAAGGAGAAATCCTGCAGCGTCCGGGAGAATTAAATTCCAAGATATATCGAGTAAATTCTGGGTTGCTACGCAGTTATTCCCTTGACAGGAAGGGAAAAGAGCACATTTTCTTATTCGCCCCCGAAGGTACTATCATGGTAGATCATATTCCCCCAAATGTTCCGGCAGATTTATTCATTGATGCCTTGGAAGACTCCTTGGTTAGTGTTTTGGATAAGAATTTTTTTAATAGCCATCAGAATATGCCGGAGATGATCCATCGTATCGATGGCCTTCAAAAGCGTGTCATTATGCTTATGGGGGGATCTATCTTGGATCGCTACCAACATTTTGTGGCCACCTACCCCCAAATTGTAAGTCGCATTCCACAAAGGATGATTGCCTCGTATTTGGGAGTTACTCCCGAGGCACTAAGCAAGGCAAAGCGAAAAAAATGAAAACACAAAACGTGAAGAAATTGTAGAATCTATAACGTCTTAATTTGGATTAATGCACAGGATGGGTGCTTAGGCTAACTTGGGTGGTAATGTAAAGTTAACCAACCGAAGCTTTGAGAATGAGAAACCCGAAACGCTTTTCCCTCCTTTTTTCTCTATGTATTGTCCTTGGGATACAGGCCCAAGAAGAGGAGCAGAAAGAACCTCCGGAGTTTATGAATGATAGCGCCGATGAAAACTATAGCTATCTGCAAAATGAGGAGACAGCCAAGGAATATGAACGGATGTTTGCCCAAGGACTAAAATTCATTCCCTTCAACAAAAGTAAAACCATCTACCTCACCCTGGGCGGGGCCTACCGACCTCGTTTTGAAAGTACCATCAACGAAGACTATACCGAAGAAGATGATAGTTATTATTCCCAACGCCTGAATTTGAATTCCGCTGTGCATTTTGGTAAAAATATCCGTTTATATGCCGAACTGTATCATGGTTTTACCAGCGGAGGTATGGATAGAACATTAGAAGATGATCAATTGGATCTTCATCAGGCCTTTGCCGAATTTACGATTCCACAAAAAGAGAATGCTTTTGTCTTCACTTTCGGGAGAAAGCAATTGACCTTTGGAGCGGGAAGGTTGGTAGATCGAAGGGATGGCCCCAACATCCGAAGGAGTTTTGATTTGATCAAGACCGATTACAGGTTTGATCAAAGTTCTATCCAGGTATTTTATGGGAGTGAAGTGCAACCGCAATTTGATGCTTTTGATAATGAATTTAACTTGTTTGATGACGCGGCTTCCAATCCAACCATGTGGGGTGCGGTGGCAGATGTAAAGTTGGGTAAAATCCTTGGGAAAACGGAAGTGTACTATTTGGGGTTCCACACGGATTTTGCCAGTTTCAGCGATCTAAGTGGTGAAGAAACCCGGCATTCCATAGGCATACGGCGTTACGGAACTTTGGGGAAACGCATGGTGTTCAATACGGAACTGGTCTACCAGTTTGGAGAATTGGGAGATGCCAACATACGTGCTTTTAACTTTGAATTCGATTACAAGTATATTCTAATCAACAAGCCCTGGAAAACCACGTTTGGGTTAAAGTTTGATTATTCTTCCGGCGACAGGGACAGAGGAGATGATACATTACAAACCTATAATCCGTTGTTTGTCAATCCTGCCCTATACAGTTTGGCCGCGGTAAATACCCCGGTCAACCTAAATGGCCTCCACCCCAACTTTAAGATCTACCCTTTTGAAGGCTTTTCTATTTATGTGGATTATGCCTTTTTCTTCCGGTCCTCGAAAGAAGACGGCTTGTATACACCCCCGCGTTTTCAAATCCGTGAGGCTACCAGCGGGTCCAGTGCTTACATAGGAAGTGCTATCGGTATGAAAATACTGTACCAGATCAATAGAAATATAGAGTTTGAATGGCGGTCCACCTATTTTGTGGCGGGCGATTTTGTAAAAGAATCGGGAGAATCCAACAACATATTTTATACGGGGCCAACCTTAGAATTCAAGTTCTAATATCCAATAGAATGCCAAAATAAAATTTTAATCTCTAAAACAAATCGATTATGAAAACTGCAAGAAAGTTTAAAAAACGTACAACGATTTTATTCCTGATGATGGGGATGGCAATGCTTGCACTACAAGCGCAGGACGAGACTTTAGCCGAGGCTGAAAAGTTGAATACGGGTATGAATAAAGAAGTGTATCTTTATGTAACTGAGCCTGTGGTGTCCTTTGAAGAAGTAGCCAAGATATTACCAGATCACATGGATTTTGTGCATAAAATAGAAAACCAGGGCACCATGATCATGGGTGGGCAAACCACAATTGAAGGGGCCTCAGATGCAGGAGGTTATGGTGCGATCATGATACGGGCCAATTCTTTTGAAGAAGCGAGACGTATTGCAGATCAAGATCCCATGCATAAGACCGGTGTACGAAAGTATACGCTGTACAAATGGAACATCAACGAGGGAGAGTTAAATGTTCGGCTAAAGCTATCCAATGCCTCGTTTGTTATTGACTAATACAGCACTTAATTCTTGAATATCATGAAAATACAACTTACAATATTTGGCCTACTTGCCGTACTTATGAGTTCCTGCAAACAGGAAAAGGGGGCAGATATGGCCATTTCAGAAGGCGAAACTACCAAAACAGCCAATACAGCACTATCGACAAATGCAACCCTTTCCGGGGCCAATGTTCTAGCCTTTGGCCCCGAGAATATATTGTTTATAGGGGATAGCAAGGGTGGGATGATTCATGCCGTCACAACGACCGCCGAGAAAATGGAAGATGCCGTTCCGTATAATATGGAAGGTTTTGATGTTACGCTAGCACAAAAATTGGATATCGCAACCCGGGATGTGGTTATAAACGATATGAAAATCCATCCAGTAAGTCAGGAGGCCTATGTTGCCATCAAATTAGGGCATCAACCAGAGGCAAAATCCGTAGTAGCTATTGTGCATCCTGTTACAAATGCGACTCGATTCTTAGCAGTGACCGAGGAAAATAGCAGTAGTATTGCGCTTAGCGATCCAGCTTCCGCGGAGTTGGTATTTTGGGAAGAGACACCGGCTACAGCCTTAAGTATTACGGATATGGATTACAATGACGGCCATATTTACGTGGCTGGCTTGACCAATAGCGAATTTGCCTCTACCTTGCGAAAAATAGCCTATCCGTTTACTACGGATCAGGAAGCGGTTAATAGCATAGAGATCTACCATGCGGTGCATGCCCAAACGGAGACCCGTGCCCCAATACGAACCATGCTATTTGATGAAGTAGATGGTGAATCAATGCTATTGGCAAGCTATACGTGCACCCCTTTGGTTACCATTCCAACGGATCAGATACAGGCCGGTGCGGATATCAAAGGAAAAACGATTGCTGAACTGGGTTACGGAAACGCTCCTATCGATATGCTTACGGTAACTACCCAGGAAATGGATGGTTCGCTAACCAAGAATTTACTGGTTACCCATAAAAATCGGGGAGGGACCATGGTGCCTTTTGCTTCCGTGGTGGCTGGATCCAAGGGAAACGGAATGGCAGGTCAACAGCAAATGTTTGCCTCGGGCCTGGAAGGGATACAACAAATTCCCACCGCCAATGTGATGCAAATAGATGTGCAAAATCCACAAATGCTTGGGGTGTTGCGTAGAAATATTGAAACCGGGGATATCGATCTTGTCTCAGAACTTTCCGGGGTTTATTTACGACTTAGCGACTTTATCTCGGAATATGATTTTCCGGATTATCAATATCCCGAATCTCAGGCCTTTACAAAGCAATACCATGATATGGCAAAACAAATGGAAGGATATCCTAACCTTGTTTCAGAGAAAATGGATAGATAACCGCTGTGTAATTTATATGAGGGTGAAAGCGTTTCCTCGGTATTTGTTGCTGTTTTTAATGGTAGGGTGGAACACGGCATGCGAACAAAGGGCCGAAGGTCCTACGGTGCGAGCCATTTATCCTTCGGCGGAGCTACTTCCGGAGAATCTCCTTCGTATGTATGTGCAGTTTTCACAACCGATGAAAACCGTTGGGAATCTGGAAAAGATCAAGCTTGTGGACGAAGAAGGCCTGGAACTTAAGAACGTTTTTTTTAATAATGTCCATGAGCTTTGGAATCATGAACAAACGCAACTTACCTTGATTCTGGACCCTGCGCGGGTAAAGACAGGGCTACAAGCCAATACAACATTTGGGCGGGCATTGCAGTCCCGAAAAAAGTATACGCTGGTCATTGCAGATCTGGAGGATGCCAACCATAACAAGATGGAACATCCCTTTGAAAAGAAAATTGAGGTAACCGCAGCCGATCTTCAAGCCCCGGACCCAAGCAACTGGGACTTGGTGGTTCCAAAAGCGAACAGTACAGCAGTCTTTACGGTGAAATTTGAAGATATGTTGGATTATTATTCCGTACAACAGCGACTTATTATCACCGATACGGAAAACCAATCCGTGAAGGGTTCGGTTACCATCGAAAAACAAGAAACGGAATGGTGGTTTACACCTTCAAATCCCTGGGAGAAGGGAGACTATCTATTGCAGGTAAACACGAGACTTGAAGATCTCGCCGGCAATAATCTCAATGGTCTTTTTGACCATGAGATAGGGAGCCTGAAATATGCCAAAGAAGGAACGGTGGAACGGGTCCTGTTTACGATCAATTGAATCACAATGAGAAACATCCTAATAAAGAATAGCCTATGAAGTCAGTTGCTTCCAAAATTTTGGCCTTTGGTGCGAGCAACAGCCGTACCTCCATTAATAAGACCTTTGCTATATATGCCGCCAATCAGTTAACAAATACAGAGGTGATTGTGGCAGACTTGAATGATTATGAACCCCCTCTGTACTCTAAAGATCTTGAGCAGGAAAACGGAATTCATGAAAATGTGCTTCGCTTTTACGAATTGATCAAAGCTAGTGATGGCATTGTTGTTTCCGTGGCCGAATATAATGGATTGCATACTTCGGCTTTCAAAAATCTATGGGATTGGCTTTCCAGAATAAAAATGGAGAAAGCAATGAATATTTGGAATGGGAAACCCATGTTCCTCTTATCCGCAAGTCCGAGCCGAAGACCAATGAACAACGTACTAAAGGTATCTAAGGAATTGTTTCCGTATTTTGGTGCTAAAATAGTCGCCGATTTCTACCTTCCTTCTTTTAATCATTTCTTTAAAGACGGGAAGATCGTTGAGGCGACCTATAAAGCCACATTTATAGAACAAAAAAAGCAATTCCAAAGGTATTTGGATACGATCTAAGGATGATAATGGAAATTGGCATAGACAGTTTTGCAGCTTCACCAGAAGGGCGTACTCTGCCCGAGCGCGCCATTGAAGCGCTATTGGAACGTATTGAATTGGCGGATACGGTTGGGCTTCATGCCTTTGGCATTGGTGAACATTACCGAAAAGAATTTTTGGATGCCGCTCCAGCCACACTATTGGCTGCAGCAGCTGCCCGAACAAAAAAGATCAAACTAACCAGTGCGGTTACGGTATTGAGCACTTCGGATCCTGTGCGCGTGTTTCAGAATTTTGCTACTATCGATCTCATCTCAAAAGGACGTGCCGAGATGGTCGTGGGGCGAGGTTCATTTATAGATTCGTTTCCCTTATTTGGGTACAATCTGAATGATTACGACGCTATTTTCGCGGAAAAATTAGAGTTGCTCTTAAAGATACGGGACAACGAAGTTGTTTCCTGGTCAGGGATCTTCCGTCCTCCACTGAGAGAACAAGGTATTTATCCCAGACCGCTACAAAAGAAGTTACCGATTTGGTTGGGCGTTGGTGGCACACCCTCCTCTTTTGCCAGGGCAGGGACTTTAGGGTTGCCCTTAATGGTTGCGATAATAGGAGGACAAACGCATCGCTTTCGACCGCTGATCGACCTATATCGGAAGACCGGTGAACAGGCTGGGTTTAATCCCAAAGAACTAAAAGTAGGCATCCATTCCTTTGGTTATGTGGCCAATTCCAGAGAAGAAGCCATTTCGGATTTCTTCCCGCGTTACGTGGAGGTGATTGCATCAATGAACAAAGAACGGGGTTGGGTACCACCGACCCGAGAACAATTCGAACATTTGATCGATGATGAGGGGGCTATTGTGATCGGAAACCCAGAGGAGGTGGCACAAAAAATCCTTCGCCATAGTAAATCCCTGGGAGGAATCTCACGATTTAATTTTCAAATGGATGTGGGGTTATCCCATAAGCAGATGAAACAATCCATAACATTGATCGGCAAGGAGGTGATCCCATTGCTTAAAAAAGAAACCGCAAAGACGCCATAAAGTAGTTTTACGTTTTAATTGTTGGGAGCAATACATTCTTTAACAACGCCTTAACCAATTCTTTGGCATAGTTTTCCGCAGTCTTGCGTATGGAAAACGGGTATTTTAATTCAAATCGTCCGATCCATTGGCCATATGCTATGAGCTTCTTTATGAATCGTTTGTGCCTTGAGTAACTCCGGCAGAGTTATTCATGAGATTAAGGACCGATGTAATTGTTGGACCGATGTATATTGGCCTTATTTCGCTAACGACCATTGGTTTTGGAGGTATCTTACAAGTGATAGTTTTGGATTAAAAAGCTGCCATTTTTATAGGGTTGATTGGTCGGTTCTATTTGGTGGTCATTAAAGCCGTAGTAGGCGAAAAATATATTTCACATAATACATGATTTTAGGATGTCCAACCAGTTGAAGGCAATTTTAAATTAACTTTAAATTTTTTGAAACGTCATGAAATAGTGTAGGCCTATTTTCCTTGGATTGTCTATCTTCTTGCCTCATATAAAAAATAATATAAATAAGAACCTGTTTCTTCAGGTATGTTTATAGAAAAGCAATGAAAATAAAAGAGGATGTCATACACAGGATAATAGGGAAATTGGATGCCATATTGGCCAAAATGAATGAAGATGAGATCCATCATGCGGAAACGATGGAAGACATAGATTCCTATTATAAGAAAAGCGCCCAAAATCTTTTGAATTATGTTTCCTTTCGCAGTTTTGACGTAAGGGAAATTCAAAAACATCTCAAAAATTTAGGATTGACCCGATTTGTTAATGCCGAGGGACATATTAAAGCCAGTGTCCTTACCATAAGGCATTTGCTCGGACTTGCTGTGTCACATAACGAACAAGCAGTACTAAAAAAGCAATGGTCCATTAAGAAAGGGAGAAAATTGTTGAATCGGAATACCAAAGATCTCTTGGGTAAAGGCAGCACGAATAGAAGGGTGAGGATTATGGTCACCCAACCGAGGGAAGCTGCAAATAACTATGAAATGGTCCGTGAGATGGTGGATATGGGAATGGACTGTGCAAGAATCAATTGCGCCCATGATTCTCCGGAAATCTGGTCAGCTATAATTTCCAATATCAAAAAGGCCGCAGACGAATTACAGCGGGAGGTCAAAATAGCAATGGACCTTGCAGGACCAAAGATTCGCACAGGGAAAATTATTCCAGGTCCAAGGGTCATACGGTACAAACCACAAAAGGATGATTTTGGCAGAGTGGTGGAACCCAAGCAAATCATACTGGAATCCAATCCAGATACCCTAGCTACTGCTAACACCCTTCCCATTCGAACCGGGGATTTGGATGGCTTAAGTGTTGGGATGCTGCTTAGCTTTGTCGATGCCAGATCCAAACATCGAAAACTAAAGGTTGTTGCAAAGAATGGGGGACAAGTCATCGTAGAAAGTAGGCAGACCCTTTATGTGGAACCAGACTTGGTCCTTTCCACCGTTTCCAACGAACCTTTGGAATTTATCGTTGGGACGGTTCCTTTTAAGGAAAACGCGATAGTGCTCAAAATGGATGATGAAATTTGGTTGATGAAGGATCAACAGTCCGGTACTCCGGCTGAATTTGATGTAAAAGGAAATCTACTGCATCCGGCCAAGATTTCCTGTCAGATGTTAGAGGTATTTGATTATATACAGCCTGGTGACCGCGTGTATTTCGACGATGGTAAAATAGGGGGAAAGGTAACTGAAATACAAGATGAACATGTTAAAGTGCGCATTTTCCTGGCTAAGGAAAATGGATCAAAACTTAGGGAGGAAAAGGGAATCAACTTTCCAGATACGATTCTAGGATTTTCAGGATTGACGCCTAAGGATAGAACAGACCTTGAATTTGTAGTTGCCCATGCGGATATTGTCAATTTCTCCTTTGTAAACCGAAAGGAGGACATAACCGAACTGTATAAAGTCCTCGAGGATTTGGACGCTTTGGACCGTATGGCCATAATCCTGAAAATAGAGACCCAGACCGGTTTTCACAATTTGACCCCAATTTTATTGGAAGCAATGAAAACAAAAAATATTGGTGTCATGATCGCTAGGGGGGATTTGGCCATTGAAACGGGTTGGGAAAACATAGGGCGGGTACAACAAGAGATTTTGTCCATCTGTGGAGGGGCCCACATACCGGTAATTTGGGCTACCCAAGTACTGGAAAACCTAGCTAAAAATGGGCTGCCCTCCAGGTCAGAAATAACCGATGCAACCACGGCCCTCAAGGCGGAATGTGTTATGCTCAATAAAGGTCCTTATATCAATCTGGCCATTACTTTATTAAGTAATATCCTTTCTAAGATGGAATCTTCTCAGAATAAAAATGAACCTATGCTTCCGAGATTGAAATCTTTAGTAAAATCTTAAGCTCTTGGAATCCTACAATAAAAATCCCACGATTTTTAAAAGAGTGTTGTTGGTCATTTTTTTATTCCCAGTTTTTAGAGTGCAATGACAGGAAAATTTTAATATTAGAAATTACTTGGTCTTGGGAGTATAAAATGCAGAAAATCTGGCATTTGCCCTGAACTATAATTTGATTAAGGCTAGACGCTAGAAACCTTCTCTTTTTCCTTTTTTGAAAGTGTAGTTTTCCAAACTGAGTTGTAAGGGAATCTGATGGTTTTGATGTAAAAGTGTTTAATTTTTTTTAATTAAATTTAAACAAAATGCTAAAAAAATGAAAACCAATCGACTCCACACCCTTCTTTTTTTTATTTTGAGTTTCACTTTGGTATGGGGTCAAGACTATTTAACTCCTGAGCAATCAGATCCTAAAAAAATGGCTTGGATGCAAGGATTTCCTCCACCAGAGGATAAGGTAGTCTCGGCTATTGATGGTAGCTTTTTCACATTTCCTGCCCTGCGGTACAGCGTTTGCCATATAAGACAATTCATGCCAACTACGGAGGTAAAAGCGGCCAACACCAACCGTTACCATTTTGAAGCAAGTATTGATCCTGCAATTGATACCATTTCTTTTATACCAATCGGAAGTCCAAAAAGCATGATATGGAAGGAATCATTGGAAAAAAACTACACCGATGGTTTGTTGATAGTGCATAAAGGTAAGATTGTCTATGAAAGGTATTTTGGGGAATTAAACCCTGATGGTCTTCATGCCGCAATGTCCGTTAGCAAAACGTTTACAGGAACTTTAGGTGGATTACTGGTTGAGGAAGGCGTACTGGACGAAACCAAAACAGGAGCGTATTATGTTCCCGAATTGCAAGGCTCCGCTTTTGGAGATGCAACAATTCGACAAATTTTGGACATGACCACTGGGTTAAAATACAGTGAGGATTATTCTAATCCCAAAGCAGAGATTTGGGCGTACTCTGCGGCGGGTAATCCTTTTCCAAAACCGGCCTCTTATAATGGGCCAACAAATTACTATGACTACCTCAGAACCGTTCAAAAAGAAGGGAGTCACGGCAAAATCTTTGGATATAGAACCATCAATACGGATGTTATGGGGTGGATCATTTCTAGGGTTACCAATCAAAGTGTCCCTGAGTTGCTTTCCAAGCGAATTTGGCAACCTTTGGGAACCCATTTTGATGGCTACTTTCAAGTCGATGGAGCTGGCATCGCCTTTGCCGGAGGCGGTTTTAGTGCCAATATACGGGATATGGCCATGTTTGGTGAGATGATAAGGCAAGAAGGTCTTTTTAATAACCAACAAATTTTGCCCAAAACCCTTATCGAAGATATTAGGAATGGGGGCGACAAAGAGGCTTTTAGTAAATCGGTGTATGCTTCCCTTGAAGGATGGAGCTACCGAAATATGTGGTGGCATACCCATAATGAACATGGTGCTTTTGCGGCAAGGGGGGTGCACGGCCAAACTATTTATATTGATCCAAAGGCCGAAATGGTCTTGGTCAGGTTTTCATCACATCCTGAAGCCAAGAATTCAAAAATTGACCCGACCTCATTACCGGCTTATCATGCTGTAGCAAAATACTTAGTTGCAAAATAATATTTGGTTTTGTGAAACTGATTTGTGTTCTCTTAATCGTATTAATGGTCCACCTCCAATTAAATGGTCAATCAGATACCATAGTGTTTCAAGGGGGTAACAGATTAATTGGTGAAGTAAAGAACATGTTCAAAGGGGTGCTGGAAATTGATGTGCCCTCCGGTGATGAAAATTTTAAAATTAAATGGTTGGAGATTGAAAAAATCCTCACCGAATCCAAATTCAACGTTAGTGTCAATGATGCCATATACCATGGAAAGGTTAGTACGGTTTCGGGGAAAAAAATAAAAGTATTTGATGCTGATACCACTTTGGCCATAATTCCTGTTAATGAAGTAGTCTACTTAGAACAAGCAAACGATGGATTTGCAAATCGGTTCAATGCCCTGGTGGAGCTTGGGTTTAATCTAACTAAGGCCCAGGATTTGCGACAGCTTTCATTTCGTACCGATGCCGGGTATCATGACGAAAAATGGTCTATTGATATTTCCTACGGTATTCTTAGATCGACCCAAAATAACGCAGAAGTCATACGCCGAACAGATGGCTTATTGAACTATCGCAAGGTATTGTGGAAAAGCTGGTACTTAATTGGTACCATCGCTACCCTTTCCAATACGGAGCAATCGATTGATATTAGGGCAAATACGCAGGTTGGATTTGGAAAGTTTATCTTCAATACGAATAGGGCGTATTGGGGATTAAAAACGGGAATCAATAACAATACGGAACGTTTTTCGTCCGAATCCTCCAATAGAAATACTATGGAATTATTTTTTGGTACTGAACTCAATCTTTACGACACGGGCGATTTGGAGCTGAATCTTGGGTTTCTCGGATACTCAGGGCTCACGGAATCGGGTAGATATCGTGCTGATCTGAATTTTGATACGAAATATGATTTACCATTGGACTTTTTTGTTCGATTGGGAGTTTCTTTAAATTATGATAATCAACCCGCTCCAAATGCGAGTGAAACGGACTATGTTATACGAAGTGGAATAGGGTGGGAGTGGTAATCCCATTTGGGAGAGTTAAATAAGAACAAACTAAAATTTTGAATATATAAAAATTGCGAAAATGAGCAATCCAAACATCGTATTGCGTGCTGCCGTTGTTGTAGCGCAGCGAATAATAGCTGAACAACCCAAAAACAGGGTGTTTCACAACTTACATCACACCTTAACGGTATTGGAGGGTGCTGGTAGAATTGGCAGGGCTGAGAATTTGACCGAAGAGGAACTAGAAATGGTTTTGCTTGCTGCAGTCTTCCACGATTTGGGACATATAGAATGTTATAGTGGCCATGAAGAGGCAAGTAAGCGTTTAGCAAACGAATGGTTGATAGAACAAAATTATCCCAAAGACAGAATTACCACTATTTTGGGTTGTATCGGTGCAACAAAAATACCTCAGGATCCAAAAAATATTTTAGAGCAGGTCGTATGTGATGCAGACCTTGTCCATTTATCTTTTGAGAGCTATCCCATATATCGGGAGATGCTTAGGTCCGAATGGGAATTGGAACTTGGATTAAAATATACAGATGAAGACTGGATAGCAAACAATAATAAATTCTTACAAACCCATAGCTACTTTACAGACTACGGAAAAAATTTCTTGGAACCCAAAAAGGTAAAGATTTCAAATATATATAGTTGATTTCAGATTTAAACGGTAACAATTTTGACTTGTTCTATTAAAAATTGTTTGGATACTTTATTCAATATTGGTTTTGTTACAAAATGTTTACCTCTTCGCGAACTTGTTTTAGTTCGGTTGTTTTTAGCAGCAAATAATAAAACAACCATACCATATGGCGCTATCTTTTGTATTCCTTTCTTTTTCCAAAAGGATAAACCGAGTTGATAAGTCCGGACTCTATAGTTTTAAACATATAATTGCCAAAGCCTTTGTATGGTATACGCCCATAGCCCATTTTTGCAACTTTAAGCCTTCCGTTTTTAGGATTTTCTTTGCGAACGGCGGCATTGGCCAACCACGAAAAGGTTGTATTCTTCTTTTGACCGTTCTGCTTTAGTACCGTAGCGGACAGATTTTCATAAAGCATTACAAGCTCCCCAGAGGTTTTTTCTGCGTTTCCGGTTCCATTAAAGTTGATACTGCGAACATGGCCCGATTCAAATTTTATATTGGAGGTGGGTACCATAACCGGGTTAAAGGATTCAAAGTAGAAGGGTCCCGTGGAGCCTTCAAAAGAAAATTGATTGTTTTGTAGCGGGTTTTGAAAGGTTAAGCTCATATTAATTGGAAAATCATTGAAGAGTCGTCCTTGCATATTGATTTCCATAGGTTTTACCTGTTGCCCTTTTAAAGTTCTAAGCTCTTGGCCTAAGTTTTCAATGCTGAGCTGCAATTGATCGATCGGAATTTCAATTTCATCGTTATGTGTAATTTCAATGTACCGCGTTTTGGCATCCTCAATGCGTATTTTTTGGATGCTAATATGCTGCCCTTTACTTCGTAGTAATTGGTGGGGTAATGGTATGGTCTTACTTGTGTTCCAGGGTTTTTCAATATTCTTGACTATGGTAAACTGTGCACGGTCAACAAGGATGCTGTCTGCCCTAAAATACCTTCGTTGAAATAAACTATCGGTTTGAATTCCAAAACACTCCATTGCCATAATTCGCAAACTATTTACAGGTATATTATACTTCTGTCTTCTTGCCTTTTCCCAAGATGAGTCAGGATTTCCCATTTGGAGGCCTTCAAGAAGAGCATGCGTGCTCTTGGAGTCAAATTTGAAATTTGAGAGCTTTAGCTCAGTGTCGGCAAATTTACCCGTGAGATTTGAGCCGCTCAAATTAAGAAGCGAAGGATGCAAAGCGAGTTGCTCTTTTCCTGGGGTTCTTTTTAAGGTTACATTTCCAATCAACAGGATTTCACCGGTGATTATTGCTGTAGAATCCAATAGATTGGTACCTAGGTGTGCGATGTTGTAATGATTTACAAAAATGTTTTCAATGGTCAACTCCTTTAAGCGATTCTTTTTTACCTTGGTAGCATCGAAAGACGTTCTTTGTGTTTGATTCCCATTTTTTCTTTTTCTGTAGACCATATCCAAATCTCTAAAGTTGATTTGGCCAATTTTAAGGTGCCGATTAAAAAGCAATGGGATTAGTTCAAAATCATTGGCCACTACGGAATTTATGGATATGTGGGGTTGGGCTCTTTTGTCACTATTGGAAAGGGAATCTGGTAAGATGAGTACTTGTTTTAACTGGAAGGATTGCCTCAAAATAGAGATGTCAATTCCCTTGTAGCTTATTTGGAAAGGGGAAGTATTGTTGATCAATACTATTTTACTTTCAAAAGCCGCTAATATTATTCGTTCTGATTGTTTTAGAACAAAAGAGCAAAGGAGGAGGCCTGCAAATAGCACTATGAACACAATTGATTTTCCTCTTTGATGCTTCATTTTGTGGGGTAGCCAAAAATGTATTCCGTCATCTAATCCGTTCCTAATACCTAGTTGGAAATGCTGCCCTTTATCAGTGCTTTGGTCAAATTCTTGGCGTAATTGTTAACTGTATTTTCCAAACTTGTAGGGTCTTTAATCTCAAAATTCCCAACCCATTGCAGATCTTCCCCAGAACTTTCAACCAAATGATAAAGACTACTTTCAAAAATGTATTTGGTCCCGCTTTTCAATTCGTTTGGTTCCCAAGTGGTAACAGGGTAATACGTAAGGTACCTTCCAAAACGTCCTATTCGTGTCGGCACATAGGTGGTTGAAGTTCCACCAGGTATAACGTCCGTATACTCCTCAGTGTTGATTAAATTGGTCACAATGACACCATCAATTCCATTAGTCATTAGTTTTTTCTTTAAGGCTCCTAATTCACTTTCGGAGTATTTCTTGTTAAAATCAATTATTGTTTTCGCGGCATGTGAAGCCACGGCAGAAATTCCACTCTCCTTGAGTTCATCGACCACGCCGTTTTCAAACTTGATTCTGGCCGTCTTGCTCTTTGAACGGCCAATTACCAAAATTTTCTCATATGTATTTTTGATATTGCTCACATTTTCATAGCCAGTCAAATACGAAGAGCACCCGCAAAATAGAGGAAGTACTATAAGCCCAAAAAGGATATGAAATATTTTCATGTTAATGATTTAGTTTGTTCTAAAAATAGTGAATATTCAAATTCCTAAGAAGATAGAACTTAAGCGGTTAACTTAACCAAGTCGTGAAATTTTGCAAACCAGAGAAATATCCTATATTTGCACCACGCAAGTGAAATACGGAGTATTCATGAGGGGACTACAAGTCCCCTCTTTTATTGCTCAAATTTATGTTCAAAGAAAAAGTGGAAGAACTGTTGAACAGGGCCCTATCCAAGAGATTGGATTTGTTCCTGTTGGATGTAACCGTCGGGGTTGATTACAGCATTAAAGTGGTGTTGGATGGGGACAAGGGTATTTCGTTGAACGATTGTATGGAAATAAGTCGTGCTATTGAGCATAACCTGGATAGGGACGAAGAGGATTTCTCATTGGAAGTCACTTCAGCAGGGGCTAGTGCTCCATTGATCCTTCCAAGGCAGTACAGAAAAAATATTGGTCGAAGTTTAGAGGTAGTCACCGATGACCAAAAGATTGAAGGTAAATTAACCCAGGTAACCGATGAAGGGATTATCTTGGAATGGAAAGTAAGAGAGCCCAAACCGGTTGGTAAGGGAAAGCATACGGTTCAAAAAAAACAGGAAGTTGCCTTTTCCGCAATTGAAAAGGCCAAAGTGGTATTAAAATTTTAATGGCAGCATAACAATGGAAAATCTGGCGCTTATTGAATCCTTTTCGGAATTTAAGGATGATAAGTTTATTGATAGGGTAACGTTAATGGCAATTTTGGAAGAAGTCTTTCGCAATGCCCTAAAAAAGAAGTTTGGCTCTGATGACAACTTCGATATCATTATCAACCCCGATAAAGGGGATTTGGAGATTTGGAGAAACCGCATTGTTGTGGAAGATGGAGAGGTGGAAGATCCCAACGAAGAGATTTCCCTAAGGGAAGCACGTAAGATTGAGCCTGATTTTGAGGTAGGGGAAGATGTATCCGAGGAAGTAAAATTGATGGATTTGGGTAGGCGTTCCATTTTGGCGCTGCGTCAAAATTTGATTGCCAAAATCCATGAACATGACAATACAACCATCTATAAACAATTCAAGGATTTAGAGGGGGAGATTTATACGGCTGAAGTACACCATATTCGGCATAAGGCCATTATACTTCTGGATGATGAGGGCAATGAAATTATCATGCCCAAGGATAAGCAGATTCCTTCGGATTTCTTTAGAAAAGGGGATAATGTGCGTGGTATTATTGAAAGTGTGGAACTCAAAGGGAACAAGCCTGCCATCATCATGTCAAGGACATCGCCAAAGTTCTTGGAGCAGCTGTTTTTCCAGGAAATCCCGGAAGTCTTTGATGGGTTGATTTCCATTAAGAAAGCGGTCCGAATTCCTGGGGAAAAGGCTAAAGTAGCGGTTGATTCCTATGACGATAGAATTGATCCTGTTGGGGCCTGTGTTGGGATGAAGGGTTCCCGAATCCATGGTATTGTTCGTGAATTGGGCAATGAAAATATCGATGTTATCAATTGGACCAACAATACCCAATTGATGGTGACTAGGGCCTTAAGCCCAGCAAGGGTCACTTCAGTGAAATTGGATGATGAGAAAAAAACGGCCCAGGTATACCTAAAACCAGAGGAAGTTTCCAAGGCCATAGGTAGGGGAGGTCATAACATACGTTTGGCTGGTCAATTGACCGGTTATGAGATAGATGTATTCCGTGAAGGGGTGGAAGAAGATGTAGAATTGACAGAGTTCTCCGATGAAATCGATTCCTGGATCATCGAAGAATTTAAGAAAATTGGATTGGATACGGCACGCAGTGTTTTGGAACAAGACGTGGACGATTTGATCAAGCGTACGGATTTAGAGGAAGAAACGGTGAACGAGGTCGTACGGATCCTTAAAGCCGAGTTTGAAGATTAAATTATATTTGCACACAATTTACAGGGAGTATTAGATTTTTATGGCAGACAACCCAACAATACGATTAAACAAGGTTCTACGTGAATTAAACATTTCATTGGATAGGGCTGTGGATCATTTGGCTTCCAAAGGCCACGAGATTGAAGCACGTCCCACGACCAAAATAACCAATGAGGTCTATCAGGTATTGTTGGACGAATTCCAAACTGATGCCAGTAAAAAAGCGGCTTCCCAAGAAGTGGCCGAAGAGAAAATGAAGGAGAAGGAAGAGCTTCGCCTTCAGATGGAGCGTGAGCAGGAAGAGCGCAGGATAGCACGGGAACGGAGACAAGCCGCTTCCGAAAAGGTTATTCGCGGAAAGGCAGAGCTTTCCGGACCTAAAACCGTTGGCAAAATCGATTTGGACAAAAAACCGGAGCCTCCGAAACCAAAAGAAGTGGTTGTAGTCCAGAAGGAGGAGTCCAAATCCGATGAGGTGGTGGACCAAAAAGTAAAGGAAAGGCCCGTAACGGAAAAACCTGTGGTTGAAGAGGTAAAAGAACCGGAAGCTATCGAAACCCAGTATCAAAAGCTTTCTGGGCCAAAACTTACTGGGGATAAGATCGACCTAAGTAAGTTTCAAAGGCCTAAAAAGAAAAAAGAAGAACCCAAAGCGGACACTCCAGGAGCTTCATCTGACCGAAAGAAAAGAAGAAAGCGGATCATCAGTAAAAATGATACTTCAGGAGCAGGGAATAACCGAGGGCGAAACGGGCAAAGAAAAGGAGGACAGCGACAGGCAGTGGCCAAAGTGGAGCCTACTGAGGAAGAAATCCAGAAGCAGGTCAGGGAGACCTTGGAAAAACTTCAGGGAAAAACAAGTAAAGGCAAGGGTGCCAAATATAGAAGGGAGAAAAGAGATCTTCACCGACAACAATCCGAAAAAGAGCTTGAACTACAGGAAAAAGAAAGCAAGCTGCTCAAAGTCACCGAGTTCGTTACCGTAAATGAGGTGGCCACCATGATGGATATCTCCACTACGGATATTATTTCCGCCTGTATGTCCCTTGGGATGATGGTGACATTAAATCAACGTTTGGATGCCGAGACCTTAAGTATTGTTGCGGAAGAATTTGGCTATGAAGTTGAGTTTGTTACGGCTGAAATTGAGGAGTCCATTGAAGTGGAAGTGGACGCTCCAGAAGATTTGGAACATAGGGCCCCTATCGTTACGGTAATGGGCCACGTAGACCATGGTAAAACCTCCTTATTGGATTACATCCGCGAAGAAAATGTAATTGCAGGTGAAAGTGGGGGAATTACCCAGCACATAGGCGCTTATGGGGTCACTTTGGAATCAGGACAAAAAATGACCTTCTTGGATACACCGGGTCATGAGGCGTTCACCGCAATGCGTGCCAGGGGTGCCCAAGTTACGGACATCGCCATTATTGTAGTGGCGGCCGATGATGATATTATGCCCCAAACCAAGGAAGCCATCAGTCACGCCCAAGCAGCAAGTGTGCCTATAGTGTTTGCCATCAATAAGATTGATAAGCCAACGGCAAATCCGGATAAAATTAAAGAGGGACTGGCAGGAATGAACCTTTTGGTAGAGGACTGGGGAGGTAAAATACAGTCCCATGATATTTCTGCAAAAACCGGACAAGGGGTAAAAGAGCTGCTGGAAAAGGTTTTGCTCGAGGCTGAATTATTGGAACTAAAAGCCAATCCGGAACGACTCGCATCAGGTACCGTAGTGGAAGCATTTTTGGATAAGGGACGTGGTTATGTGTCCACCATACTGGTCCAAAATGGTACGTTGCAAGTTGGGGACTATGTTTTGGCAGGGACATGCAGTGGTAAGGTAAAAGCGATGCAGGATGAGCGCGGTAAAAATATAAAAAATGCAGGGCCGGCTACTCCTATTTCCATTTTAGGTCTTGATGGCGCACCTCAGGCTGGGGATAAGTTCAACGTATTGGAGGATGAGCGTGAGGCCAAACAAATCGCTACCAAGCGTTCACAATTGCAGCGTGAGCAATCCGTTAGGACACAACGCCATATTACGCTTGACGAGATTGGTCGAAGAATCGCCCTAGGGGACTTTAAGGAATTGAACATTATCCTAAAAGGTGATGTTGATGGTTCAGTTGAGGCCCTGACCGATTCCTTCCAGAAATTATCCACGGACGAGATTCAGGTCAACATCATACATAAAGGTGTAGGTGCCATCACAGAATCCGATGTTTTGTTGGCCAGTGCCTCAGACGCCATTATCATTGGATTTAACGTAAGGCCAATGGGCAATGCTAGATCCGTTGCTGATAAGGAGGAAATAGATATTAGGACCTATTCCATTATCTATGATGCCATCAATGACCTGAAAGATGCCATGGAAGGTATGCTTTCCCCAGAAATGAAGGAAGAGGTCACCGGTAATGCGGAAATTAGGGAGACCTTCAAAATATCAAAGATTGGAACCATTGCGGGTTGTATGGTAACCAGCGGCAAAATATTTAGAAATTCCCGAGTTCGATTGATTCGGGATGGCGTGGTTGTATTTACTGGTGAGCTGGCTTCCCTAAAACGATTTAAGGATGATGTTAAGGAAGTCTCCAAAGGATATGACTGCGGTCTTCAGGTAAAAAATTACAATGATATCAGGGTTGGGGATTTAATTGAAGCCTTCCAAGAGGTGGCGGTTAAGAAAAAATTATAGAAAGGTAACCCTTTCATCGTGAATCACTTCCAGGTTTTAATAACATGGCGCTGGGATATTTTTTGCGTACTTCCCTAAAGCGGCGTTCGGCTTCCAGAGGGTCTTCAAATTTTCCCAATCGCACTCGGTACGTGGGTTCTTGGAACTCGATTTTGGAATACCATCCTGGGAAGTCAATCTCAACTTGTGACTTTAAATTTTGCGCCTTTTCATAGCTTCCAAAACCTACTTGTATCTGATAGAAACCCCTGTTGGAATTTACTTTGTTATATACTTTAACCAACTGAGGTATTTTGGGGTTTTGTTCAATGGTCACAACACCTTCTTGAGCGTTAGTGCAAACTGCGGATAACAGCAACACTGAGGAAAAAACAAAAGTTCTCATCTGTCCAAGATATTCTTCAAAAATTTTCTGCAACAAAGCTAATTTTTTAAAAGTTAAACATTCCCAAATTTAATTATTTAGAACAGTTATAAATTATCCATTTAAAATATTTTAAAATTTTAAAAAAGCCTGTTGTGTCGTATTTTTGCCGTGGAATTTAGGTACGATAAAAAGCAGTTTTTTAAGTGTATTATCGAAAGTTGTACCACAATTTTGACAGTAAGCGTTTTATGACGAAAAGGACTTTTAACAAAGTTTGCACCTCAAAAGATTTCAGCTTGTTTTTATTGCTGATTTCTTTTTTCTTTTCTGCCCATTCTTTCTCGCAAGAGGCCCCGGCCGAAGATGCTGCTGAAACAGCTACTGAAGACTTGGGCGGGGATCCTGTAAAGGGAAAACAGCTTTTTAACCAAAACTGTGCGGCCTGCCATGCGTTGAATCGTAAAATGACAGGGCCTGCCCTGGCAAACGTTGAACAACGATTATATGATGAGGAGGGGCTGGATAAGGAATGGCTTTATGCTTGGATAAAGAATAGTGCCGGTCTCATTGCTTCTGGGGATGACTACGCCAATCGTATTTACAACGAATACAATCAGGCGGCGATGACCGCTTTCCCTACTTTGTCAAATGAGGATATTGACGATATACTGGCGTATACGGCCGCACCGCCTCCTGCTCCTGCTGTTGTGGCCACAGTTTCGCCCGAGGAGACTTCTGGTTCCGGTTCGGGTGGCATTTCCAATGAAATTATTTTAGGTGCCCTTACGGTTATTTTTGGGCTTTTGGTGGTAATGCTGTTCATGGTAAACAGCACCTTGCGTCGTATCGCTGCTGCGAATGGTGTGGTTATCGAACAAAAGCCCAAAGGAATTCCTGTCTGGAAAGCATTTGCTAAAAACCAATTCCTTATTTTCTGCACCGTGGTGGTATTTCTGTTATCCAGCGCTTACGGAGCCTATGCGTGGATGTCACAAGTGGGTGTTGACCAAGGTTATGCTCCCATTCAACCCATCCACTATTCACACAAAATACATGCAGGGGACAATCAAATTGAATGTAAATATTGTCATTCTTCGGCCAGGGTTTCCAAACATTCTGGAATCCCATCGTTGAACGTCTGTATGAACTGCCACAAATCCATTTATGAATATAAGGGGAATCCAGAAGGCCCAAGTGCTGAGGACCTGGCCAATGGATATACCAACGAATTCTACACGAACGAAATCAAAAAATTATACAAGGCTGTTGGATGGGATGAGGAAAACCAAAGATATACTGGGGACTCACAGCCCGTGGAATGGGTGAGGATACACAACCTTCCGGATTTTGCCTATTTCAACCATTCGCAACACGTTACTGCCGGTAAGATTGAATGTCAAACGTGCCATGGTCCTGTTGAGGAAATGGAAATTATGTACCAATACTCGCCGTTGACCATGGGATGGTGCATCAACTGTCATAGAGAGACCGAGGTGCAAATAAAGGATAATGGGTATTACGAAAAAATTCACGAAGAACTTTCGAAAAAATACGGTGTTGAGAAGCTCACGGCAGCTCAGATGGGAGGACTGGAATGCGGTAAGTGCCATTATTAATGAAAAATAGGTATTGTTAAGAACGATATGGCTTCGAGCAAAAAATATTGGAAAAGTGAAGCGGAACTCAATCCGAACGACACTGTTGTTGAGTCGTTAAGGAACAATGAGTTCGTGGAGCAGATTCCAGTGGACGATTTCCTGGGGGATAAGCAAAACCTTGAGGAATCAAGTACTACCCGAAGGGATTTTTTGAAATATGTCGGGTTCAGTACAGCCGCTGCTACAATGGCGGCTTGCGAGGGGCCCGTGAACAAATCAGTCCCTTATGTCATTCAGCCGGAGAACATTGTTCCTGGGGTGGCCAATTACTATGCTACCACCATTGCCGATGGCTATGATTTTGCCAGTATTTTGATAAAAACCAGGGAGGGGCGTCCCATCCTTGTGCTAAACAACGATAGGGCACCCGTTATGGGTGGTGCCAATGCTAGGGTGAATGCTTCCGTTCTTACCTTGTACGATAAGAAAAGGGTGCAGGGCCCTATGTCCGGAGGACAGCCTATAGAGTGGAACGTCTTGGATGCCACGGTAAAAAATAAACTGACCAGCTTACTGGGCACGGATAAAAAAATAGCATTACTTACGCAGACATATGCAAGCCCTTCCATGGATAAACTGCTTGGGGAATTTTCAGAAAAATATTCTAATGTTACCCATGTCACCTACGATGCCATCTCGGAAGAAGCGGCCGTAAACGCATATGAGAAAGTGTATGGGGAACGGGCATTGGCGGACTATGACTTTAGCAAGGCGGATTTAATTGTCTCTTTTGCGGCCGACTTTTTGAGTGATTGGAACGGTGGAGGATATGATTCCCATTATGCTAAGGGACGAATTCCCAAAAATGGAAAAATGTCCCGACACATTCAATTGGAATCCAATATGAGTCTCAGCGGGGCGAATGCGGATACTAGGCTGCCCATGAAACCTTCGGAAGTAAAGGTGGCTTTGGCAAAATTGTATGGCAAACTGAATGGCTCAACAGTAAATGGGGGCAACTCTAAAATTGACAATGCCGTAGATGCACTAACCAATGAAATTCGTAAGGCCGGTAGTAAAGCGGTTGTGGTTTGCGGAATAAACGATGAGAATGCCCAAATGGTGACTTTGGCCATTAATAGGCTTTTGCAGAGTGAGGCATTTGACCCGGAGAAGCCACGCTATGTGAGAAAGGGTAACTCAACCCAATTGAACGCCTTAATTTCCGATATGAAAGCGGGCCGTGTTGGGGCCTTATTCATAGATGGGGTAAACCCCATGTATTCCTTGCCGAATGCTTCTGATTTTGCGGAGGGGCTCAGCAAGGTGGATACATCAGTTTATTTTGCCTTTAACAACGATGAAACTGCACAAGTGGTGACCCATGTTGCGGCGGCATCCCATTATTTGGAATCTTGGGGGGATGCAGAACTAAAGAAAGGGTACTTGAGCCTTCAACAACCTGTCATTCGGGAGTTATTTGATACCCGGCAATTCCAGTCCTGTTTATTGAATTGGATGGGCAGCACATCGTCCTACTATGAATATGTAAAAGCGCATTGGAACTCCGGTATTTTGGGTGGAAGCAATTGGAACAAGGTGTTGCAAGACGGCGTTTTTGAAACGTCTTTCTCCAATGAAGGAGTGGAAAATAGTGTTAACGGCACCACTGGTATCAATACGTCAGGAACGGAAGCAGAAGAAGGCCTGTTAGGTGTTGCCTCGATTTCGTCGGCACTTCGTTCCTTAGCCAATAGCCCAAGTTCAAGTATGGAGCTAACGCTGTATCCCAAAATTGGGATTGGGGATGGGAAACAGGCCAACAATCCTTGGCTGCAAGAATTTCCAGACCCCATTTCAAGGGTCTCGTGGGACAATTATGTTACCGTTTCCAAAGCAGATGCAATGGATATGGGCCTTGAAAACTATAATGTGGCGAATGGTGGATTGGACGGTAGTTATGCCAATGTATCCGTGGACGGGATTACAGTTGAAAAAGTTCCCGTTATTATTCAACCTGGTCAAGCTAAAGGCACTTTAGGGCTATCTTTTGGCTACGGTAGAAAAGAGGGAATGCAACAAGAAATGCAAACCGGCGTAAATGCATTTCCGCTTTACAAGGATTTTAAGGAAATACAATCAGCCTCCATAGCCAAGGTAGAAGGAATACACGAATTTGCCTGTGTTCAGTTGCACAACACATTAATGGGTCGTGGTGATATCATTAAAGAAACGACCCTTAAAAAATACAATACGGAAGATTCCAGTATTTGGAATCCAGTTCCACAGGTTTCAATGGACCATCAAGAAGTTCCCGCAACTTCCGTTGATCTATGGACCGAGTTTGATAGGACTATCGGACACCATTTTAATCTATCCATCGACCTTAACGCTTGTACTGGATGTGGTGCCTGTGTCATAGCTTGCCACGCAGAGAATAATGTGCCCGTTGTGGGCAAGAGGGAGATGCGTGTATCTCGAGACATGCATTGGTTGCGAATAGACAGGTATTATTCTTCGGAAGATACCTTTGAAGGGGATAATGATAAGAAGGAAAATATGGATGGGCTCACCGGTGAGAATGGCTCTTTAGGTGGATTCCTTGAAATGGAAGATCCGGCTGAAAATCCGCAGGTCGCTTTTCAGCCCGTGATGTGTCAGCACTGTAACCACGCACCTTGTGAAACGGTATGTCCCGTGGCAGCAACAATGCACGGAAGGCAAGGGCAAAACCAAATGGTTTACAATCGTTGTGTGGGTACTCGTTATTGTGCAAACAACTGTCCTTATAAAGTACGTCGATTTAACTGGTTCCTGTACAACAACAATGACGAGTTTGATTTTAATATGAACAATGACCTGGGTAAAATGGTCATTAACCCAGATGTTAATGTACGCTCCCGTGGGGTTATGGAAAAATGTTCCTTCTGTATCCAATCCACACAGGCCATCATTTTAAAAGCAAAAAGGGAAGGAAGACCTGTTCAAAAAGGGGAATTTAATGATGCCTGTGCTTGTTCTGCGGCGTGCACCTCCGGAGCGATGCATTTTGGGGATGTTAATGAGCCCGAAAGTAAAATAGTTGAGCTATCAAAAGATGAAAGGGCATATCACCTTTTGGAACATGTTGGAACCAAGCCGAATGTGTTTTATCAGGTAAAGGTTAGGAATATGAATGAGTCAACCAAAGCTAATAGTTAGAATAATTGAACCATGGGATCGCACTACGAAGCACCGATACGAAGGCCTCTTGTCACTGGAGATAAAGGGTACCATGATGTATCTGTAGATATTGCAAGACCTGTTGAGGGCAAGGCCAACAAACAATGGTGGATTGTATTCACTATTGCATTGGTCGCCTTTTTATGGGGCCTAGGTTGTATTATTTACACGGTTTCTACCGGAATCGGTGTTTGGGGACTCAACAAAACTGTCAATTGGTCTTGGGATATTACCAACTTTGTATGGTGGGTAGGTATTGGTCACGCCGGGACTTTGATTTCAGCGGTACTCTTATTGTTCAGACAAAAATGGCGTATGGCCATCAACCGTTCGGCGGAGGCCATGACGATTTTCTCGGTGATTCAGGCGGGTTTGTTTCCCATCATCCACATGGGACGTCCTTGGTTGGCTTATTGGGTTTTACCCATTCCCAATCAATATGGCTCACTATGGGTGAATTTTAACTCCCCCTTGCTTTGGGATGTGTTTGCAATTTCAACATATCTATCGGTATCCTTGGTATTCTGGTGGACAGGTTTATTGCCTGATTTTGCCATGATACGTGACCGAGCGGTAAAACCGTTCCAAAAAAAGATTTATAGTTTATTGAGTTTCGGCTGGTCGGGTCGTGCTAAGGATTGGCAACGCTTTGAGGAGGTTTCCTTGGTTTTGGCCGGTTTAGCTACCCCTTTGGTGCTTTCAGTGCATACCATTGTATCTTTTGACTTTGCGACCTCGGTGATACCGGGATGGCACACCACTATCTTCCCCCCTTACTTTGTGGCCGGGGCGATATTTTCAGGATTTGCTATGGTGAATACACTTCTCATTATCATGCGAAAGGTATGCAATCTTGAAAATTACATCACCTTGCAGCATATAGAGTTGATGAACATCGTTATCATGATAACAGGTTCGATTGTCGGTTGTGCCTATATTACAGAGTTGTTCATCGCATGGTATTCAGGGGTGGAGTACGAGCAATATGCATTTTTGAATCGTGCCACCGGGCCGTATTGGTGGGCCTATTGGTCCATGATGACCTGTAATGTATTTTCACCACAGTTCATGTGGTTCAAAAAATTGCGAACCAGTATTATGTTCTCATTCTTTATTTCCATTGTGGTGAATATTGGGATGTGGTTTGAGCGCTTTGTTATTATTGTAACATCGCTTCATAGGGATTATCTTCCCTCTTCATGGACCATGTTCTCCCCTACTTTTGTGGACATTGGAATTTATATTGGTACTATTGGTTTCTTCTTTGTACTATTCCTTTTGTATTCTAGAACATTCCCGGTAATTGCCCAAGCAGAGGTAAAGTCGATTTTAAAATCCTCCGGAGAGAAATATAAAATTTTAAGAGATCAGGGAAAACCATTATATACCCTACCTGAAAGGGGCCGTGTTGTTGAAATTGAGCCAGAAAAAGAAGACGGGGAAATTGTTGTACCGGATGAAGAACCTTCGGAAGCACCCGTTATGGAATTGTTGGATACCATTGGAAACTTTGATACAAAGAACCAAATACCGGATGATTTGAAAAAGGTCAAAGGTATTGGCCCCCTAATGGAAAAGGCACTGAATAAAATTGGAATTTTCTCATTCTTACAGGTCAGTAAAATGACTTCTAAAGAATACAACTTATTGGATTCATTGACCGGCTCATTTCCCGGTAGGGCCGAACGTGATGACTGGGCGGGGCAGGCAAGAAGATTTATAAATTTAGACTAAAAAAGATGGCAGCAACTATATTCAGGGCATTTTACAATGACGACGATATCTTGATGCACGCCGTCAAAAAATTGAAGGCCGAAAAGTATCATATTGAGGAAGTATACACGCCCTTTCCCGTCCATGGTTTGGACAAGGCCATGGGATTGCCGCATACAAGACTGGCCATTACGGCCTTTCTTTACGGATGTGTTGGCCTTGCAGTGGCTATTACGATGATGGACTACATTATGATACAGGATTGGCCACAGGATATTGGGGGGAAACCGAGTTTCAGTTATCTTGAAAACATGCCCGCGTTCGTTCCGATCATGTTCGAAATGACAGTTTTTTTTGCGGCGCATTTAATGGTCATCACGTTTTACTTGCGGAGTAAAATGTGGCCCTTTAAGAAAGCGGAAAATCCTGATGTTCGAACAACGGATGACTTGTTTTTGGTCGAAGTAGAAGTTAAGGAAGATGAAAACGCATTGACAGAATTGCTCTTGGATACCGGTGCTGTGGAGGTACAGGTGCCAAAAAAGTAAGTTTATGACTAGGATAATAACAAAAATTGGATTGATTGGACTCGTTCTTCTAGGGGTCACATCGTGTTTTGATAAAACCCAGCCCAATTATCAATACATGCCCAATATGTACGAATCCGTAGGTTATGAAACTTATGAAGGTAATGATAATGGGCTTTTCCCGCAGGCAACGGAAGCGATGCTTCCCCCCGAAGGTACGGTATCTAGGGAATGGCTACCGTATGAATTTGAGAATACACCGGAAGGAAAAGACCTTGCCAGGGTACAACCAAGCCCACTGGATTCGTTGAATAGGGAAGAAAATTTGGCCAAAGGAAAAGAGCTCTATGACGTATATTGTGCCATTTGCCACGGCAATAAAGGAGCGGGTCAGGGTACCTTGGTCAAACGGGAAAAAATATTGGGTGTCCCGAGTTACGCGGATGCCGCAAGAAATATTACTGTGGGAAGCACCTATTACACTATATATTACGGGTTGAATTCGATGGGTTCTTATGCTTCCCAAATGAGTACCGAGGAAGAGATGTGGCAAGTATCGGAATATGTAATGAAATTAAAAGAAGACCTTGAAAAATAGAAAACAGCAATGAGATATACGTTTTCAAATAGGTTAAAAATAGGATCGTTCATTGCGATGGCCTTAGGATTGATTATGTTGATTGCTGGCTTCATGAATGCCCCGTCCAGTGTTGAAGAAGCCAAAGAGATGATGGCTGCTGCCCACGGGGACGGACATGGGGGGCATGGTACAAGCCATGCCACTGTGGAGGACCATATGGGTACAGATGGGGAACATCATGTTGGCGCTTCAGGGCATCAGGATAAAACTTCAGAAGAAAGCAATACCCACACGACCGAAGTTGTTGGAGAACACAGCGGACACCCAGAAACTGAAGAAAGCCATGGGGAAGGTATAGTACCCGATGCTGAGGCGAAGGTGCATCAGAAGGAAGGAAATCACTCGGTGGAAGAAGGGGATGTACATAATACACCGGAGCATCATGAACGCATGGATGAAGAACACCATGGTACGGAAGATTCAGCTGTTCAGCACAGTGGAGTATCTTCAGATGGACATGGGGGACATGGGGGGGAATCCCACGGTCATGGCCATAGTGCAGCACATGACGAACATGTGTTCCATCAACTGAGCAACAGGCCATGGGCGGCACTTTATGTAGCTGCTTTCTTTTTCTTTATGATTTCACTCGGTGTGTTGGCTTTTTATGCGATCAATCGGGCGGCACAAGCAGGATGGTCCCCTTTATTATTTAGAATAATGGAAGGGATTACAGCATTTATTGTTCCTGGTGGAATTATTGTGTTTGTTATTCTTCTGTTGTCGTCGTTACATCTCAACCATATGTTTGTTTGGATGGATGCCGAAGTCGTGGAACATGACCATCTCCTTCAGGGGAAAAAGGGGTATTTGAATCCAACTTTTTTTCTTATTCGAGCTGCGATTTTCTTAGGAGGTTGGATTGGCTATCGCCAAATATCAAAGAAAATTAGTTTGGCACAGGACAAGTCAGATGATAATTCCAATTTCAAAAAGAATTTCAGGTTAGCTGCTGCCTTTTTGGTATTCTATTTGGTTACCGAATCCATGATGTCATGGGATTGGCTGATGAGTTTAGATCCCCATTGGTTCAGTACCCTATTTGGATGGTACGTATTTGCCAGTATGTTCGTTTCTGGAATCACTACGATTGCGATGGTTGTCATTTATCTAAAATCCAAAGGATTATTACAGGAAGTGAATGATAGTCACGTTCATGATTTGGCAAAATTTATGTTTGGAATTAGCGTGTTTTGGACCTACCTGTGGTTCAGTCAATTTATGCTGATCTGGTACGCAAATATTCCTGAAGAGGTCACGTATTTCGTATTTAGAATTGAACATTACAAAATGCCTTTCTTTGGTATGTTGGCTTTAAATTTTATTTTTCCCTTATTGGTCTTGATGAACAGCGATTACAAACGGGTAAATTGGTTTGTCATAATGACGGGGATTGTCATTTTATTCGGACACTACTTAGATATTTTCAACATGGTAATGCCTGCTACGGTTGGTGAAAACTGGTACATCGGAGTTCCGGAGATAGGGGGCATTTTGTTTTTTGGTGGATTATTTACGTATTGGACGTTCAATGCTTTGGCCAAAGAAGAACTGGTACCCAAGAGACATCCATTTTTGGAGGAAAGCCGACAATTTCATTACTAAAAAGGAGTAGTTAGAAAATGACCACATTATTAATATTGACCATTTTAGTTTTAGTTGCTATAGCTATATGGCAGATTGGCAAAATCTTTGAACTGTCACAAATTGGTAGGGATAAGAGTCAGTCAGAGATTGCCAATGATGAGGATAACCAAAACAATGGTTATCTTCTGTTTGGGTTTCTTATTTTTATTTATGGAATAACCATTTTTAGTTTTGCGAAGTACAGCAAGGTGCTATTGCCAGTGGCCGCTTCAGAGCATGGCCCCGATTATGATACGCTCATGTGGGTGTCATTTGCAGTAATATTTGTAGTCCAGACCTTTACGCAGGCTTTACTTCATTATTTTGGTTATAAGTACCGAGGAAAGAAAGGGAACAAAGCACTTTTTTATGCAGATAACGATCGTTTAGAGTTTATTTGGACCATTATTCCAGTAATTGTTTTAGCAGGATTGATTATCTCAGGATTGTATTACTGGACGGAAATTATGGACGTCAGTGAAGAGGATGACCCGCTGATCGTAGAACTTTATGCGCAGCAATTTAATTGGACGGCACGTTATGGAGGACAGGATAACGTCTTGGGAGATGCCAGTGTGCGATTAATAGACATTGATAAAGCCAACGTTCTGGGATTGGATGAATCAGATCCAAATGCTGCCGATGATGTCATCGTAAAGGAATTGTACCTCCCGGTTGGCCGAAAGGTAAATTTTTACATGAGGTCGCAAGACGTATTGCATTCGGCCTATATGCCCCACTTTAGGGCGCAGATGAACTGCGTGCCTGGAATGATTACACAGTTCTCGTTTACTCCGACCATTACTACCGAACAGATGCGTTTGGACCCCGATGTGGTGGATAAGGTAAAACGTACCAACCAATTAAGGGCAAAATGGGCTGCTGAAGGACGACCAAATTCAGATCCATGGGAATTTGATTATGTACTCATATGCAATAAGATATGTGGAACATCACATTATAATATGCAAATGAGGATTGTGGTGGTTACCGAAGACGAGTACGAGAATTGGATGGCGGAACAAAAAACGTTTTCAGATATGGTTTTAGTCGCTAATGACGTACCTTTATCAGAAGAAAAAGAGGAATTGGCAATGTCTGCAAATGTGGATGTTGGGTACCAATGAATAAATTGCAGGAAAAAGAAAATAAGAACTTAAAAAAAGGATTATGTCTGCCGTAGCGCACGCACATGCCGACGAGCATGCCCATGATGATCACGGACATCATCACAAGGAAACATTCATAACCAAATACATCTTTAGCCAAGACCATAAGATGATTGCAAAGCAATATCTTATCACAGGAGTGCTGGTCATGGGTTTCATAGGTATAGCGATGTCACTCATTTTTAGGATGCAGTTGGCATGGCCTGGTGAATCCTTTGCATTATTTGAAGCAGTTTTAGGTAAGTGGGCGCCAGAAGGTGTTATGGATGCTGATATTTATTTGGCATTGGTAACCATGCATGGCACCATCATGGTATTTTTTGTGCTTACAGCAGGATTAAGCGGAACGTTCAGCAATTTATTGATTCCGCTGCAAATAGGGGCCCGCGATATGGCTTCCGGGTTTTTAAATATGCTCTCCTTTTGGTTGTTTTTCCTATCAGCGGTTCTTATGGTCATTTCCTTGTTTGTGGAAGCTGGACCAGCCGCGGCCGGATGGACCATTTATCCTCCCCTAAGCGCCCTTCCTATGGCACAGCCAGGTTCCGGTATGGGAATGACCTTATGGTTGTTATCGATGACCGTATTCATAGCGTCGTCATTGATGGGCTCATTGAACTATATAGTCACAGTATTGAACCTGCGTACCAAGGGGATGACCATGACCCGACTTCCTTTGACCATTTGGGCATTTTTTGTTACTGCGATCATTGGAGTTATTTCCTTTCCGGTATTGCTTTCAGCCGGTTTGCTGTTATTGATGGATAGAAGTTTTGGAACTTCTTTTTTCCTTTCTGATATTTTTATTCAGGGGGAAGTCTTGCATTATCAAGGCGGTTCTCCTGTATTGTATGAGCACTTATTCTGGTTCTTGGGTCACCCTGAAGTATACATTGTATTATTACCGGCCCTAGGTATCACCTCAGAGGTAATGGCCACAAATGCACGGAAACCAATTTTTGGGTATCGTGCCATGGTAGCGTCGATATTGGCAATTGCTTTTTTGTCCACCATTGTTTGGGGGCATCATATGTTTATATCGGGGATGAATCCTTTCTTGGGGTCGGTCTTTACCTTCACCACATTGTTGATTGCCATACCATCAGCGGTAAAGGCCTTCAATTATATTACCACCCTTTGGAAAGGTAACCTACAATTGAATCCTGGGATGTTGTTCTCCATAGGATTGGTATCTACTTTCATATCCGGTGGTCTAACGGGAATCATACTTGGGGATAGTACGTTGGATATCAATGTACACGATACGTATTTTGTAGTAGCCCACTTCCACTTGGTGATGGGTATTTCTGCGTTATATGGACTTTTTGCAGGGGTATATCATTGGTTCCCAAAAATGTTTGAAGGGCGTATGATGAACAAAAATCTGGGATATATCCATTTCTGGATTACTGCCGTCTGTGCTTATGGTATTTTCTTTCCGATGCATTTTGTGGGTATGGCAGGTGTCCCAAGGAGATATTACCAAAACACGGCCTTCCCAATGTTTGATGAACTCACGAATGTGCAAGTGCTAATGACGGTGTTCGCTATAATTGCGGGATTGGCACAGTTGATTTTTGTCTATAATTTTATCCATAGTATGTTCTATGGGAAGAAGGGACCTCAAAACCCTTGGAAATCTACCACTTTGGAATGGACCGCTCCACAAGAACATATGCATGGCAATTGGCCCGGTAAGATTCCTGAAGTACACCGTTGGGCCTATGATTACAGTAAAACCTATGAAAATGGGGAATACATTCTTCCAGGACAGGATTTTGTGCCACAGCATATTCCTTTACAGGAAAATGAAGAAGAACTTAATCACTGAGTTCTGCCGATAATGAATCAAAACCCATCCGCCCTAAGCCGATGGGTTTTTTTATGGCATGAATTTTTCACTAAGGGAAAATGGAACATCATTTTTTTCGTTAGTAATTGTAGAACCGCTAATTTTATTGAAGATGAAAAGAGTTTTAATACTACTTCTCCTTATAGTCCCCACCATCCTGGTAGCACAACGAAGGCCAAAAATTAAAGGCAATCGATCGGTAACCGAAGTTAGGGAACAATTGTCCCCTTTTAATGCCATTGAACTTGTTGATGATCTGGATATTGAACTCAAAAAATCCTTTGGCGAAGGTTATGAAATTGTAGCAGATGATAACTTGGTTGATGTAATAAAACTAGAGGTTTTGGACAGCACATTGGTCATTTCATCCTTCTACGACATTATATCGAAAAAGAAACTGGAGATTACCATAAACGTTAAAGAACTCAAGGCAATTACCGTTAAGGAAGGAAAGATATTTAGTGAAACAATGATTGAATCCGATGAGTGGTACCTAAACACATTTGGTAATTCAGAACTGTATGTCGATGTGAGTGGTTTTACAGCCAATATCAACGCTGAGGACAATAGTGTAATGGACTTGAATTTAGACGTAGATTCCTTAAATGTTGTAATGAAGCATAAAACAGACGGAATTATCTATGCCGTTAGTGGAGCAAAAAAGATTAGTTTAACTGATAATGCTTCCCTAACCTTAGAAGGCACCACAGAAAACCTACAAGTGGATATGATAGCCAATTCGAAACTTAGGGCGGATAAACTGGAAGCGGCTGAAGTCAATTTATCCACTATGGAATCGGGCTTTGCGAGGGTAAATGCTTATCGTACATTTAACCTAAAATCAACCGGAACCAGTAGGACCCATCTTTATGGCAATCCTAAAATCACGGTTGAGGAATTCTTGGATACTTCACAACTTTTGAAAAAGGAGGACTAGACGGCGATTGGGGCCGTCATCAGATGGTTCGGGATTCCAAAGCCATCAACCAAGGATCTGATATGTGGACGCAACTCCGAACTCAATCGTTCCACCCTTTGGCGAATCGCCTTGGATTTAGTAGATCCAATATATCCCTGTTCCAAAAACCATTCCGCATCACCGCGTATAATTTTTAACGAATGTAGGGCGCCCAGTTTGTACAACAGTGCCTGATATTCTTCATTCGGTACCGAAGAAACCTTTTCATAGTACCATTTGATGGCCAGTGCTTTACTATAGGCCTTTCCAACTTCCAGTAGATGCGTTTGTGTTTTTAGAAATGCCTGGTAACTGGGCATTCCCTTTTTGATGTAGCTTCGAATACGCATGGCGGCCGTGTAGGTCAATCGCCGTAATCTAAAATCCAAGGCATGTAAATGAAATTTAGGACTGTAGAGGTGATCACTATCTACCTTATTGACGTACGCTGGGTTGATAGTTGCCAGCTTATCCGATAATTGGACTCCAAGAAGTTTCAAAACACTAATGAAACCATCTGCGTTAAATTCAGACCTAAAATCAGATAGCACCCCCTTTGCTGCCAGTAACAACAGCACGGTATTATCCCCTTCAAAAGTGGTAAAGATATCAGCGTCATTTTTTAAATCTGCAATCCTATTTTCCAAAAGGTAGCCTTTGCCTCCGCATGCTTCACGACTTTCTTGTATGGCTGCGGTGCCAAACCACGTAATGATTGATTTTAGTCCGGCTACCTGTGTTTCAATTTTCCGTTTGTCTTCGCCTTTTATGGAAACATATTCTGCCATGGCCCTTTGTAAGGTGAAATGATAGACATAGCAACTGGCCACATGGGGAATTAGACGTATTTGATGCGTAGGATAATCCATGAGCAAATCCTCTTGAATTTTTATGGAATCATTGAATTGTCTACGCTTTAAACTGTGTTTTACAGCTATGGAAAGGGCCATTTTTGAGGCGGCGAGGGCTCCCTTGGCAACGCATATACGTCCCCCGACAAGGGTGCCCAACATCGTAAAAAAGCGTTTGCTAGGGCTCTTTATTTTGGAACTGTAATTTCCGTCAGCATCAATACCTCCGTATTTATCCAATAGGTTTTCTACTGGAACCTTGACTTGGTGGAACCATATTTTCCCATTATCCACCCCATTGAGGCCCAACTTATATCCATTGTCCTCTATTTTGACGCCAGATAATTCCTGATGGTTATCGTCCCTTAAGGGAACAAGAATGGCGTGGACTCCTTGATTTTTTCCATTGACCAGAAGTTGTGCAAATACGGTGGCCATGGTAGAATGGAGTACATTCCCTATATATTCCTTATTATCATCCTTTCCAGGGGTATGGATGATGATTGCCCTTTCCTCATGGACATAGGTTGCCGTGGTATTAATACCACGGACATTACTGCCATGCCCAGTTTCCGTCATGGCAAAACATCCCAAAAGACTGGCATTTGATGCAGGGGAGAGGTACCTTTTTCGTTGAAGGTCGTTTCCCAAGTTCTGGATACTTCCCCCAAATAATCCGAACTGTACCCCTGATTTTATGCCTAGACTTCCATCTACGTATATGAGGTGTTCAAAGATGCTGGCATAACCTTCCAAATCATCCTGTCCCCCATATTCCTTTGGATAGGCGTAGGAACACCATCCTTCTTTTGCGAGGTATTTTAATTGGTTTAGGACCACTTCACGGAACTTGACTTTATCTCGATATACCTCCCATTTGAACACATCTTTTTCCAGAACTTTTCTAAAACGTTGCAATACCCCAAAGTCACGTTCGTTCAAGATAAGGTCCAATTCGTGACCGTTATAAAAGTCGGCTTCTGATTTATGGACTACTTCAACCTTAAATAGGTGGTTGTAATGGTTGGGTTGTATGCCCAAAGTTCTTTCTATTTGCTGTAGTTGCTTGTTGGGTACCAGAACTGAGGAATGGAATTCGGCTACTTTTTGTGAAAAGGTCTCCAAGGGATAAATTTCCGATTCAATAAGGGTGGCCTTGCTAGCAGTTATTAAGGCCTGCCATGATTTTATTTCGGCATCACTGGGAGGGTTATTCCTATCCAACCAGGAATTCAGATGTTCCTTGTCTTTTTTGGATAAACTCTTATCCTCGTATATACCTCTTTGAATGACCTGAATTTCAGATGCAGACAACAAATCGTCTGACCAAATCACATAAAAAAATGGAATGTATGGCAACATTCCCACAGTGTAATTACCTTTTGTAACCATAATTGGAAATTACGATAAAAAAGCTTGGTCCACCATTCATTTTAATTTGAAATCCTTATGGTGTAATTCCACTATCTTTGGTGTATGAACGAACACCTGGATCCAACCGCACAGCAGTTCTCGCAGGAAGAACTGGATATTGAAAGGGCATTGCGGCCCATTACTTTTGATGATTTTACGGGACAGGAACAGGTGTTGGAAAATCTAAAGATTTTTGTGCAAGCTGCCAATATGAGAGGGGAAGCATTGGACCATACCCTTTTTCATGGACCCCCAGGATTGGGAAAAACCACTTTGGCCCATATTTTGGCCAATGAACTTGGCGTGGGCATAAAAGTAACCTCAGGCCCGGTTTTGGACAAACCCGGGGATTTGGCGGGGTTACTGACCAATTTGGAGGAACGCGATGTTCTGTTTATAGATGAAATACATCGATTGAGCCCGATTGTGGAAGAATATCTGTATTCCGCTATGGAGGATTATAAAATTGATATCATGTTGGAAACAGGTCCAAATGCAAGAACGGTACAAATTAACCTAAGTCCCTTTACTTTGGTGGGCGCCACCACCCGTTCAGGACTGCTAACGGCACCCATGAGGGCGCGTTTTGGTATTTCAAGTCGGTTACAATATTATGATACAGAGCTTCTTTCTACCATTGTACAAAGAAGTGCCCACATTTTAAGGGTCCCTATCTCCAATGAAGCGGCCATTGAAATTGCGGGAAGGAGCAGGGGCACGCCAAGAATATGCAACGCCCTGTTACGAAGGGTCCGGGATTTTGCACAAATAAAAGGAAATGGCAATATCGATATTGATATCTCCAAATTTGGTTTGAAAGCCTTAAATGTGGATGCCCATGGTTTGGATGAAATGGACAATAAAATTCTTTCCACTATAATTGATAAGTTCAAGGGGGGGCCCGTTGGAATCACAACTTTGGCCACCGCTGTTTCCGAAAGTGCGGAAACCATAGAAGAGGTATATGAGCCTTTTTTAATACAACAAGGGTTTATCATGAGGACACCAAGGGGCCGTGAAGTCACTGAATTGGCCTACAAGCATTTAGGTCGGGTCAAAGGGGGAGCCCAAGGTGGTCTTTTCTAGAGGGTGATGGAAAAAATCAATACAATTCCACGAGCTTCATTTCTAGAGTTCCTTAGGCGCAGTCCGGAAATTGTCAAAAATCCCTTGCCCTTCCATCATGATAATTTTGAAAAGAACGGAGACACCTTTTTGCTTAACCTTCGTTTTGGTAACCGCATCGTGTTTTCAAGGGATGCGGCCTTTTTAAAATATGCGCTTCAAACCAACCAAAGAAACTACACAAAATCTACCGTTCAAACCAAGGAAGTAGCAAAATACATTGGAAAGGGACTGCTTACTTCAGAGGGAGCACTATGGAAGAGGCAGCGCAAGTTGATACAACCCAGTTTTCACAAAAAATATTTGGGCCAGTTGGTGAAAATAATGAAAAGGACCGTTTTGGATGAGCTTTCAAAAATCCCTATTGGTGAGACGATAGACGTGGAACCGTACTTTGGAAGTCTTGCTTTTCAGGTGGTCGGAAAATCCTTGTTCAGTGGGGCGGTAAACGAAAAAACAATACTTCAATTACAAAAAATTGTTGAGGCTTCACAAAGAATGTTGGTCCGTGAATTACGGCAGCCCTATCTTGGCTGGTGGTTTAAATATGGTGGACTTTTGGACAAACACTTTGCTATGGTCCAAGAAGCGAGGGAATTGGTGCGGGGTATTATTACAGCCAGAAAAAAAGAGGGTGCCGATAGGGGAGACCTTCTCGATTTACTTCTGGAATCCCGTTATGAAGACGGTACTCCGATGGAAGAGGAACAAATGATTGATGAAATCATGATACTTTTTACCGCAGGACATGAGACCACAAGCAATGCGTTAACATTTACCTGCCAATTATTGGCCAAAAATCCGGAGTATCAAGATAGGATAAGCGAAGAGGCACAGGCAAGTAAGGGAGAGGATGGACTAGCCGAAATTATGGGACTGAAGGTAACTACCCAAGTTTTGGAAGAAGCCATGCGCCTGTATCCCCCCGCTTATTTTATTGACCGTATGAATGTTCAAGAGGACAGTTTTAATGGTTTTCAACTGCCAGCGAAAACCACATTATTGTTTTCTGCTATTGAAATTCACAGACATAGGGCGCATTGGGAAGAACCAATGGCATTTGTACCGGAACGATTTGATGGACCACCGAATCAACATTCGGATTACTATTTTCCTTTTGGAGCGGGACCAAGACGGTGCATTGGAAATAATTTTGCCATGATGGAAATGCTATTGGTCATTTCGAACCTAATGAAACATCGGAGCATCCGACCAAATGCTAACCCCATAAAAATTCTTCCATTGATTACCCTTAGACCAAAGGAGGCATACGTAACGTTTGAAAAACGAACCTCCCAAATCTAATATGGAATCCTACCATCTCTGTAAACCCTAGAAAGTTTAAGGGCAATTTCTTGGTTGTGAAATCGATAGTATGGTTTTTCTTTTGAAGGACTGTTAGCTCAAAATAGCACTTTCATCAGAGAATTTTTTATAGCTGAAGTAAATCGCCACTACGGCAAAGATGACCAAGGATGCCAGCATAGCACCATACATTCCAAAATTCACCGTTCCAGCCATAATTTCCTTTACCCCTAAACCAATATTCAAAACAGGTATAAACACCGTTGCCCATGTGAATTCGATACCGGGCATTAAAGCCATGACCAAAGGGATAATAATTAAAATAATTATGGGCGATGCTTTGCTCTGGGCTTCCTTAAATGAGGTGGCACCGGCTACTAGGGCTATGATCAATCCAGACAAGAACAATGAAAAGGGAATCAACAGCAATAATATCATGGTTATGGATTGTGGATTTAGCATGGCATTGATAGCTCCCTTGAAGGTTTCCGGAATATCCTCAATAAAATTAAGACCCAGGATAAGACCAGTTAGGTTCAGTAAAGCAGGGAGGAAACCAAGTAAGGAGGCAACAATGGCCTTTCCCATTAAAACGGAAAACTTGGATACGGGAAGTGATAGCGTAGTTTCAATAGTCTTTCTTTCCTTCTCCCCAGTTACCAAATCAATAGCTGCTAACAGACAGCCCCCCCACATGGTCAAAATAAAAATGTAGGGAATAAATCCACCAATTCGCTTTCCCAATAACTCCTTTTGTTCGCCTATCTCAACATAGTTTTGGACCAAAGGTGTCATTTTGCTTACAGGAATCTTCAGTTCCCTGATACGCCTACTTTTTAACCTGGAGCTGTAGGATTCCAAAAGGCTTGAAACACGGTCGTTTACATTTTCCTTTGTGCCATTGCCATAAACCGTAACACTGGCACTTCGTAGACTGTCCATTTTTGTCTGCCAATCCGAAGGAAAAACAAGCGCGGTCTGAATGGAGTCATTATTGATCAATGTCCTAAAATCTTTCTTTGCGTCAGAGTAGGTAGTAATGGCATTTAGCGTATCGGACGTGACCATTTTCATGAACTCTTCCGGCGCATGGACCATTCCTATTTTTATGGTTTTCTTACTGTTGCTTTCAGAAATTAGCTGTGAAACCTTTATCCCCCCAAACATTAAAATGGGAATGAGCAGGGTAGGTAGTACTATGGAATTAATAATGGTTTTTTTATCCCTTAAAAGTTCAGTGAATTCCTTTCTAATAATTATAAATAAATCCCTCATTGTTGTTTAAGCTGCTTTAACTCGATTTATGAATTCCTGGGTAAGGCTATCCGCTTTCATTTCCTTTTTGAAGTTTTCAAAAGAATCATTGAAAATGATATTTCCTTTGCTGATGATGGCAAGATCATCACACAGCAGATCAACCTCACTCATAATATGGGAAGAAAAAATGACCGTTTTATTGTTGGATTTTGATTCTCGAATCAGTTCGATGATACTATCTGCAGTAATCACATCAAGACCAGAGGTAGGCTCGTCAAAGATAAGGACTTCGGGGTCGTGAAGCAGGGTACGTGCAATGGAAACTTTTTGTTTCATACCCGTACTCATCTGCCCTAAACGTTTTTTTCGGAATTCATTGATACCCAGGGTATCAAATAGATATTCTTTCCGTTCTTTAAGCGTTTCTTCCGGGAGCCTGTACAACTTTCCACAAAAATCCAAGGTTTCATCTGGATTCAGACGTTCATAGAGTCCCGTAGAACCTGTCAAAAAACCTATGCGCTTTTTTACCTCGTTATTTCCTTTCGAAATATCCACATGATCCACTATTGCGGAGCCCGAAGTCGGGTGAATTAACCCGGCAATCATTCTAAGGGTAGTGGTCTTTCCGGCTCCATTGGGGCCCAATAAGGAAAAAATCCGTCCGGGCCTGCATTCAAAAGATACTTCGTTGACCGCGTTTACGGTGACTTTTTCCTTCCTAAATCCCTTGCCCGAAGTAGTGGTAAAGGACTTGGTAAGACCTTTGATTTCAATCATTGTGTTGGTTTTGTTTTTTGACTCTTTGAAAAGCTATTCCCTCTGTTAGTTGCAAAAAAAGAAAAATGTTACGGTCTTTTATTGTTTTTGTTCTTGGTGAGGTATGTTTTTTACGTTTTGATTCAAGCAAAGTCAAAAATAACATCCCCCTGCATTAGAATGAAATATTTGGTCCCTTTTGGTCTACGGTTTAAAGGGTGCTGGGGCAAAATTTTATCTTTGTGGGAAAGGAATTGCTACCAACGCCAGTGCTTTTCCTTTGGAGATGTAACCTAACATGCTGCTAAATTCTAAGGAGAAATATTCCAAGCAAATTAAAAAAGAGGCCAAACGGCTTGGCTTTATGTCTTGTGGCATATCCAAAGCCGAATTTTTAGAGGAAGAAGCCCCCCGTTTGGAAAACTGGCTCAATGACAATATGCATGGCGAGATGCAATGGATGGAGAATCATTTTGATAAGCGGCTAGACCCCACAAAACTGATGGATGGTGCCCAATCAGTGATTTCAGTGCTTTTGAACTACTATCCGGAACAATCTCAGGTGGAAAACACCTATAAAATAGCAAAATATGCCTACGGTACGGATTATCATTATGTTATCAAGGACAAATTAAAGCACCTCCTTCACTTTATTCAGGAAGAAATTGGGGAGGTACATGGGCGTGCTTTTGTAGATTCAGCACCGGTTTTGGATAGGGCTTGGGCGGCTAAAAGTGGCCTGGGCTGGGTTGGAAAGAACAGTAACCTATTGACCAAAAAAGTGGGTTCCTTTTACTTCATTGCTGAGCTGATCGTAGATTTGGAATTGGAATACGACAGCGCCATAACCGATCATTGCGGTAGCTGTACCAAATGCATTGATGCCTGTCCTACGGAAGCTTTGGTAGCACCGTATGTGGTGGATGGAAGCAAATGTATTTCCTATTTCACTATTGAATTAAAGAATGAAATTCCAACCGAGTTTGAAGGGAAATTTGGGGATTGGGCGTTTGGCTGCGATATTTGCCAAGATGTCTGTCCTTGGAACCGTTCGTCAAAACCCCATAGGGAACCATTGTTCAATCCCCATCCGGAGTTGTTGTCCATGACCAAACAAGACTGGGAGGATATTACGCAGGATGTCTTCCAGAAAGTTTTTAAAAAATCTGCTGTGAAGCGAACAAAATTTTCAGGACTGCAGCGGAACATAGCGTTCCTTAAGGAATAGCATTTGTGTATCCGCTTGTTAAAGCGAACAGCCTAAGTGTTTGTCCCTATAAATTTATGCCCAGAAGTTGAAAAACCTTATCTTGGAAGGTGATTTGAACGTAAGTACGTCCCAATCCAAACTGTAACTAACTAAACTTTTGGGTATGATAAAAATTAAAAAACCCCAACTCTCATTTTGGCAAATTTGGAATATGAATGTCGGCTTTCTTGGCATTCAATATAGTTTTGGACTACAGCAGACTGCCATTAATCCCATATTCCTCTTTTTGGGGGCTGAGGAAGAATTATTGCCCATTTTAAATATTGCAGGTCCCATAACTGGACTTATAGTTCAGCCCATTATTGGTGCGATTTCTGATAAAACATGGTCGCCAAGATGGGGTAGAAGAAAACCATTCTTTTTGATAGGTGCAATTTTGGGAAGCTTATGTCTTTTTGCTTTTCCCCTAAGTCCTGCATTATGGTTTGCCGTTGGTCTTCTTTGGATACTGGACGTAGGAAATAATATGGCGATGGAACCCTATAGGGCCTTTGTTGGGGATAAACTGCCCGATAATCAACTAAGTCTGGGCTATCAAATGCAAAGTCTTTTCGTAGGCGCGGGAATATTACTTGCCAATGCTTCCATTTTCTTGTTTCAAGATTGGTTTGGTGGTGGCGAGGAGATTTCAGGGCAAATTCCCAAGTGGTTGTATTATTCCTTTTTTATAGGTTCCTTTCTTTCCATAACAACGATTTTGTGGTCAGTTTTAAAAACGCCCGAAATTCCTCCCCCCGCAGAGGAGTTAAAAGAAATTGAGGAAAATAGAAAATTACCCTTTTCCGAAAAACTAAGAAAACCTTTTGTTGAAATTAGGGATGCAGTAAAGGAAATGCCTAAATTCATGTGGAAACTCTCTGCAGTCTACCTATTTCAATGGTATGCGCTCTTTGTGTATTGGCAATTTATAACCCCTTTGTTTCGCACTACCATGGGTTTTGATACCTCACAAGCGGCAGCTCAAGCAGCAAAAATGAGTACTACCTACAATATAGTTACGGCCGTTGTGGCATTGATATTGGTGCCTCTCACCATGCGTTTTGGCGGTAAAAAAATATATGCCTTAAGTCTTTTTGGAACGGGTCTAGCGCTATTGGCCATTCCAAATATTACGGATCCAGTTTACGTTCTTTTCCCAATGGTCTTGTTTGGTATTGGTTGGGCGGCGATGATGGGTATTCCCTACAGTATGGTTTCCAAAATTGTACCTCAGGAAAGACGAGGGGTTTATATGGGTATTCTTAATATGATGATTGTCATTCCAATGGGTATTCAAACCCTGACCTTTGGGCCAATATTTACAAATTTATTGGGCGCAAACGCAGTCAATGCCATGTATTTTGCAGGTATCTTCTTTGTCATTGCCTGTATTTTAGCACTGCGGCTGAATGTTGCCGAGTCAGAAAGCGAAACTATGACCACGTCTTAGGCATACTGTTTTTATTTATCATAAGGCAGGTATTTCCTTTGAAAGGGAATACCCTTACCTTTACTTCCTCATTTCCGTTTTATGAGCAAAGAAAAGAACAGAAGGGAAGCACTGATTTACCACGCCAAACCACAGCCCGGTAAAATAAAAGTAGTGCCCACAAAACCCTATTCAACGCAACGGGACCTGGCTTTGGCGTATTCTCCAGGCGTTGCGGAGCCCTGTTTGGAAATAGAAAAGAACACGGATGAGGTGTATCGGTATACTTCAAAAGGAAATACCGTAGCGGTCATTTCCAACGGAACAGCTGTTTTGGGCCTGGGTAATATTGGTCCCGAAGCTTCAAAACCGGTAATGGAGGGTAAAAGCCTACTCTTTAAGATTTTTGCCGATATCGACGGTATGGACATTGAGTTGGACACTGAGGATGTGGACAAATTTGTGGAAACCGTCAAGACCATTGCCCCCACATTTGGAGGGATCAACCTAGAAGATATTAAAGCTCCAGAAGCTTTTGAAATAGAACGTAGGTTAAAAGAGGAATTGGACATTCCCGTCATGCACGATGATCAACATGGCACAGCGATCATTTCCGCTGCCGCCTTGCTCAACGCCCTGGAACTAGCGGAAAAAAACATCGGAGAAGTTAAGATTGTAATCAGTGGAGCAGGTGCTGCAGCAATCTCTTGTTCTAGACTGTACAGAGCTTTTGGGGCTAAGGCAGAAAATATGGTGATGCTCGATAGTAAAGGGGTGATTCGGAAAGATCGTGAAAATCTGACTTCGCAGAAGGCGGAATTTGCCACGGACAGAAAAATCGATACCCTAGAAGGGGCTATGGTTGATGCCGACGTATTTATTGGTTTGTCCATCGCGGGAATCGTGTCCGTTGAGATGTTAAAGTCAATGGCAAAAAACCCCATTGTTTTTGCCATGGCCAATCCGGACCCAGAGATTGCTTATGACTTGGCCTGTGAGGCAAGGAAGGATATTATAATGGCTACCGGTCGTTCCGATCATCCCAACCAAGTAAACAATGTCCTTGGTTTTCCTTTTATATTTCGGGGTGCCTTGGACGTGAGGGCCACAAAAATCAACGAAGAAATGAAAATGGCCGCGGTCCGTGCTTTGGCCGACCTGACGAAAGAACCCGTACCTGAACAAGTCAATATCACCTATGACACTACAAGGCTGACGTTTGGAAAAGAGTACATCATTCCCAAACCTTTTGATCCCAGACTAATAGCCAAAATCCCGCCCGCCGTAGCCAAGGCGGCTATGGACAGTGGCGTGGCAAAAGCCCCGGTCAAAAATTGGGAAGCTTATGAAGAGCAATTAATGCAGCGATCGGGTAATGATAATAAGGTGGTACGAATGTTGCACAACCGGGCAAAAGTAAACCCAAAACGAATTGTTTTTGCAGAAGCTGAACTGCTGGATGTGATAAAAGCGGCCCAAATCGTCTATGACGAAGGTATTGCCATCCCTATTTTATTGGGCAACCGAGCTACAATAGAACAGCTCAAGACCGAACTGGAATTTGATGCCGAAGTAGAAATTATTGACCCTAGGGATGAGGATTCCAAAGAAATTAGAACGCGCTATGCCCATAAGCTTTGGGAGTTGAGAAAGCGGAAAGGGGAAACGGAATATAGTGCGAGGGTGAATATGGGCAAACGAAATTATTTTGGTTCCATGATGCTTTTGGAAGATGAGGCGGATGGTATGATTTCAGGATACTCCAGGGCGTATCCAAAAGTATTGAAACCTGTTTTTGAAGTCATTGGCCGCGCCCATGAGGTAGAAAATGCCTCAACGGTAAATATCATGATTACCGAAATGGGACCTCTTTTTTTGGCAGATACTTCCATTAATATAGACCCAAATGCCGAGCAATTGGCCGAAATTGCTTTGATGACCGCAAATGTCACAAAAACCTTTGGTTTTGAGCCTGTTATGGCCATGTTGTCCTATGCGAACTTTGGTTCTTCGAACCACGGGGAGGCTAGAAAGGTAAGGGAGGCCGTTGGCTTATTACATGAAAAACATCCTGATTTAATCGTTGACGGGGAAATTCAAACGGATTTTGCCCTTAGCCAAGAATTATGCCATAATAATTTTCCATTTTCAAAACTGGCAGGGAGAAAGGTAAACACTTTTATCTTTCCCAATTTGGATGCGGCCAATATTACCTACAAATTACTAAAAGGGCTAAATAAAGCAGATTCGATAGGTCCAATCATGTTGGGACTTCGAAAGGCGGTCCATATCCTGCAATTAGGTGCAAGTGTGGATGAAATGGTGAATATGGCCGCTGTGGCCGTAATCGACGCCCAAGAACGCGAAAAAAGGAAGAAGGCCAAAATGGAAAATGTATGATAACCCACCTATCCGGAAAGTTAGTGGAGAAAAATCCAACCTATGTTATTGTGGAATGCAATGGGGTCGGTTATTTTTTGAATATTTCGTTACATACCTTTTCCTTACTTCCATCGGATGAAAACCTTAGGATATATACCCATCTTCAGGTAAAGGAGGATTCACATACGCTTTTTGGCTTTATGGAAAAGGCGGAGCGTGAAATATTCCTTTTGTTGATTTCTATTTCGGGAATAGGCCCAAGCATTGCCCGTACCATGTTATCGTCCTTAAATCCAACCCAGGTTAGGGATGCAATTGCCAATGGGGAAGTCGCTACCATTCAAGCGGTAAAGGGCATTGGTACCAAGACTGCCCAGCGCGTTATTGTGGAGTTAAAAGACAAGGTTTTGAAGGTCCAAAATATGGACGAAGTTTCCCTTCCATCAAACAATACAACCAAAGAAGAAGCGTTATCTGCTTTAGAGGTTCTTGGATTCAACAGAAGGCAATCAGAGAAGGCAGTAGACAGGGTGCTTTCCCAGGAATCTTCGCTAGGCGTCGAGGACATCATTAAACAGGCGCTGAAAAATTTGTAATTAGTTTGAAAAGAGGGGCGTTTCCACAACTTAAACCAACTTGGTTTAAGCCACTATTCTTTTTCACATTGTTATTGGTTCTTAGCACATCACTAAGGGGCCAAGAAACCAATGCGCAGACACAGGATTCCACAAAAACCGGAGTCGCCCTGGGGAAAATCCTATTGGATAACCCAAACAGCATCGTTGCTAAGTACGAATATGATTCCAAAATAGACCGGTACGTCTACACAGAAAGTGTCGGTGATTTTAATGTGAACCACCCACTTTTTTTAACACCGGAGCAATACTACGAGCTTATTCAGAAGGAGAGCATGAAAGCCTATTTCAAGGAAAAAATAGATGCCTATTCTGGAAAGAAGGAAGGGAGTGAGGAAGCCCGAAAAAACCTTTTGCCCAATTTTTATATCAACAGTGGTTTTTTTGAATCCGTTTTCGGGGGAAATACCATTGAAGTAATCCCACAAGGTTCCGTGGCCATGGACCTTGGGATTATTTGGCAAAAAAATGACAACCCAGCCCTTTCCCCTAGGAACCGCACCAATCTCTCCTTTGATTTTGACCAACGGATCAGTTTGAGCATGTTGGCAAGGGTGGGAGAGCGACTGGAAGCAACGGTGAACTATGACACAGAGGCAACTTTTGATTTTCAGAACCTGGTAAAACTGGATTATACCCCCACCGAAGATGATATTCTTCAAAAGATAGAGATAGGTAACGTCAACATGCCCCTGAATAGTTCCCTAATTACGGGGGCTCAAAGTCTTTTTGGAATCAAGACACAACTACAATTTGGAAGAACCACGGTAACGGCAGTTTTCTCAGAACAACGTTCACAAAATAATACCGTAGTAGCCCAAGGAGGGGGAACTTTGAACGAGTTTGCCCTCACGGCATTGGATTATGACGAGGACAAGCATTTTTTCTTGGCGCAGTATTTCCGTGATAACTATGACCGGGCCTTGGAAAACTACCCCTTTATCAATAGCCAGGTACAGATTACCCGTCTGGAGGTTTGGGTGACCAATAGAAACCAGCAAACTTTGAATGTTAGAAACGTGGTTGCCCTTCAAGATTTAGGTGAGGGGGAACTGGGACCTAATGGCATGGAAAAAACAAGAATAGGTATTCAGGGTACTCCACCAGCTACTTTCTTTAATGAGGTTGGAACTGGAATTTTACCCCAAAACCCAAACAACGATTTTGATCCAGCACTTATTGGCAATGGAGGGGCATTAACGGAACAGATACGGGACATTGCCACGGTGGAACAGGGATTTAATATAACGGCCACAGGAGGGTATAACCCCAATCAGGGGTTTGATTATGCCATTTTGGAAAATGCTAGAAAACTGGAAGTAGGGCGGGATTATCAGTTCAACTCCCAGTTAGGGTATATTTCCCTAAGTCAGCGACTGAGTAACGATGAGGTTTTGGGCGTAGCTTTTCAATATACGTTCAATGGCGAGGTGTTTCAAGTGGGCGAATTTGCCAATGGGGGAGTGGACGCGACCACGGTATCAGGAGGGGCAACGCCAATTATTGAAAACAACACCTTGATTTTAAAGTTGCTAAAAAGTAACATTACCAACGTGGACGATCCCATTTGGGATTTGATGATGAAAAATATCTATTCCACGGGTGCCTTTCAGTTGAGCCAGGAAGATTTCCGTATGAACATCTTGTATTCAGATCCTACCCCTAGAAACTACATTACCCCAGTAGATGTTAACGCAGGATGGCCTGCAAATTTGGAGGACAGGATATTGATCAACGTTTTCAGTCTCGACAGATTGAACATCTACAATGATGTGCAATCCGGGGGCGATGGGTTCTTTGATTATTTACCGGGGATAACTATTGACCCGCAAACAGGGCGCATCATTTTTACCCGAGTGGAACCTTTTGGTGAATTCCTTTTTGATCTATTGGGCGGTGGAACCTACGATGTTGAAAACGACCAAGGCTACAACGTGAACCAACAGCGTTATGTGTTCCGAAACATGTATGCCAAAACTAAGGCGGCCTCTTTACAGGATGCGGAGAAGAACCGTTTTCAGATAAAGGGGCGTTATAAATCGCAAGGGAACAACGGTATTCCCATTGGAGCATTTAACGTGCCCAGGGGTTCGGTACGGGTAACCGCAGGGGGGCGACAGTTACAGGAGGGTATCGACTACACGGTGAACTATCAAGCAGGAACGGTACAATTATTGGATCCCAGTTTGGAAGCCTCCAATACCCCCATCAACATTTCCGTGGAAAACAATGCGGTTTTTGGTCAACAAACCAGAAGGTTTACCGGAGTAAATGTGGAACATCAGTTCAATGAAAACTTTGTGTTGGGCGCCACCTTACTGAATTTAAATGAAAGGCCTTTGACCCAAAAGGCCAATTTTGGTATTGAACCGGTAAACAACACCATTTTTGGACTAAATGGAAATTTCAGTACCGAGATCCCTTTTTTAACACGACTAGCAAATAAGTTACCGAATATTGATACCGATGTTCCCTCCAATCTTTCCTTTAGGGGGGAATTTGCCTTTTTGAGCCCCAATTCACCAAAAAATGCCGATTTTCAAGGGGAGACCACGACCTACTTGGATGATTTTGAAGGCGCTCAGGCACTGATTGATATACGTTCGTCTTTAGGTTGGTTTTTGTCCAGTCCACCAGAGGAATTCGCCAATGGATTGACAGGATTGGATGTTGGTTTTGAACGGGCAAAGATGGCTTGGTACACCATTGACCCTATCTTTTATACCAACCAAAGACCGGCTGGAGTAACCGATCAGGACATTTCCTTGAACGCAACACGAAGGGTTTTCATCGATGAGGTTTTTCCTACCATAGATATTGCCCAAGGACAAACAACCGTTCAAGGCACATTGGACATTGCCTACTATCCCAATCAAAAAGGACCCTACAATGCCAACCCTTCTTTCCAGGGGTCACCGCAGGATAATTGGGCAGGTATTATGCGTTCCTTGAGCAGTACCAATTTTGAACAATCCAATGTGGAATTCGTTCAATTCTGGGTACTGGATCCCTATGTGGATGGAGAAACCACGGGAGCCAATACAGGCGAATTGGTGTTGAATCTAGGAAATATTTCGGAAGATATTCTAAAAGATGGTCGAAAACAGTATGAAAATGGGCTCCCGGCAAGTACCAATAATGAGGTGCCAAGGGAAACCATATGGGGACAGGTACCTTCTACACAGGCTTTGGTCTATGCTTTTGATGTTGATGAGGCAAATAGGACCCAACAGGATATTGGGTACGATGGTTTCGATGATGCCCAAGAGGCAACAATTTACAACGGTCCTGCAAACGATCCTGCGTTGGACAATTATATATACTATCTGAATCGTGAGGGAGGGATTTTGGAGCGTTATTTGGATTTTAATAACCCAGATGGAAACTCTCCGGTAACGGTAACCAATACGGACAGGGGGTCCACCACCCTTCCCGATGTGGAAGATGTGGATCGTGACCTGACCATGAATACGGTCAACAGCTATTATGAATACCGTATCCCCATTCAACCCAATACCACAGTTGATGATCGTTATGTCACTGATATTAGGGAAGGGCAAACCCCTACCTTGCCCAACGGGGGACAATTAAACCGAAGATGGATACAATATAAAATTCCCCTAACTGATTTTACCGATGCCATTGGTGGGATTACAGATTTCCGTTCCATAAGCTTTATGCGGATGTACCTCACTGGTTTTTCCGATGATGTGGTCCTTCGTTTTGCAACCTTGGATTTGGTGCGTGGCGATTGGCGAAGCTACACCAATACCCTTCAACCTGGGGTAGATGATATTCCTGGGGATGATGGCACCATTACCGATGTCAACACGGTTAATATCGAAGAGAATAGTGGTCGGACACCCATACCTTATGTGTTGCCTCCTGGGGTAATTAGGGAACAATTGAACAATAATAATACTATTATTCGCCAGAACGAACAGTCGTTATCCTTTGTGGTGGAAAATTTGGAATCCCAGGACAGTCGTGGAGTCTTTAAAAATGTGAACATTGACGTACGCCAGTATGAAAGCATCAAAATGTTCATGCACGCCGAAAAAATATTTAATACCGATTATTCTGATGATGATACACCTTTGGTTGGTTTTTTGCGTATTGGAACTGATTTCTCGGAAAACTTTTATCAGATTGAACGATCGTTACAATTTACACCCTTCGGTTCTACGGAAGAAGATGTGATTTGGCCCGAGGTCAATGAAATTGATATTGATTTGACCGACTTGAACAGGGTAAAATCCCTTCGCATTGCACAGAGGGACGATGGGGTACCGCTAAACGAACTCCGATTCTATGAGGTCGTAAATGGCGAAGTAATGGAAGTGGATGAATTTGCTCCAAGGACCTTAGGGATAAATAGGATAGGTATTAAGGGAAACCCGTCCTTTGGAAGCATTAGGGCCATGATGGTGGGCGTTAAGAATACGGATACCTCTCCAGCACGTGGCGAGGTTTGGTTCAATGAACTTCGTTTGGCAGGACTGGACAATAATGGAGGTTGGGCGGCCATTGCTGCCTTGGATGCCAATATGGCGGATTTTGCCAATGTAAGTGCCACGGCAAGCACCAGTACCTCAGGTTTTGGTACATTGGACCAATTGCCCAACGAACGGGCAAGGGAGGACGCCATTTCCTATGATGTGGTGACCAATGTAAATGTGGGGCAGCTGTTCCCAAAGCAATGGGGATTGCAGATACCTTTCAATTTTGGAATTTCCGAAACCTTGATCACACCGGAGTTTGACCCCGTTTTCGATGATTTAAAATTGGACGACCTCATTGACGCCGAGGCCACTCAAGAAGGAAAGGATGCCGTTAGGGAACAAGCGGAAGACTATACCAAACGCAGAAGTATCAATTTGATTGGAGTAAGAAAAAATAGAAGTGAGGAAGCCGATGCCAACTTTTATGACATCGAGAACTTTACGTTCAATTATTCCTACAATAAAACGAATCACAGAGATTTTGAAATTGAGGATCTACAGGATGAAAATGTGAACACCGGTTTTGTGTATAACCATAATTTTAAGCCGGCACCCGTAGCCCCATTCGCAAAATCAGATTCGTTGTTGACAAGTAAATATTGGCAGTGGTTGAAAGAATTGAATTTTAATGTGCTGCCCACCAGTATTTCCTTAAATGCCAATTATAACAGATCATTTAACCAGCAGCGTTTCAGGGGAGTATTTGGCGATGGTGATTTTTTGGAACTGCCTACCCTCCAACAACGTAACTATCTCTTTAATTGGCAATATGCACTAAATTATAGCCTAACGAAATCCTTGCGTCTAAATTTGACGGCGTCCAATAACAATATTGTAAGAAACTATTTTACCTCCGATATAGACTTGGAGGGAAGGCCGGTAATCGATAACACCTTAGATCTATGGGATGGCTTCTTTGACGTGGGGGAGCCCAATAGGCACTCACAGCAGATGCAGTTGAACTATGAACTCCCATTTGATAAATTCCCTTTCCTCAGTTTTATCAATGCCCAATACACCTACACCAGTAATTTTGATTGGCAAAGGGGTGGGGATGCCCTTATTGAGGTTGCCGGAGAAAGCATTAATACGGTTCAAAATGCCAATACACACACGCTCACGGCCAATATGACCATGCAGGGCTTTTATGATTTTATTGGCCTTAAAAAAAGGACGGGCAAGGCAACTTCTGGAATTGCCGCTCCACGAAGCAGGAGTTCAAATGCAGACAACACTGAAGGAAAGGACAAAAAACCAAAGGGCAAGACGTCCAAAACGTGGAATACGCTTGTTGATATCCTGACCATGGTGAAACGGGTCAATGTAAATTACAGTGAAAATAATGGTAAGGTATTACCGGGGTACACCCAGTCCATTGGTTTTATTGGGACCAGTAGGCCTACCTTAGGTTTTGTTTTTGGAAGTCAGCGAAACGTTCGTTTTGAGGCAGCGCGCAGGGGATGGTTGACCAGCTTTCCCGAATTCAATTCGCAATACTTGCAAAACAGTGCCAAGAACCTGAACATTACGGCCACTGCCCAACCGACCCAGGACTTGACCATCGATATCTTGGCAGATCGCCAAATTTCAAATAGTCTACAAGAGAATTATGTGCCCGACCTTTGGGCACAGGGTGAAACCGGTTTAATCAACAATATTGGTAATTTCAGTATTTCAACCATGATGTTGGGTACGGTTTTCAGGAAAAGTGATGAATTTGATTCCCAAACCTTTGAAGAGTTTAAGGCCAATCGCCTTACGATTGCCAATAGAATTGTTTCCGATCGTGGTATTAATGTGCAGGACCGGGATGAAGAAGGCTTCCCTATCGGATATGGAAAAACGAGTCAAGATGTATTGCTTCCCGCGTTCTTTGCGGCCTATACGGGTCAAGACGTCAATAGGGTGAACTTGGATGCCTTCCGTGAAATTCCCATTCCGAATTGGAATATTAAGTATACCGGTTT
>JBCDBE010000001.1:0-92372 GCA_039184365.1 Bacteroidota bacterium | reverse complement strand
GTTCAAAACAGCAATGGTCGCTATCATTTTTACAAGTCTTGGACTAATGGTCTTTTGGGACATTCGAAAATCTAAAACGGTTCCCAAACATTGGACGTTTGCTTCAGGAAGCGGAATTCTCTCAGGATTGACCACCATGATTGGGAACATGGCAGGACCCTTTACCAATCTCTATTTTTTAATGCTTCGATTACCAAAAAATGAGTTTGTAGGCACGGCAGCCTGGCTGTTTTTTATTACGAATCTGTTCAAAGTGCCCTTTCACGTTTTTGTATGGAAGACCATCACATCAGAGACCCTACTCCTTAACTTAAAATTGTTTCCTGCTTTATTGTTGGGATTTTTTCTGGGAACCCGAATACTGAAATATATCAACGATTCCCTTTATCGAAAGTTCATTTTGGCGGTGACCGCTATTGGGGCTGTTGCCATTCTTTTGAAGTAACGTCCTAAAGGCCCATTTTAATTTTTTCGATATCCGAATTGGTCAAGGGTTTGGTAATGTATCCATTAATAAACCCATAGGTTTTTGAAAGATTGAGATCGTCAGGAGCAATAGATGAGGTAAGGATGTGAATTTGAACCTTGCTTCGAATAATTTGGGGAGCCCGTTTTAACTCTTCCAGTAACTCCCAGCCATTCATTACGGGCATATTGATATCCAAAAACATTACCTCTGGTAATTCGTCCGGTTTATTTTCCAAAGATACTAAGGCATTATAGGCCAATAATCCATTTTCCAATTGAACCACTTCTTCTGCCAGTCCTTGGGATTTGATAAGAACTTCGGCAGCTGTTCTAAAAATATCGTCATCATCAACTAAAAATAATTTTTTTGCCCCCATTTCTTTTCTACGATTCGTTCTTAAAATACAGGTAGAATGTACTGCCTGCCCCTGGTTGGCTCTTCACTTCAATTTTTCCGTTCATCGCTTCCATTTGATTCTTGGAAATAAAAAGCCCAATCCCTTTTGAATCTTTATGGTCATGGAATGTTTTATACATGCCAAAGAGGTTTTTTCCATGCTTTTTCAAATCAATTCCCAGGCCATTGTCCTTAAAAATTAAAATGGTCTGATTTTTTAAGATTTTGGCTTCTACAGTAATCTTTGGTTCTTTACGGGGGGCTCGGTACTTGATGCTGTTGGTTAAAAGGTTAAGAAAAATGCTTGTCAAATAAGGCTTTATTCCCCGGACCTTAAGATTTTCATCGATACTTATCGTGATTTTTGCCTTGCATTGCTCAATTATGGCGTTTATACTATCGCATACATCTTTTAAAATGGGCCTAACACCCAATTGGGTTAAATCGTTTTTATCGGTAGCTTGGATTTTTACGATTTCGTTCAATTGGTTTAATGTATCTTCAAGCTTCTCGGATGATTTTTGAATCATTCCAATAAACTCCTTTCTTCTCCCTAGGATATTTTCTGACAACAACATTCCGGAAAGCATGGATATGTTTGCAGAATTGGAGCGGAGATTATGGCTTACAATGTGGGCAAAGTTGACAAGTTTTTGATTTTGTTTTTCGGTAAGTTCCAATAAGTTCCGGAGTCGCTCGTCTTTTCGTTTAATTCTGGTAATATCTGAATTAATGCCCACCATCCGCAAGGGCATTCCCTTTTCATCCCTAACCACCTGGGCGCGAGCTTGTACATGGGCAATGGACCCATCCTGCTTAATAATTCTAAATTCCGTATCGAAGTCTTTTTCCCCTTTAAGGGCACGTTGTACCTTATACGTTGCTTTCTCTTTGTCATCAGGGTGCAAGGACGACTCCCATGCCTCATAGGCGTGTTGAAATTTCTCTGGATCAACTTCGAACAGGGCAAACATATTATCGTCCCATATGAGATCATTGCTCACCACATCCCAATCCCATATTCCTATGTTTGCACTTTGGACCGCCAAACGCATTCTGTTGTCGACCACTTGGTTGCGGAGGCGTTCCCTTTTTATTTCATCTATATCCTGGAAAACCCCTTTAAAGCCTATGGTCTTTCCATTGCTTATCTCAGCTTCCCCTATGGCCCTTACCCATTTCTCATTCCCTTGGGCCGTGACAATAATCGACTCAAGATCAAACGGCTTTCCCTTTTCTATACATTCGGAAACCACTTCGACTATTTTATCCCTATGTACCCCCTTTTTGTAAAAATTAATGCCTTTATCCAAATCGGGAGCAAAGTCCTGAGGCACTTCATGAATATCCCTAGTTAAATTGGACCACGAGACCACATTCGTCAATAAATCAACTTTCCAACTACCGATTTTTGCAATCTGCTTGGCCTGTATAGCCAATTCGTACTGAACTTTTTCCTCGGTCACATCATCAAAATAGACTTGAAAGATTTTGGATTCCGGGGCCATGGGGAAAATAGATGTTTTAATCCATCTTAACCGGCCTGTTTTTGAAATTACGGACAGGGTTTCAACGCAATTACAACTTTGCTTTATAGCTTTTATAAATCCTTGAGGCACTTCTCCAAAAATCCCTTTGAATGTTTTGAATTGGTATTTCCCTGGCTGTTCAAAAAATGACGCAACGGATTTTGAAGAACCAAGAATGGTAAGGTTGTCGTCCATTGCAATCAAAGGAAATGGCGAGTTTCTTAAGGTAAATTCCGGTATTTCAAGCTGCATCAGGCCTTAATTTGAAATACCAACGTAGGAATTTTCTTAAAATTATATTGTTTCGGTTGAAAGTCTATTAAAAAGTGTGACTATCTATTGTAAAGCAGGAATTCTCTGGGGTTTACATCGCAGAATTTAAGCGCCAGTATTTGTTTGAGCCGCATTTAAAAACGTATGTATTGTTAATATTCTCTTAATTCAACTGTTTTTCTTAACTTCGTGTTAACATATTTGATGATGATTGGTTCAAAAAATACCGTTGCATTGAGAATTGTAATTACCGCTTTGCTTGTCGGGGCACTGATTGTTGGATGTGTTGCCTATCGAACGTATTCACAGGATATTAAGGAACACTTTTCACAAAAAATGGTTGAGCTATTGCCCGATATGGAAAATGGTCTGGCAAAACTTTAAATGCGGTAATTCGGTTCTATTGGCTTGATGCTTTTATCACGCTCTCTAATCTTCTACCCAAAAAGGGATGTTGGCATGTGCCGTATGGTTGTGGCCATCTTCCACATATATGAACAACCGATACCCGCCTTTGCCTTTTGGAGCACTAAAAGAGACAGCATCGGTAAAGGGTTTCGCAAATAGCCCATTTATTTTTTCTGGAATGTATTCGGCATCCCCTCCGGTTTTTGTAGACTGGCTTTCCTTCATAATTTCCCATCGGTAGGTCAATTCGTCCCCGTCAGGATCTTTAACGACAACCTGGGCCATGTACGATTCGCCAGCGCTAAGCCTAATGTTGTCATATGCGCGCTTTCCTGCCAAAGTAACGTCTTCCAGTCGCGGGGTTCGATTCTTGGGCCATTGGCCCTTCCAAACAAAATGCATCATATCAACGGACTCCGTTTCATTACCATCTGGCATGAACATACCAAACCAGGTAGGGGTGCGTTCCTGTTTCTGGCCCCACAAGAAAACAAAGGAACCCAATACTTGGTTCGCCTGCGATAAAATGGATTTTTGATAACGACTTAGATACAGGTCTGCCTTCTTGGAACTATGGTTTTCCAAGGGGGCGCCCCATTCTGTTTTTTCCACCTCCCAGTACCCCGTAGCGCCCCATTCGGTAATTAAAAGAGGTCCACTATATTTGGAGGCTGCAATAATTTCTGGAAGAACATCCATTGGACCATAGAGTTGCACACTTAAAAAATCCACTTCAGGCGCTTTTCCCGTCACTAGGGTTGCCAGTTCTTCATCGATACCGGCCAAAGGAGTGGTGGTCAAATGGTTCGGGTCTATTTCATGGATCATTTTGGCAATGTCGTTTACCGCATCCCAAACTTTGGTATTTTGGGATTGTAGGTTCAATTCGTTGCCAATACCCCACAACATGAGTGCAGGATGGTCCTTAAGGGCGATGACCTGCTTACGGATGCGTTCCAATTGGTCACTGACCGCTTTCTTATCATTATAATCAAAACCATGGCGTTCCAGACCAACCCATATGCCCATCATCACCTTTAAACCCAGTTCATGGGCTTTGTCCAAGACTTCCTTTCCATTCTCCGTGCTCCAAGTCCGTAGGGAATTTGCACCATGTTGAGCTAAGGCATTCATATCCCCATGATGCAGGCCAGCTCCTTTAACGTAAAAGGGCTCCCCATTCAAAAAGAGGCAATACCCTTTGTTGGTCATTCGAATTTCGGATTTTGTTGTTTGGGCGTTCATGTTATGGACATTCATCAAAGGGTTGGAGAGCAGAACAATCAACAATCGCATATAGGATACACAAAGAGGCTTAAAAAAGTTAACTTTCATACGTGGCTTATTTTGTGTTGGGACAAATTATTTCATCAACAAAATTACGTTTACCAATCTTCCAAACTAGCTTGATTGCGCATCCAACCCCATTCCACTTCTTCCATAAACCATGAAAACGCTTCGATATCCGAAACGCCCCAATCCTGGAAACCTTTGATGGTCTCAAAAAGCACATTGGCGTTTTTTGCACTGGGCTCACGGAGCAAGGCGTCCATCAAGTGCATTAATCCTTTGGGTTTTTCATGGCATCTGCCCAAATACTCATTAAACCATTTGTGGTATGGGAAAAAAACACGGTTATGGGCCAAGATCAACCGTCCCGTGAACAACACCAACTGCGATGCCGCCCTACTTTTAGTGTAAAGGTTGTTGTGCCGCTCTGCTTCATTCATTAGCCAGTTCTGGATAAAGGACATCGAATAGAAGGTCCTAAGTTTTTTCTTCCTTAATTCCTCTGGATAATGCTGGATACTTTCTATCAGCTGATCCAATCGTTCAATTTTGGAGAACGCAACAAAAGCACCGTCAAAGGCCGCCCGAGTTGGCTCATTGCCTTTTTGGTTCACCAATTTCAGATACGCCATATTGACCAGCTTCCCATCAACAAAACCTCCTTCATAATCCGTAAGATCGGTCCGATTGATAAAAAGGTCGTTTTCTGATTTGCGCTTTTCAAATTCTTCGTCCGTGGCCAACATCATGAAATCAATATCCGAATCGGCGCGCGCATATCCTTTGGCCACCGAACCCCCGATTATAAGGGCAATAAACCTAGGGTCATTTTTATATTCGGTCACCAGATTGTCGATACCCCGCTGGTGGTAGGGTTTGATTTTGGCCATCATGGGCATAGTTAAGCTCAGCGTGCTACTTAATGACTTGACTTATTTGAACAATAGGTTGTATGTTGGTATAGTTGGGTATATCGCCACGTATCTTTTCTGCATTTGGACCGAACGCCTCTTTATAATCAGACAGTTGTTCAAAGTAAAAATAACCAATAGCAAGATAGGGAACGACATCATCTGGCGTACGTCCGGTCAGGCCTTTATCAATGGCGTAGCCTTTTAGTTTATCTCCGAAAAGTGCCGCAACCATGGGCATGTGCTGTTTTGAATAATAGTCCATATCAAAATGTTTTCCTTCTCCGTTTGGATATAATATGGAAATCCTGTACCACCCGGACAACCCGTCTTGCACAGGTGTATCATAAGATTCTTGGCCATTACATGGCCATAGCAAGAGAAAAAAAAGGGCTAAAATGAGATTCTTTTTCATAGTAATTCAATGGTTTTTGATCAATTCCATAGGTCTTCTCTTAAAGAATGAAAAATTAATTTGAAAGCCACTTTTGGATGATTTCCTTTTCTTTTTCCATGGAGTAGTATTTTAATTTCTTTTTCCCCTGCATGGTTCCAAACCTAACATCGTCATTGGGATGCCTGCTAAGGTAGCCTTTAATTTGATCACAAACCATTTCCATAAGTGGGCGGCTTACAAATCCTGCGCTAATGGCTTTTTGAACGTTGAAATAATAAGAGCCTTCAGGTTTTGGCTTCCATAAGGGCACTATCTTGTAAGGTGCTAATCCTTCTTTCGCTAAAAATTCACCCTCAATCCAATGTAATTTCCTTGGCATACCCATTGCCAGAACAAGACTGGAAACATAGTCCTTAAAGGGAGTGGGATGGCAGGCTACATTGAACGGACCAAAAATTGTGTTTTTGGAACAGTGTACAATAAAGCGGGAAAGACTGGTAACATCGGTCAGCTGTATATGGTGGTCTTTAACCAGGGGCAGTAGAATCTCCCCTCCCCTATAAAATCGCACCGGCCAAAAAGGTTCGGCATTGGGGTCTTCTGGGCGGGTCACCCGAAAATCTTTCATTCCGTGTGAGCGGTAAATGGTATAATTGTTTATTTTTTCACGAATGGTTTCCTCCGCTAAAGTTTTTCGGATAGCATACCTAAATTCTTCTGCAATGGTTTTGGGAAAACTCGGAAGCGGGTTTAAAGGTTCTGTTTCGGTGATATGCTTCTTATTCCATTTGTCATAGACCGATACCGTTGAAATATAATGATAATGCCCAAACTGTCCTTGGAATAGCTCTAAAAAATCTGAAACGGCCTTTGGGGATTTTTGCCAAGTGTCAACCACCACGTCCCAGTAACTGGACCGATATTCTTTCGCAACACTTTTCAACCCACTTTGTGATTCGGTCTCTCGATCGCAAATAATCACGGGAAGCTGCTTAAAGAGGTGTGCGTTGGTCTTCCCACGATTTAATAGCGTCACCTTATATCCGTTGGAAATAAAGTCCTCCACGATTCTTGGTCCAATAAACCCCCTTCCGCCAAGGATAAGTGCACTCTTGGTTTCCGAAGGTATAGTGCTATTTCCAAGACTGGTCATTGGGTTCAGGGCGGTATAAAGTGTGGCTGCCCCAGCGGTTCTGATAAAATCCCTTTTGTTCATACATGTTCATCTTTATTGAGTTGCCCAGGCAACGCTACTTCTCCGATTTTAATTCCAGCACCTGTAAAAGTTCCGTTGCGGTAGCATCCAGCGTAAGGGCATGCATCATATAATTATCCAGGATACCAAAAAGTTCGGGATGGTGATAGGTTTTAAAAATGTTCCGGGTGAACATGGTCATCTCATAGTTGGTTATCCCAATCTTCGCGAATTCTTCCTTGCATACCTGACCACACAGATAAAACAGGCTAACATGCCATAAATGTCTTGGGAATTTCATTTTGTAATCCCCTGCGTCATAGGTTTGAAAAATATGTTCCCGCCAAGGACCCCCGTACCTAAACAAAAGGTGGGAACCCTCATGAAAAATAGTCTCCAAAAAATCAGGGCTGTTGGACCTTGGATCAATGGTGGACACAACAACATTAAAAATTGGCCTTGTTGGCGTATAGGCTCCTGCATAGTTTGCGTAAGTTGTGAGGTCTACCCTGACTTTTTCGCCACTTGGCCATGGAGTTAAGGAAAGTCCTACCATTCTAGGTATAATTCGTTTTTCAAGTTGCCGAATGTTTGCTATTTGGTATTCAAGTATTTCTTCATTGTGTTTTTTATGAATGGGCCAATAGGTTTCTTTATAGGTTTTGGAGACATGGTTCATTACATCTACAAATTCCTGTGAAACGGTGGTATTAGCTATCGCCTCAAACCCGACTTGTTTTTGCAGCCAGTAACGTTCATATCCCAATCCACGCAATAGGCCTCTTTGAATCAAGTTGTTTTTGTAATAACTAATGGCACTGTCCAGGGTTGAACGCTGTTCGCCATACAACGATTCCTCCACTGCCTTCTCTCCAATGACGAACATTTTATCCCCGTCTTGCTGTAGCTTGGATAGCTGACTGCCGCTGGCTTTTTGATATAGGAAATGATGCAGGTTCATCCAATAGTTATTATGAAATGAAAAATATTGGGTAGAATCCAAGGCTATTGAAGCGGTTTGAGCACCAAGGTCATTAATCACCCCCAAAAAACTAGATGCCACAACAAGGCAAATTTTTCTGATGCCTCTTGATTTTTCTAAAAAGCGCATACTGGTAATAATCATCAACCTACAAATATTTGGGAAGTATTTGATTTATTGGAATGGCTTAATTAATCCGAACTAATTTGCTTTCTAAAGTCACCCGGTGTTTTACCCGTGTATTTTTTAAAGTTTTCGAAGAACACGGATTTTGAATTAAATCCGCATTCATATCCCAGACCCTCCAAAGTCAAATCGATTTGGTCCTTCCCACTCATGAGTTCCACGGCATAATCGATTCGTTTTGAATTCACCAATTCATAAAATTTGGTGTTCATTTTCAAATTGATGACCTGGGACAAATGATGATTAGGGATTTTGGTGGCCTGTGAAAGTTGTGATAATGAAAATTTTGGGTTTAAATACGCGCTGTTTTCTTGAAAGAAATGTTCAATGGTCCTACGTATGTCCCCCATTTTCTTTTCACTCAGGGGGCTGTACTGATATTTCAACCTTTTGGGCGCGGGTCGAATTTCCTCTGGCCTGTAAACCGTGCCATATTTTAAGCCAAAAAAGCCCATGACCATAACGAGCAGCACATAGCGCAAAACATCCCAAAAGACGAAATAGGAAACCCCAACAAGAAGCTCAATCGACAGCCGTATCACACTAATTCCCATACTTATCAGAAAGATATAAGCTGCCGCTTTGATCCATAAATAGTGAGGCGCCAACACCGCAGGGTTACTGGACTTTTTACCTTCTTCCCTGTTTCCAATCAAGCGAAGTACCATTAAGGGATATACGGTAAGTACCAGTAGTTTGGGAATAAGTATGCTCATTTCCCATTTGGGATTATGTACGTCCCCCACAACAAAGCTTCCTACAAGGAACAATACAAACGGGATGAAGTGAACCAAATCCTTTGGATATTCTCCTTTTGCCACAATAGCTCGGGCATACATCCAAAAGAAGGGTCCGTGAAGAAACCCTAGGGTCATGATCAGAATGTCGGATAGTTCAACAGCATTAAATTCAAAACCAAACTTTAAGGAGAGGTGCAATGAGAAAACCAAAAACCAAATGCACAATATCCAATCGTATCGCTTTTTTTGTTTTTTCAAAAGAATTAAGACGGCAAATAAAAGCCCCTGTATTGCACCTATCCCTGAAAGTACGGCTATTGCTAAATTCATTTTTTACCGATTTGTATTCGCATCAACAGCCGTAGTTCCTATTCTTTTGTAGACCCTAAGGCTTTGCACACAAACAGCCAAAAACCAGAGGGAAATCAGCGGTCCCAAAACGAAGGGTATTCCCAATTCTCCTGGGGTCAGCGGAAATGATATGCATTTAACGACTACTAAAGCTACGGCAATGATAGCTCCACTAATGGCCCATGACGGGCCAAAAAAGCGATGTTTAAACATTACTGTTGAGAAAAGTATCATGGCAAAAGCGGTCATAAGGTCAATAGAAAACTGTATTCCCAGTTGTAAGGTGTCTGTGATTCTAATCCATTGATCAAAAAGCTCAGTATCTGTCAATGCCAAGATTTCACTTCGGTACATTTCCAATTGTCCCCTAAAGGTCAACTGCATCATGAGCATCACATTAAACAATACTCCTGCCACAAATACAAATAACGCGCCCAAACGACTTGTTACGGTATCCCTTTCCAACTTTATGGTATGATGGATGCCAAAGCCGATTAGCGCATAGGCAATACCAAATAGACCAGCAAAGAAAAACTCGAGATAACTGGGAATATCAATTAAAATCAACAGTAAAAAAAGTACCGTGCTTAAAATTCCGGAAAGGCCTCCAAATTGCACCCATTGTTTTGATAGTGCTATGTCTTTTTCCATCGATGACCCAATTTTATGCTCCTTTACCAAACATGATAAGGATAAGTTCAACGCTCTCCTTGGTCTCATTCCACCATTTATGATGGACATTGGCAGGGATAAAGACCGTATTCCCTTCAGAAACCGTTACCGGTTCACCATCGACAATGCCCTTTGCCGTGCCCTTGATCATGACCCCCATCATCGGAAAAGGCATGGCCTGCTCTCTAGCATCTTCCCGCACACGGTCTCCCGGCAACATATTTAACCAGCCGGTTCGCAATCCCTTTTCGTAATAAAAGATTGTGCCTCCAGCACCATGGGCTTTTCTAGTAGCGCTGGGACGAAATGGTATCACTTCGGGAAATCCTTTGGTCCAAAAATGGAAGGAAAAGGCATTCATTGCTCCATCCTCTTCTTCAGTAGGCTGGTATCCGTTGATTTCCTCTGCATCCAGGGGGGCATAATCGGTTGAAAATGCTTTCATCTGCGCAGTCATGGCATTCATCTCTCCGTTGTAAATAGCCCTTAACGCGCTGACCTCGGCGCGGTATACGTACGTGGGTATCTTAGGTAAGCCCTCGGTCAGCAAAACTTCCCATTTTTTATTCCCAATCTCCTTGCCGGTTACCGTAATGGTCCATTCGCCATTGACCTTGGGAACTGTAATCCCTACCACTCGTTTTTCCGCGGCATGACGGTCGGTTTTATAATCCTCCACAAAGGAGGTTATAATTTCCTTCATTTCTTTTTTAAGTGCCGCTTTTGATTGGTTTTCTGAAATCCCGGGACCCTGAGCGACCAAACCTGTTACACATGCACAAAACGACAATACCTTCACAAAAGCTTTCATTGTTTTAAGCGTTTTCATTTGATATGATTTACATTGTCGGAAACTATTTCCCGATGCACAAAACAAGTAAGAACCCTATTGTTAAACCCCAATAAAACGAAGGGTTGTGGGGAATACACAAGTATTTGGGGCTAACGAACAATCGCCGCTTTGATGTCCTTAACATATTGGGACGAAACTGGAATGCTATCAGGTTGGTCCAAGAGCTGCAATACCATGCTTCTGCTTGTGGATTTTTGTATGGCAACTCGGGCCGTATTGATCAGATACTGTCGGTGACACCTTTGTATAGGGGATATGGGATTCACCAATTGCGTTTCCAAATGTTTTAAGCTGGACCGCACGATCAGCTTTTTGCGCACATCGTTTTCCATATAATGGATATCCACATAATTGTCATCACTGGACAGGTAGAGGATTTGATTCAAGTCCAAACGATAGGATTTACCATCAGACGCCTTAAAGGTGAACTGTTCCCCAGCGACCAGACGGGCCAATTTGTTTCTGTTCAACAATTGGTATAGCCCAACAATAAAGAAGGCCACAGTGCCGCTTATGGCCAATGTCCTGCCTAATACAAAAACCAATTCCAAAAAAGTAAATTCCCTAAATCCCCCCAATATGTTTTTATATATGAAATTAACCGTACCCGCAAAGAGCAATACCAAGGTATACCAGAAAAAGGCCTTACCTATCGTCCATTTTCTAAAATAATAGGGAAAAAGCCATGGGATTACCCACTCCATAAATAGGATGGACAATGCAAAAACGATTCCCAAGCTGAGTAATATCAGGTTGCTAAATACATCCCCGGATTGTGATGCAATTTCAAAAGGATTGTACAAAAAGATAAAAAGACTACAACTTAGTCCCAGCAATAGTATAAAAAAGAACTTTTTTAAGCTGCGCTTAGGGGGTGGAAAGGGCACTTTGAGCAACTTTGGAATATTCATTTTTTTGTCTTTGGATAAAAATATTAATTCTTCGACTTCATCCTAACCAATCAAACGGAGGACAACTCCTTATTCCACTTTTCCTGTTTAAGAAGCCTTGTAGCGGAACTAAAGGTTCCCTCCAAGTATTGCTTGCAATAAAAACAAAAGACCTCTGATTTTTCAGGGGCCTTGTCAACAGTATTGATGGTCCTATTAGGACAGGACCATTTCTAAATTTGAATCATTTTTAACTTTTTGTACATCAATAGGATGGATTGCCCACCGAAAAACCCACCAAAGCCATGTTGGATTTTAAATGACCTTTTATGTGATAGGTATAATTTATAGAGGTTAAAGTATCATCCCAATTGGGCATTCCGCACACTTGGAATCCCCTGATTATTAAAATTACGGCATCTATTGTTCACGGTTGGATATAGCCCATTTTAACCTGTACCTTTCAACCCTCCGGACAAAACATTGACCAACAACAAAAGGGTAAGGAGGAGTTTTCCCGATTCTTCAGGGTCAGTTTGCCGAATTCCCCTCCATTTAATTAAAGATCTTATTTGCATTTCATGCAACATCTGTAATGATTCGGTTCTAAGCTTATTGTTTTCAAGTCTTGAGATTCTGCGCTCTTTAACCGAGGCTCCCATTAGGTTCTCAATTTCATCCAAACACGTACGGTAGTCTTTTAGGATAAGACCAAGTAAATCGTTCTTAGTGGAGGGATTGGGAACTAATTCGGCGAAAACCTTCATGATTTCCACATCGGAATTTAAAAGATTGGTCTCTATTTGAATCAGGCTAAATTTCAACAATGGCCAATCCTGGGCCGCTTTTTTAAGGTATTCAAAATCCTCTGGATATTCGTTTTTAAAGGTATTAAAGGCTTTCCCTGTTCCAAACCATCCTGTCAAGTTAAATCGCGATTGGTTCCAACTGAACACCCAAGGTATGGAGCGTAGGTCATTCAACGATCGTTGACCGGTCCTTCGAGCTGGCCTGGAGCCAATTTTACTTTGTTCCAATACATCTATCGGAGTGGCATAGCTGTAGAATTCAATGAATTTAGGGTGGTCCAATAGTTGCCGGTACTGGCTTCTTGCCGATACCACAAGGCGGTCCATGGCGGTATACAGTGTTTCGTCCTTCTCGCTGTCCATAGTTCTCATGGTTTGCCTTGCGGTACCCGAAAGCAACATCTCCAGATTATAAGTAGCATTCAATCGATTCGCAAACTGATTGGCAATGGTCTCACCTTGTACCGTCATTTTTATATGACCACTCATGGCGCCTGGAGGCATGCTTTCCAAGAAACGATGGATTTTTCCACCACCACGGCTGATCGTGCCACCGCGCCCATGGAAAAAACGAAGTTGTACGCCATTTCGATTTCCTACTTCGGTGAGCTTTTCTTCAGCCTTATAGATGTTCCATCGGCTGGTCAATATCCCACCATCTTTATTGCTATCGCTATACCCCAACATTACTTCCTGAACAAAATCATCCTTTTGTACGCGCTGACTTTCAACCATTGGATGGTTCAAAAAGGCATCCAGAATATGAGGGCCGGCTATAAGGTCATCAATAGTTTCCAACAGTGGGACTACCGGCAGATGGGCATCTTGAAGGCCTACCTCCCTTAAAAACAGAAATACAACAAGAAGGTCGCTCAAACTACGGGTCATGCTTACAATTACGGAACCGATACCTTCTGGGCCATATACTTCGGTATATTTTTTTACTTTCCTGAAGTAGCCCAAAATATTGTCCGCTTCGTGGCCACATTCGGTTCCTGTTACCAGAAAGGGACGATTGCTGTTAAGCTCTTGATTGAGAAAGGAAAGTCTTTTATCCTCATCCCAATTTCCATAATTGCTATCCTTAAATCCCGCGGCATCCAATATCTGGCCCATAGCAATTTCGTGATAAGCACTGTTTTGGCGTATGTCCAGTTTTGCCAAATGGAAACCAATGCAGTTTAAAAGTCGCTGTACGGGAAAAAGGTATTGCTTGGCGATGTGATGGGCTTTTAGATCAAAAAGTGCTTTTCGAAGTTTTTTAAGCTCGATCGCCAAATCTGTTGAGCCCCTAAAATATTCGTGGCCGTTGGGGTCAAAATGCTCTTCCATGGTATTTTCCAAGCGGACCAATACTAAGTTGAGGAATTGCCGTATAGGCTCGGACGGATTGCGCTCTAGGGCCTTCAGTCCCTTTGTTCCGAGCACTTTGGCCTGTGATTGGATTTCAGATAAAAAGTCTTTTGGCATGTCGCTAAGGAATTCTGAAAAACTGAGTTTTTGTGCCAAGACATCCAATTCTTTTTTTAGGATCTTCAATGCAGCACGGCGATGCAATTGTAAGGTTGATGCGGTAAATTCTGGTGTGACAAAAGGGTGTCCGTCCCGGTCTCCACCAACCCAACTTCCAAATTCCAAAGTGGGAAACTGTTCCGGTTGTTCCAAAAGGTTTTCCGAAAAACCCATGTATTTCCAGGCATCCAATAATCGTTGGTCCGCGAGGTGCAATACCTTGGGGAATACATTGACAAAATAATGCATTACATTGCTGCGTTCGTCTTTGAGTCTTGGTTTTTCCAAATAGATTTCACCGGTTCGCCACCAACGCTCCAGTATACTTTTGATATCCTGTTCAATTGCACTGCGCTCAGCATCGGACCAAATCGGGTTCTCGTTTTTTGCCAATAACACATAGAGTTCCCTGTGAATATCCAATACCGTAAGCCTTTTTGCTTCTGTTGGATGTGCCGTAAGTACGGGCATTACATTAATTTTTGGCAATAATCCCGCTATTTCATCTTCTTTAATTCCTGCTTTTTTCCACAACATAAAGGTTTCTGCCCATGAACCCCTAGTAGACTCCAATCCTAATTGGGTTTCCGTTTGCCTTCGAAATTGGGTGGCTGCGTTTTCTTCTACAAGATTGAGCAACTCAAAGGATATGCCCAAGGCTTGTGCCAATTTTTCATCAGGTACGCCGGTTGGGGGTTTTTCCTGTCCTTCTTTTTTGTGGGCAATTATGCGTACTAGTTCGGTCTCGCCTAAAGACTGTAGCATTTCTTGAAAGACCTTGATGAGATACCCATAATCTCGTTTAATTTTTTGCAGTCCCTCAAACTCTAAGGTTTTTTTCTTTTCCATATGGTGTTTTTAATCTAAGCTATTTCAATTTAATTCACAATTGTTTTTTTAAAAATCAAGGCATCATCCTTCAAAAAAAACTGAAAACAAATGTACTTGGTCGTTTTTCTCGTAGACCAATCGAAACCCATAGATTTCACAAATTTTTTGACTGATGGCCAATCCAAGACCAAGGGAGTCTTTTGCGGGGTTTCCTTTTTGAAAACGGTGGAACAATTTTTCCATATCCACTTCCGGCACCTCGCCATTGTTGCTTATAACAAGCTTTTCTTGATCTAATTGGATATTCACAAACCCTCCTTTTGTATTGTGCTGTACTGCATTTTTAACCAGGTTGGTAAAGAGAATATCAGCCAGGAGATAATCGCATTCTATCAACGCAGTATCCATCTCGGTATCTATCCGTAGCTTTTTAAAGAGGATGATTTCTTCCATGTTGCTAAGAATGTTCTTTATCATGGTACGCACATCCACATTGTCCAACCGTTTAAACTCTTGATTTTCTATCCTAGAAATTAAGGTAAGGGCCTTGCCAATCTTTGAGAGTTTATTGGTTTCTTGATGAATTGTCTGCATCAGACCCAGTTCTTTTTCATCCAAATTTTTGCTTTCCAATAAGAGTACCACTTTATTGCGTATTATCGTCAAAGGCGTCTGGATCTCATGGGAAATGTTTTCATTGAATTCTTTAAGGTTTTGGAAATCCTTTCTCACTTGGTCCATAAGTGTGGTCACCACTTCGTTGAGTTCCTCAAACTCCCTGATTTTGGAACTTTTTAAGTGAATAGGTTTTTCCTGGGTAACGCCATAATCTTTGAGCTTGGATAGATTTTCAAAAAAAGGGTTCCAAGCCCACTGATAAATTCTTCTGTTCATAAAATACAGGCCAATCCCCAAAAGCAACATGATGAGACTAGTAGCAATGAACAACCACCGTATTAATTCGTTGATTTCCAGCAGCACATGTTTCAGCGTAATCTTTAGCGGCTGTTGTCCTTTGGAAACAGTAAAGGAATATAGTCGATAGGGAACATTTTTTTTTGCATAGGCCTCATAAATGAGGGTATCCCTGAAAACTTCGGCCGAGCGGTAGTTTACGTTCAGGGGTTCTGTCTCCATGAGGTAATTGGAATGGGGCAGTGTCCTGTTTTGGGCAAGATTATACTGTATACGTTCTTGTTCATGGAGCAGAATGTCCTCAACTTCATAATTGACCGCGAGTTGAATGACGTAATAGTCCACAACAACCATGATGGGAAACAGAATAACCAGAAAAATCAAATAATATTTGTTGGTCTTTTTAATGAGTTTCATTCGCGATCTGTGAATTTGTAACCAACACTGTAAATAGATTGCAAATAGTTGTTGCCTCCCACTTTGGCTATTTTTTTTCTAAGGTTGGTCAAATGGGTATAAATGAACTTGTAAGAGTCCACCATTTCAATGTGGTCGCCCCAAAGGTGTTCCACTATGGCCTCTTTGGTCAATAATCGGTGTTTGTTGACCATAAAAAAATGGATGATATCAAACTCCTTTTTGGTCAGGTCCAAGAGTTGGTCCCGCACAAAAACTTCATGGCTGTCCGGTTTTATTTTGATTTCATTAAAAAAAATCTCTCGATTGCCTTGATATGCCTTTCTTCTGTAGAGTGCCTTAATTCGGGCGTTGAGCTCGGTCAAGTAAAAGGGCTTGGTCAAATAATCATCAGCACCTATTTCCAATCCGTAAATCTTATCTTCCAACCCGTCTTTAGCTGAAGTGATAATGATTCCGGCGTCAATGTTCTCTTTTTTCACTTCCTTGATAATGTCCAACCCGTTACCATCGGACAAGGTGATATCGACAATCAAAATGTCGTAAGGAAAAAATCCTATCTTATCATAAGCGGATTTAAAGTAGGGGGCAATTTCACAAATATTGCCTTCCTCTTCCAGAAATATTTGAATATCCCTAAGTAGTTCGACATTATCTTCGATTACCAAAATCTTCATGGCCAACCGGATTCTTTACGTTTACCTTTTGGTTAAAAATACCACCCAGATTTGGGAAAAAATATGACAAAATACCATGTTCTATCCTGTGGGCAATCCGGTCATCGTAAATATCATAACAAAAAGCGCAACGGTTTCCACAATACCGATAATCATGATGTATTTGGCGGTATCATTTGCTCCTGAACCTATTGCATCACAGGCACGTGCCCCGGTCTTTCCCTGAAAGATGGCAGAACCCGCCATTGCGGCCCCAGCGACAAGCCCGATAATAATCTGCCATAAATAGGAATCGGGAGCCAAATTTGCATCGGCAATGGCATTTTTAAGAATCATCCCATAAATGACCTGTGATAAAGGTGTACCCACAAAAATGAGCATGGATGTTGCCGCTTTTTGTCCGTTGGTTATCATCTTTTTCCAAGCTCCAATCGCCGCCATACCAGCTATACCAGTTCCTATGGCGGACCCTATGGCGGCAATGCCCAAGGACATGCCCATATCGCCCAATCCGGTTACCGTTGTCGTCAAAAATGCCGTATCTATCATTGATTTATATTTTATTGATTGTTATATTTTTTTGGGATAACCGGTTTTCCGTCGCCATGGAAGCGTTCTGGAAAAACCAGTTTAAAGGGTTTATAGGCCTTACCTGAAAACTGAACACCCAAATGCCCAGAAAACTCAAGCATATTCAATCGGATACCGTGAACCATTACAGCCATAAGGGCCAAGGCAATGTTTAGACCGTGTCCCAAGAGTAGGGCAATGGCTGCTATCAGCAAGTTGATAATGCCCATGCCTGATATGTCCTCGGGAAATATCATATTGTTAAAACTGGCTGCGACTGCAGCAGTAGCCATTCCTACGGCAAAGAGCCTTACGTAGGAAATAATATCGGAAAATCCGCTGACAAGGCTTAAGGGGAGATTGGTCAATGAAACTACCATACTTTTAAAAATATTTTTGCTTTCCATGGAAAACAGTGCCACCAACACCGCACCGCCAACAAATAACCATGGCCCCCACTCGGGCATGGCCTTGCCGAGCACAAGTTGTTCGGCAATCAGGAAGAGTCCCCAAACCAATGCAATCCAACCCACTTCGCTCAATACTTTTATGGAATTGATAAACTGGACCACTCGAATCCCATAGGCAATGGTGAGGTGAATTGCCCCAACCAAAAACGAAAAGTGCATCATAAAAGAAATGTTATCCACACCAAAACTTGCCATCTGTGGAATGATCAAATCATTGAGAATGGGCAATGCGGCTATCTGCTCTGAGCCAAAATAGGTACCGCTGAGCACCCCCCATATCATGGTAGCTCCACTTAAAACATAGATTAAAACCTGCATCTGGCCGGTCAGCTTTTTGCGAAACAGGAAGGTAACCAACAGAAAAATAAATCCATAGCCGGCATCACCGACCAGCATGGCAAAAAATAGGGCAAAAGCCATCAAGAAATAAATGGAAACATCCACTTCCTTGTATCCCGGAACAATATCCATGAATTTCATAACGGGGTCAATGATGCCAATCCATTTCGGGTTCTTAATGAGCACAGGGACTTCCTCCGGCCTATCTGGGTCGGCAATATGATATCCCCAATGGTGTTCTCTGGCAGCAGCAACAAAATCCGTTACTGTATGTTTAGGAATATATCCCTTGAGGTATTTCAGTTTTCCTTCCACATCGCCCATACCTTCCAAAGTTTGTTGTATTCCCAATTGGTCATTTAGCAGCAATTTGTACTCTTCAAGCTGTCCGATATTTTCGGTTTGGTCTTCCAAAAAATGATCCACCTCGACCAATTGCCGTTTTTTTCTTTGAATTTGTTGTTGGATATTTTCAAAAGATAATTGGGCTAAGGGCTCTTCTTTGTGGTTCAATTTCTCAGCTTCATTTTGGGATATCAATACCGTTGGAATTTCTCCATCCCGTTCTTGAAGCTTCACTAAAGTGTGCTTCCGTTCCAAGGAGGACACCATTGATTTTTCCAACACGTATAATCTTAGGTGCAAGCCCTTTTTGCGTAAATAGTCCATGTCCTTGACATTTACTTTTTCACCCCATGTGTTGTACCAGCTCAACTGTTGGTCAAGATCATTCAGCTTTTCCTGACATTTCTGCTTTATTTTAGCTGCCAGAAGTACACGGTCCACTACTTTTTTCGGGTCTCTAAATGTGTGTTTTACCTTCTTTTGGACGGTCCTTCCTTTTTTTACACGCTCTTTTAGCAAGCTAAGTACCCTCTCTAAACGATGGGCAGCTTCCCTCCTTCGTTCTAAAATGCCATTCACAGGTCGATTTATTTCCTTGACCTCAACGACACCAAGCTCGCCCAATTTCAAGATGGTCCCATCTGCGGTTCGTGCCGTTGTAAAAAGCACTATTTCCTTCATCTTCACGATCATACCAAAGCTTTCTTCTTTTTTAACAGTTTGGCACATCCTATGGCCAAGCGTTCCACATCGCCCAAATAAATTTCAATCTTCCGGATATTGACCTTGGTTTCCGGGATGAACACTTCCTTAAGGGCATTTTTCATTCTTCTTGCTTCCGCCAATTCTTCCCAAAGCAGTGCTAAATTGCGCTCTTCAATCTCCACTAGGGTACGGTTGGTCTTTTGTTCACGTATCACTTCAATTGCCACATCCACCCAAAGCGGGGTGTTGAAAAAATCTATCTCCAAATCCTCAAAAAGGATATTGTCAAACACTTCTATCGTCAGACCGGCGATTTCTTTCTTTTGGGTAACTACTCGATCTACTTGTATCATTTGAGATAGGTCAATACCATCCTCGGCCATAACGGCCGCCCATTTTTTTGTTTTTGTATTGGTCGCTTCAATGGCTTGTTTTAAATGGCGGACCGTGTTTTCAATGACCTGTACCATTTCTTTCAATTGTTGCTCTTTCATCTCAAAGACCGGCAGGGCCGTATGGTATTCCTTAAGCTCAATTTTTAGTGCCGCCAAGGTGTTTTTGTTCATCAAAATCTTATCGGCCATTTTCAGTCTTTTTTTGTGCTGTTCAAAAAATTGTCAAAGCCTATGTTCTCATCAAAACTCCACCAGCGCAGCAATAGCAGCAATTTCAATTTGTAAAGGCAAAGCGCCTCAAAATTGGCATAGTGCCCAATGGAAAGTTCCTCCAATTTATCCCATTGCCATTGAAGGAGCTGTATTTCTTCTTCCAAGGGTGTTCCCGCTATTAAGGGTAGCAATGACTTGCTTTTACCGGAAAGGTTCTCACGGTTCTTTCGTGAAATGCGCAATTGTTGAAGGTCTTTTTTAAGGGCGTTCATATACTTTGAAAAAGCGGATAAAACCTTGGTTTTGCTTTTTTGAAAGGTTTCCGAGTGGATGGTCCTCAAATCTATGTGTTGAAATATTTGATAATATCTTATACTTAAGAATTTATTGGCCTCCTCCTCCAATAGGGTTACGATACCCTTTGCGTCCTTTGAACGGCCCGCATATTTTTGAAACAGGGAAAGCACCTTGGAGCGTTCCTCAGCCGTATCACGAAAGGACAGATAGGGTAAACTTCCCATCAAATACTCTAAATTTCCTGCAATCATGTTACCGAATTATTCTTCAGCACAGCTGCCCATCTTGGGCTAAGATGCTTGTTAAGTAATTCGGTCACTTCTTCCGGTGTAATTTCATAACTCCATCCCTGATTGGTTTTGGTAATCACAAAACCTTTGAGCAAATTGGAATCCTTGGTTATCGCATCCAAATCACTCGATGACTGTAGCCGATGATGGATTTTTTGGGCAAGCCTTGTTTCCATGCTTTCTGGAAGCTTTAACGCTATGCCACTTCCCACATTTTCGATGACCTTTAGGATTGCATTCTCGGTGAGTTCTGGGGTAAAACTGCTTTCCACCTCTTGCTTTAACACCACCTGGAGGAGTTTAAGCAAATCGTTTTGAACCGAGACCCTAAAATCCCTTTCGGCCTGTTTTAAAGCGGCCTCTCCTTTTTCAAGCGTAGCTTGGGCTTCTTTTGCAGCACTGTTCAGCAACGCTGCCCTTTTCGCTTCTGCTTCCTCGACAATGCTACGGGCTTGCGCCTCTGCATTTTCCAAAATCTGGCTGGCTTCATGGTCTGCAGCCTCTATCGCTTCCGATTTCAAGGTGACAATCAGTTTATCCAAACGCGGTTCACTCATAGATCGTGTCTTTTAAAATTTTAAACGTTCCTTTTTCAGGCCAGTAGGCTTCAATCAATTTGGAGGAAAGTCCTATCTCTTCTTTCTTAAAATACCGTGCGAGGATCTCCCAACACATATCCAAAGCATCTTCCAATTCCAAATAGCGAAAGGGATCCATCAATTCTTTCTGGAAAGTCTTTCTATACTCCAATAACCGTAAAGAATATTCATCCTTGACAGAGCCAAATTTTTGTGCCTTTACCCGTTCCTCGGCTTCTGAAAGCAGACGCGCCATCGCATTCATAATGCTGCGATGGTCTGCACGGGTTCGGTCATTGACCTGTTGTTTCAAACGGCTCAGGGAACCGAACAATTCTAGGTAGCCATCCTTCATATAAAACTGTCCCTCAGTAATATATCCCGTATTATCTGGCACTGGGTGGGTAACATCGTCCATAGTGGTCACTCCGAGGATGGTTAGGCTTCCAGCACCCTCAATGTCGGCCGCTTTTTCATAACGACTCGCCAATTGTGAATAGAGATCTCCCGGATACCCTTGATTGGCGGGAATTTGGTCCTGGGCATTGGCCACTTGCCTCAAATAATCTGACCACTGTGTCATATCCGACAACAGGACAAATACATTTTTCCCCTGTAGCGCAAATTGCTCAGCCACTGCCAAAGCCAGGTCGGGTACCATTAATCCCTCTACGATGGAATCCCTATGGGTGTGGATGAACATAATGGTCTTGTTCTTACTGCCGGCCTCTTCGATACGTTGCCGAAAGTAATGGTACTCATCGTATTTTAGGCCAACACCACCAATCATAATGATGTCCGCATCGGTCTGGGTGGCGATATTCGCCAACAATCGGTTGTAGGGTTCACCCGCTTTGGCAAAAATTGGAATCTTTTGCGAGCGTACTAAAGTGTTGAACACATCTATCATGGGTACCCCGGTACGAATCATGTTTTTTGGGACAAGTCGTTTTACGGGATTAATGGATGGTCCAGCAACCCTTACCGTATCCGAGAGTAGTTCTGGTCCTCCATCAATGGGCTGCCCATTTCCAGAATAGACCCTCCCCAGCATATCATCAGAAAATCCCACCTCAATACGTTTTCCAAGAAAACGGATTTTACAATCTGTTGAGACGCCGAATCCTCCCCCAAACAGTTGTAGGGTCACTTGATCATCATCCAGTGCGATAACCTGGGCAAATGCCTTTTCCCCACTGGGATAAATTACCTCTGCCAATTCCTTGTTGTGTACCCCTTGGGCTTTGATGCTAAGAATGGCGCGGCCAATACTATCTATATTCTCATACGTTTTCTGTAACATGCCCCATTTTTTTGACCAAATTCAAGAGTTTTGTCCTTTGTTTTTCAAATCCGTCGTCATCCGGACGCATATAATTCCAGTCCAGAAAGGCCTGTCGGATAAAATTGAAATGCGACCTAATTTCCTCTTTCCCCTTAAGGTTTACCGCTGCATCAATGATTTCTTTGACCATATTGAACATGAAGTGCAATCGTTCCGGATTGGTTACACCATCCACTTCATGAAAGCTGTTCTGCTGTAGGAACACAGCATCCAATAGTTCAGCTTTTTGGTAACGGATATAGGACTCATCGGTGATTCCCTTCTCACCCATTAAGATCATATTGGAAGCAATGGTCTTACCATCACGTAACAGCTCCAACAAATAGGAAACTTCCTCTTCCTCCAATAATGAGGGGTATTTGGAATTGCTGTCGATACGGTCAATGGCAGGATATTTCCTTGCATTGGACAAGGTCCTGGACAATCCCCAAAAAGCCCCAGTGCATAGCAAGGTAGCTTGGGTTACGGGTTCATCAAAGTTTCCTCCTGCGGGCGAAACCGTACCTATTATGCTGAGCGAACCTGTCTTTCCATTATCCAACACTTCAATCCCTGCGCGGTCATACAAAGCGGATATCAATGTAGAGATGTACATGGGGAAAGCCTCTGGCCCTGGAATCTCTTCTTTGCGACCGGAAGTCTCTCGAAGTGCCTGTGCCCATCGGGAAGTGGAATCCGCCAAAATAAGTACGTTCAATCCCTGTTTCCGATAGTATTCCCCCACGGTGGTAGCCAGGTAAACCGATGCCTCTCGCGAAGCCACCGGCATTGAAGAGGTATTACCTACTATATAAGTGCGGTCCATCAAGGATTTACCCGTTCGCGGGTCGATGAGTTCTGGAAAATCCTTGAAGACTTCAACGGCTTCACCGGCACGTTCCCCACAGGCAGCCATAATCACCACATCGGCCTTGGAATGACGGGCCAAACTGTGTTGCAATACTGTTTTTCCCGCCCCAAATGGTCCGGGACAACAGGCTGTTCCACCATAAGCAATGGGAAAGAGCGCATCCAGAATTCGAATGCCTGTTGGCATCGGTTTTTCAGGAACGGAGCGTTCGTTAAAAGGCATCGATTTTTTAATGGGCCACTCAAAGGCCATTGTAAGTTCAATAGACTTCCCTGAACCGTCCTGTATAGTGGCGATGGGTTCATCAATAGTGTATTCCCCGGCGTCAACTATACGGTTGACCGTGTATCTATCCAACAAGGAAAAAGGGACAAAGATTTGGTGTTCAAAAAGGTTTTCGGGTACTGATCCCAATACAGCACCTCCCGTGACGATATCACCTTTACTTGCCTTTGGGGTAAAGCGCCACTTTCTCTTGTCATCAAGGGGCTCTACCTTAAGGCCCCTTTCTAAAAACCATTCTATTTTTCCCAACTCGTACAACGGGTTTTGCAGACCGTCGGTCACAGATCCCAGTATGCCCGGGCCAAGCTTTACTGCCAAAGGAACCCCAGTAAACTCCACGGAGTCACCGGCTTTCATCCAACTGGTGTCCTCAAAAACCTGTAGAAAGACTTTGTTGCTTTCCTTAATATCAATAACTTCAGCCTTCAGTCGTTTCCCATCCTCGATAAGGATGTAAGCAACTTCCCCATTCATTACCGCCCCTTCATTGATATGTACACCAACAATTGATTCGTTAACGCTATTTACTTCTCCTTTTGCCTTTTTCATGGTACCCTTATCTTTCCTAGCTTCCTCTTAGTTTACGGACTTCCTTCTCTATTTTTTGGTACCAAATCTTGTCCATGATGTCCTTGGCATTTATTCGGTAGACTTTCGCCCTTTCGGGTTGGTTCAATTTATCATATACTTTCGCCATTCCTTTGTAGGCAGGGACATACATATAATTTATATTAAGACAAGCCTTTAAATGTCCAATGGCCTCATCGTAAAAGCCATCGTCAATAAGATGCATGGCGGTTTTATGTAGTTCTTTAATATCCCTAATGTGCGTTTTTAATTCCAGGGTAATGACATCCTCCGATTTTAGGGTGAGAAAAGCACAAGGAACCCCTCTAACCACCTTCTCTGTTACGCTGCCCATAAGCATTCGGTTAAGACCTGTTCTGCCTGACGTTCCCATGATAAGCAGATCGATCATCTTTTTTGAAATCGCACTGAGTATTTCTTCTTCTGGATTGCCTTTGGGCGCTTCTTTGGTCCAATTCACATCGGTCAAATTGAATCCTTCCAGAAAGGTTTCAAATTTTTCTTTCTCCTGTAGACACTTTTCATCACTCACCGTTTGCAACAGATTATCCGAAGTGAGCCATGACGTTTTGGGCTGTTCGCATACATTCAGAATCGTTAGCTCAGACTTGAATCTACGGGCCATGGTAATGGCATTATGCAATGCCCGTTTGGAGGCTTCAGAAAAATCAACAGGGCACAAAATTTGGTGGACATTTAGCAGCACCCCTTCCTTGATCACAAATACCGGCTTTTCGCTTTTTTGAATGATCCGTTCAGCAGTGGTACCCAGTCGAAAAGTATCCCCTTTTTGGGTTTCCCCAGATCCAACCAGGATGAGATTGGCACTTGCGCCCACTGCGGCCCTAACAATTGATTCGTGGGGAATGCCCTCAACCAATATTGGTTCCCCGGTATCCAAACCCTCATTTTTAATTTCATCAACCGCCTCCTTCAATTTTGTTTGTGCCGTTTCATTCAACAGCGCTTTCGCCTTTTGGTTGGCAATACCCTCTGGGAGTATATGTATGGGTATAATGGTGGATTGAAATATTTTAGCCAGTTCAATGGCGCTAGAGATTACATTTTGGGAGGATTTTCCAAAATCATGAGCCACCAATATCTTTTCTAAAAGTTTCATGCTATTTGTTTTAAATGGACCCCTAGGTGTGGTGGAGGTAGCCTCTTGACGTGTTCCACCATTAATTTTGAAGCTTTCTTTTCTTTTCCCCTAAAACTATTACCTAATTCTTTAGAGAAACTTAAGACTGGTCGCTTGAAAAAGCAGGTTTAAAATTTGTTTGGACAGCCATCTTACCGCCTTTGGGGCAAGGGTTTTTTAAAATACCATCTTGGGGCTGTTTGGCTCTAAAGTTTTGCTAAAGAATCTGTTTTTACATTGTTGGAAGAATAAGGACATGGATATCTCAAAAAACGTGATTCACAAGGTGATATCCTTTAAATACTAGTTAAGATGAACAAAATCCTCGTTCCTGTAGATTTTTCAGATACCTCCTCCAATGCCCTGTTATACGCCATTCAACTCTTTGGAGCGTCCAATCTTGAAATAACCGTATTGCATTCTTATGGCATTCAGTCCACGGCTGCCCTATTAATGAAAAACATTGATGGTCTGCTGGAAAGGGATGCCAAAAAAGAAATGGGTAAGCTCTTGGACAGGTTTCAAGACGCTTTTCCTGTTGTTGTTTTTTCTTCCAAAATAACTAAAAACGCTGCGGTACCTTACATTGTAGCCTTAGGGGACACCCATGATTTTGATTTTATCGTGATGGGTACCAAAGGTGCTAGCGGACTTAAAGAAGTTTTTATGGGGAGTGTTGCAGGAGGTGTGGTTTCCAAGACCGTTGCCCCCATAATCGTCGTGCCAGATGGACATACTTTTCGTCCCCTTGAAAATATTGTCTTTGCTGTTGGCAATAATTCATTTTCCGATGCGGCAGTAGTTCAACCCTTAAGAATTATTGCCGAAATGCACCAAAGCAATATTAAGGTATTGCATATTGCGGATAATGAAACCCCGCAGGTTGAAAAAGCCATTGAAGCCATTGAAGATTTAGATCATTCGATTGACTATGCCTTTGGCACAGGGGATATCAACAAAGACCTTAATGAATACCTCATGCATGATTTTGCCGGATTGGTTTGCCTCATTCGAAATAGGAGGGGATTCATGGAGCGGTTATTAGGGGAAAGCGTCACCCTTAAACAGACTTTTAATAGTCCAGTACCCCTATTGATTCTTCATGATTAGATTTTAAATGTTTTTTAGAAAATCCATTATCGCCCTTACCGGACTTTTCCTTTGCGTATTCCTTATCGTGCACCTATCCGCAAACAGTATTTTGGTTTTACCGGAAAAGGTGGCAAGAGGTTTGTACAATTCGTATTCCACTACACTACGTGAAAGTCCATTGATCAAGATTGTGGCGTATGTATTATACCTTTCAATCATCTTACACGTTGTCTATGCCCTATGGGTCACAATTAACAACCGAAAGGCCAAGAGGAAAGGATATGCCATCAACCGTTCTAGGGAGAACAGTAGTTGGGCTTCGCAGAATATGGGGCTCTTGGGTATTACCGTTTTATTGTTCATCGTAGTGCACCTTGCCAATTTTTGGGCCCGCATCAAATTGGGAATGGGCGAAGGGGTCGGCTTGGATTCCAAAGGTCATGTTGACGTTTACGAAGTAACCTATAGCCTTTTTCAAAATAGTTACTATGTGATTTTTTACTCGCTGTTGATGATTCCCTTGGGACTGCACCTCCACCATGGGCTAAAAAGTGCGTTTATGACCTTAGGGTTTTATCATAAAAAAGGATTAAAAATTTTAGCGAAGGTCTCGTTAGTTTATGCGGCCATTATGGCCTTGGGCTTTGGGATTATTCCAATCATCGTCTTTTTTAAATAACCACCAGATGTTACAATCAAAAATTCCAGAGGGTCCCCTAGAAAACAAATGGCGTAACTATCAGCTAAAATCCCAACTCATTAATCCTGCCAACAAGAAAAAATTGGATGTCATTGTTGTCGGCTCTGGATTGGCTGGGGCTGGTGCTGCCGCCACGCTCGCAGAGTTGGGATATGATGTAAAATGTTTTTGTTATCAAGATTCCGCCCGAAGGGCCCATTCCGTTGCCGCACAGGGGGGTATTAATGCCGCAAAGAATTATCAGCATGATGGTGACAGCGTTTGGCGCATGTTTTATGATACATTAAAGGGTGGCGACTTTCGTTCCAGGGAAGCCAATGTGTACCGCCTGGCAGAACTCTCAGCTCCATTGATTGACCATTATGTGCAGCAAGGTGTTCCGTTTGCCCGGGAGTATGGCGGCGTTTTAGTGAACCGGAGTTTTGGTGGAGTACAGGTACAACGCACCTTTTATGCGCGCGGACAAACGGGGCAGCAGCTTTTGTTGGCAGCCTACTCCCAATTATACAAGATGAAACGGGCCAAAAAGGTGAAACTCTTCCCCAGACATGAAATGCTGGACTTGGTGGTGATTGATGGGAAAGCGAAGGGCATCATCGTTCGGGATCTGGTCACCGGTCAATTAAAACGTTTTGCTGCAGATGCCGTTGTGTTGGCTACCGGCGGTTATTCCAGGGTGTTTCGATTGTCTACCTTGGCCATTGGATGTAACGGAAGTGCTATTTGGAAAGCGCATCGGCGCGGAGCCTATTTTGCAGCGCCCAGTTTTACACAAATCCATCCCACAGCCTTGCCCCAAACCAGTGAGGCGCAATCCAAGCTGACGTTAATGTCAGAATCACTCCGTAACGATGGACGAATTTGGGTGCCGAAAAAGAAAGGCGACCAACGAAAGGCCAATGATATTCCCGAAGAAGAGCGCGATTATTATTTAGAGCGACGGTATCCAAGTTTTGGGAATCTTGCGCCACGTGATATTGCTTCCAGGGCGGCCAAGGAACGTATTGATGCTGGGCACGGTGTAGGCCGACTAAAAAATGCGGTGTACCTTGACTTTAAACACGCCATTGAAAGTTTCGGTATTGAAATTATAAAGGACCGCTACGGGAACCTTTTTAAGATGTACAAGAAGATTACCGGGGTGGATGCCTATAAAGAGCCCATGCAAATCTCTCCGGCGGCACATTTTTCCATGGGCGGCCTTTGGGTGGATTATGAACTTATGACCACAATACCCGGTCTTTATGCCATTGGGGAATGTAACTTCTCCGATCATGGGGCCAATCGTTTGGGGGCCAACTCACTTTTACAGGCCAGCATAGACGGGTACTTTGTCCTCCCCAATACCATTAATAATTATTTGGCCGATGCTTTGAAGGAAGACCATCCTTCAACAGAACATCCAGAATTTGAAAAGGCAGAACGCGAGGTTTCGGAACACATCAACAAGTTGCTTGCGACAAACGGCAACAAAACGGTGGACCATTTTCATCGTGAACTGGGTAAGGTCATGTGGCAAGAATGTGCCATGAGTAGAAATAAAAAGGGGTTGATCAAGGCCGTTTCCCAAATCAAGGAAATCAAGGATGCCTTTTGGACAGAGGTACATGTGACCGGCGGGCACTTAGAAATGAACACTGAACTGGAAAAGGCCCTTCGCCTTGCCGATTTTATCGAATTGGGACTATTGATGTGTACCGATGCCCTGGAGCGGGAAGAATCTTGTGGGGCGCATTTCAGGGAAGAATACCAAACCAGCGAGGGGGAAGCCCTGCGCAATGATGAAGGGTGTTCCTATGTGTCCGCATGGAAATATGACCAAGGTAAATTCAGACTTCATAAAGAGGTTCTGGAGTTTGAAAATGTGCAACCCACGGTACGCAGTTATAAATAGAAGACCATAAGCCAGAAAATACTATGAAGGTCACTTTCAAAATATGGAGGCAGGAAAATGCCAAGAGCAAAGGAAGTTTTCAATCGTATGAGGTAGACCGCCTTACTGAAGACATGTCATTTTTAGAGGCCTTGGACCATCTCAACGAAATCTTAGTGGCTCAAAGCGAAAAAGCCATTGCCTATGAATATGATTGTAGGGAGGGTATCTGTGGACAATGCGGGGTGTTCATCAATGGGAGGGCACACGGCCCCCATGACCATATGACCACCTGTCAATTGCACATGAGAAGCTTTATGGATGGAGAAACCATTGTAGTGGAACCTTGGCGCGCCACAGCTTTTCCCATAATTAAAGACCTCGTGGTAGATCGTTCGGCACTTGATGCCATTATAGAACAAGGCGCTTATATTTCGGCCAAAACCGGAACAGCGCCCGAGGCCAATGCCATACTTGTGAGTAAAGAATTGGCTGATAAAGCCATGGATGCGGCAGCCTGTATTGGCTGCGGGGCCTGCGTAGCTACCTGTAAAAATTCATCGGCAGCACTTTTTACCTCGGCCAAAATCAATCACCTAAACAGTTTGCCCCAGGGGAGGCAAGAAGCTTCCAAAAGAGTATTGGAAATGACCCGACAAATGGAACTTGGGGGATTTGGCAGCTGTACCTTCACAGGGGCCTGTGAGGTGGAATGCCCTGAAGGAATATCCATCACCAATATTGCAGAAATGAACGCCAGAAGGACCAAAGCAAAATGGATAGGCTAGTAAATAATTTTCAAAGGAATAAAACTAGGATAATGAATAAAGAATCGAAAACCATTGTTTATCCTACAGATTTTACCATTTGCGCGGAAAATGCACTTGACTATGCCATTGCCATGGCAAAATCCCTAAATGGGAAAATAAAAACGGTGCATTTCTTAGACGTATTTGAAACAATGCGCCACAATGACAACCCTATTAGGGTGATGAAGGAATTTGAGTTCTTGAAAATAAAAACCATTAGAAGGCTAAAAAATAGAAACGAAGAGATTCTGGACAAAGGTATTCCGTGCGAGTTTGAGATTTTGCAAACCGGAAGGTTCTCGTGGTTGACAAGTTATATAAACGAAGTTGCGCCTAAAGTGGTTGTCATGGGAACCCAGGGCAGCCAAGTGGTCAAAAATAAAATTATGGGCAGCCAAACCTATAAGGTTATAAAAAACTGCCATTTCCCCACTTTAGCAGTTCCTAAAATGGCTGTTTACAGAGATATAAAAAAAATAATTTTTGCTACCGACTACCGGCAAAATGATAGCCAAAGGCTTGAATTCATTGTCAAGATCGCGGAACACTTTAAGGCCTCGGTTGATGTCATACACCTGTATGAGAACAGTTTTGATGAAAAGTCATATGAAATTAAAATGAACAATTTAAAGGAAAGTATCTTTAAAAAGGTTGACTACAGGGCTATCGAGTTCAAACTTTTTAATTCAACAAATATTGCCGAAAGTATTGATGTTTTAGCCCAGGAGTCGGGTGCCGATTTACTAGCGCTGGTTTGTAGAAAACGTGGTTTTTTTGATGGGCTTTTTAGCAAAAGCCTCACAAAAAGAATGGTTTATCATACGCATACACCCATGTTGGTTTTTTAAATTTTAATACCAGGGAAATCAATCATACCAGAATATGGATGAAATAAAAGAAAGCCTTCCTTTGGTTGGGCTATCCGAAAAACTATCGCATAGTTGGCTACCGGATATCCTTAATTCCATCCAAAGTAAGCTTTACAAAACCGTGAAATAGAAATTATGTCCTTTTAAATAACAAGTAAAACCCAAAGAAAATGCTACAGAAAAAATTTGAGAAAGTGGTTCTTGAAAATTATCCAGACGCGCTGGATACGAGAGACACCTCCATAAGATACCTCGGTCTTTTACAGAATGGCCATGATATTGACATTTCTAAAATGCTTATGGCAACCAGTCTTTGCTCGGATGACATCAACATTCCATCCACATCGTTCTTCAGTGTGGTATGGGGACCCTTTTTTCTGGGGGGATTGGGTGGGCTTCCCTATGGGGGATTAACAGGTTTGACCGCCTTTGCACATCATATCCCAGACAATGGAACAGCGTTTATTTTCTATGGCCCCCATATTGGGGTTACCCTTGAAAACGAAGTTGGGAAAATGTATCGTCCCAGACAAGAAAACGCAGGGGCCTGTTGCGGCGCGCTTATGCTGGCCCTCGAAAGATTTAAGGATAAATCCTATTCGCCCGAAATAAAGCCGGAAGATTACCAACAATCCTATTTGGAAAGCCTACTGTTTCCCAGAAAGGAAGAAATCATCAATGACCAATCACCCCAAAGAAAAATAACCGAATGCACGTTTGAACTGATTGACAAAATGCTCCACGAATCTTTACGCGAAGTAAAAAATGAATTTAATGTGGACAAAATAGCACTGCTAGGCGGAATCGTGATCAATACCGATTTCGGTATTGACGATTACTTTTCGGTACGCAACTTTGAAGTTATTCGAACGAGATATCTGTAGGTAAAAGTGACTTAACGATGCCGGACTTATCCCTCTAATCAGGATTCCTGAAGCAAAAAAAGAGTTTCAACTTGCGTTGAAACTCTTCTGCCCTTTTTGTGGTCCCACCTGGGCTCGAACCAGGGACCAACTGATTATGAGTCAGCTACTCTAACCAACTGAGCTATAGGACCATGCTGTAAAAAAGCAAGTTTCAAATTCCAAAACATATTATTTTGAATTTGAAAGGGCAGCAAAATTAGCTTTTATTTTTTGATGTAGCAATACTTCAACCCCTATTCCATATCCTGACAAAGCTCTACCAAAACCCCATTGGTTCCCTTAGGGTGCAAAAAGGCGACTCGTTTATTATCCGCACCTTTTTTCGGAAACCCAGGAAGGACAACAAACCCCTCCCCTTCCAAACGTTTTACTTCTCCTTCCAAATCATCCACAGCAAATGCAATATGATGAATGCCTTCTCCCTTTTTCTCTAGATATTTCGCAATGGCACTTTCGGGCTTGGTGGCTTCAAGCAATTCAATTTTATTGGGGCCCGATTTGAAAAATGAGGTTTTTACCCCTTCCGATTCTACCTCCTCCATTTTGTAAGGAGCTACACCCAACAGCTTTTCAAACAATCGATTGGACGCTTCCACATCCTTTACTGCAATCCCTAAATGTTCTATTTTGTTCATGGTTCCTATTTTTGCTCGGTAATTTACTAGGACTAAAAATAGTAAATGCTGAGATTGGTCATATTATCAATAATTTTACCCCATGGAAGAAACGCAACGACAAAAGAAAATCGGTGGCATTATCCAACAGGATATTGCCGAAGTGTTGCAACGCGCGGCAACTGAGGGTGGGCTAAAAGGGGTTCTCATTTCGGTGACAAAAGTGACCATAACCACGGATTTATCGATTGCGAAGGTGTATGTTTCGATTTTTCCTCCCAAAGAAGCCCCGGTTTTGTTGGAAGGCATCCAATCCAATAAAGCTTTAATAAAACATGAATTGGCCCAACGCACAAAAAATCAGTTGCGTCGTGTTCCCGAATTGAGTTTCTTTCTTGATGATTCGTTGGATTATATCGAAAAGATTGAAAAATCGCTGGAAGGCGAAGAAAACCCCATAGAAAACAGGGATTTATTGGATAAGCGAAAGAAATCCTGATTTTGAACTTTCCTGCCTATATCGCCAAAAGATATCTGCGTTCAAAAAGCAGTCAAAACGCAGTCAACATCATCAATTTTTTTACCTTTTTGGTGATTATTATTGGTTCTGCTTCCTTGTTTATTGTACTTTCTGCCTTTGCAGGGTTGAAAACCTTTAGCCTTCAATTTACCAATACCTTTGATCCAGACCTCAAAGCGGTACCCGCCACGGGAAAGTTCTTTTCACTGACTGACAAGGAAAGGACGGCCCTGCAAAAAATTGAAGGTCTGGCTTCTTATTCCACTGAAATTGTTGAACGCGTTTATCTAAGTTTTGATGACAAGAACTGCATTGCCTATATCAAAGGGGTGGATAAGAACTATAGAAAAGTTACTGGAGTAAATAGTACACTATACTTCGGAAATTGGGGCGTTGATGAAGACCAAGGGGTTATCGGAATTGGTCTTTTCAATCTCTTGGGAGGGCCAATGGGCAATCGCTCCCCTTTAAACGCCATTACCTTAAAACCAGGGGAACGTTCCATTTCCGGCGATGCCCTGCGTTCCAATTCGTTCTACAATTCCATGAACCTTGTGGTAAGCGGGGTTTATGCCGTAGAAGACGGATTGGACAAAAAATATGTCTTTGCCCCATTACCTAAGGTCCAGGCTTTTCTAGAAAAGGATTCCATGCAATTTTCGGGTGTGAATTTTAAATTGCTTGGTGACGCAGACTTGGAATTGGTAAGAAAGAACATCTCAGCTATACTTGGGAACAAAGCGCTTGTGCTATCAAGACAGGAACTCAACGGCACCTTGCACCGAATGCTCAAAACCGAAAATACGGCCACCTACCTCATATTTACGTTGGTTTTGATTATCGCCCTTTTCAATGTGGTTGGTGCCATTATCATGCTGATATTGGACAAGCGTGAAAATTCCAAGACCCTTTATGCGCTCGGTACAACCATACCTCAGCTTCGCAGAATATATTTTATTCAAGGCGTTTTGGTCACGCTTTTAGGAGGTTTTGTTGGTGTGGTTTTAGGCGCTTTAATCGTACTATCACAATTGGTTTTTGAATGGTGGAAAATCACTCCAGCACTTGCGTATCCGGTCGAATTTCAATTCGTAAATATTGGTATTGTCTTGGCTACAATTGTTGTACTAGGGCTCATTTCTTCCAAAATAGCAAGCAGTCGAATCTCCAAAAAACTATTGGCTTAAGCTAGGCAAACTGAAAGGTTCCAAATTTCTCCAGTACTTCGTCGAATGTGGCAAAAACGCCTGCGGCATCGTCATTGGTTACCATTTTAAGGCGATGTTCCTTAAAATGGGGGATGCCCTTAAAGTAATTGGTATAGTGCCTACGTGTCTCAAAAACCGCTAATTTTTCACCTTTCCAATCAATGGCCATTTGTAGGTGCCGCCGAGCGGCCTCTACCCTTTCTTCCATGGTTGGGAGCGGTAAATGTTCGCCCGTTTTAAAATAATGTTTCACTCGGTTAAAAAACCAAGGGTTTCCTATACTCGCCCTTCCTATCATCGCGCCATCAAGGCCAAAATCATCCCGCATACGAACCGCGGCTTCCGGTGTATCGACATCGCCGTTGCCAAAAACAGGAATATGCATTCTGGGGTTGTTCTTTACGGCAGCAATCGGTCTCCAAGCTGCTTGGCCTTTGTACATCTGTACTCGGGTCCTTCCATGGATGGATATGGCTTGGATTCCTACGTCTTGGAGGCGTTCGGCCACTTCAACAATCTTTATGGAATCCCCGTCCCACCCTAAACGGGTCTTTACGGTAACGGGAAGTTTGGTGCGCTTAACCATGGCCTCGGTCAGTTTAACCATTAAAGGAATATCCCTAAGAATGCCAGCCCCCGCTTTTTTACAAACCACTTTTTTTACAGGGCATCCAAAATTGATGTCGATAATATCAGGGTTCGATTTTTCTACAATGTCAATAGCCTGTAGCATCGAATCCATCTCGGCCCCAAAAATCTGAATGCCTACAGGTCGTTCCTTCTCATAAATATCAAGCTTGATAACACTTTTTGCGGCATCGCGAATCAATCCTTCGGAAGAAATAAATTCAGTGTAGACCACATCCGCACCATTTTCTTTGCACAATGCGCGAAAAGGCGGATCGCTAACATCTTCCATGGGTGCAAGAAGCAAAGGGAATTCAGGAAGTTCTATGTCTCCGATTCTGGGCACAACCATTTTTGTTTTGAAAGGCAAAAATACATCAAAAAAGGATTCTGCTCAAAATGAGTGGGTTACACTAAAGATATGCCGTCTTCAAATTCTTGCGGGCGAATTAACGGCCAACGGTGGTCTTGGGAGTACACACTTGGCATTATTGAGTGGTTTGATCGGCCGAGCGGCCCAAACGGTCACGTTCATCCTTTTCAATATTGCGCTGGTTCTGCTCTAATTTAAAGTTTCCAAAATTATAGGTAAAACCTACCCTTACAAATTGGGTTTCGGGCTGAACAAAATAGAAGTTATCTTGGTTTAAATATCTTGATTCTAAGGCAGAATTAGCCTCGCCCAATAGATCTTCTGCGGCAATTGAAATAACAGCTCTGTTGTTCCAGAGTGCCTTTCGAAGGCCCAAGGTCAAATTGGTATAAGGATCCTGTATGTAAGACCCAAAAAGATAGTTTGACATATGGCTAAAGGTTACCTCTCCGCTGAACGTACCATCAGCAGAAAGTGTTACATAGTTTGCTAAATAAACAAAAAAACCATCCACAGAGTTTGTAAATTTTTGATTATTGCTTTCCAGGGCCAAAAAGGATTCTTCCTCATAAAAGATTGAAGTATAAGCATACAAAAACCAAGGGTCCAAAATGCTCTTACTTATCGTGAAGTCAAGACCATAGGATATACTACCCAACACATTTTGTTTTTGGCGACGCAAAACTTGGTTTTCATTGTCTTGAAAGACCAAAGGGCTAATGTAATTGCCGTTGTCTCGGTAATAAAAATCAAAAAAGTATTCGCTATTGAAGGTGTAGTTCAAATTGAAGTTGTTCGAAAAATTAGGTTGAAGGGTTTGGTTGCCTTCCAAAAAATCGTTCTCATTGTAAAAGAACCGAAAAGGGTTCAAATCGTCATATCGAGGCCGATCTACCTTTCGTCCATAGTCAAAGGAAAAACTATGTCTTTCGTTAGGCGAATAAAGAACATATACCGTAGGAAAGGGTTCAAAAAAATCTTGGGTGTTGGTCTGTTCAAGGGTTTGGGAGACCCCTTCTGCATCGGTCAATTCACCCCTCATTCCTAATTTCACCGACCATTTTTCCCAATTCTGAACATAACTCAAATATGTGGCATATACCCTTTCGTCATAGGTGAAATCATCTGACAAAGCCTCATTGACGGTTTCATCCGTTCCAAAAAAGTTGGTGTACCGAATGGAACTTTCAGAATCTACAACCGACACCTTGGCTCCAGTCTCAATGGAAGCATTACCAATCGGTGTGGCATAATCCAGCTGTCCTGTTAGGATTTCAATGGTTTGTTCCCCATTGGTTTGAAAACCGAAATCCCTTAGAAATTCACCGGAAGCATTAAAATAATTGGACGCGATTTGCTGAATAAAATCATTGTTGTAAGTAGTATAATGCCCATTAAGGGAAAGTTGCGTTCCTGGTTTTTTAAACTTGTGAACGTACTGGGTGTCAAAAGCTAAGTTCGTCTCATCGGACACCTCCCTATTCAACGTGGTAAAGGTAGAATCCAAAACGTTTTCCGCATTTTCTATCTCCGCATTGAGGTTTCGTTGCCACTCTTGGTTAGGGGTAAATAGGAGATTAGAGGTAAAGCTCAAGCGATTTTTGTCATCAAAATCATAATCTAAATTAAGATTCGCGGCGTGTGAAATGATATTTCCCACTTGATTCTCATTCGTTCCCCACCTTGAGAATATGGTATTGGAATTATTTATATAGTTGATTCCCTTTTCCAAATCCACATTTCGTTTCTTGTCGTTGAAATTATAATTGGCAAAAAGGTTCAACTTTTCGGACTTGAAATAGTGTGAGGTTCCCAGGCCGTACTTTGGAAATATCGCTTGGGTGAAATTCCCATCAATACTGCCTTTGTAGCCTGGTGCTACCCCTTTATTTGTGATAATGTTGATGACTGCGCCATCTTGGGCATCAAAATTGGCCGGTGGATTGGCATAAAGTTCTATCGCTTCGATAACCGTTCCTGAAAGGCTTTCAAAAAAATCCTTGATTTCGTCTGAGGACAATTGCACCCGTCTGCCATTAAGATAAACGCTTGCCGACCTGCCCCTAACGTTCAGTTGGTTTTGATTGACAATCAATCCGGGCGTGTTTCGTAGAATATCCCACGTAGTCCCTTGGGACACCACTGTGTTCTCCACTTGAAAAATCAACCGGTCGGATAAGCGTTGTACCGTTGGTCTTTTGGCCGTGACCACCACTTCTTCCAAGCTTTGGGTTTCCAAAGGAATAACCAGGGCCCCTAATTTAACATCCCCCCTAATGTCCAGTGCTAGGGGGTTGGATCCCCTTCCCACATAACTGGCTTGGAGCAGGTACAACTCCGGTTCTACTTCTTTGAGGGAAAAGAGTCCGTTTTCATCTGCCGAAGTGCCTTGTACAAAGGTAGAATCGGCAGAATTCAGCAATAAAATATTGGCAAAAGGAATGACCTCATTGGAAGTGTTGATCACCTTTCCTGAAATCTCAAAGCTTTGCGAGAAAGAAATACCGACGACGCAAAAGACCGCCAAAAGGGTAAGCCGTAAGTTATTCATCTAGCGTTTGGGTTGTCTGTCAAAGCTAAGAAATAATCCAAAAGTAGAAGATGAAGGGTGCCGAACCAAGGCTAAAGGTCTTCAAATAAACTATCTTTGCGCCAAAATTGCCCCCTAAATGAAGCATATTAGAAATTTCTGCATCATTGCCCATATCGATCATGGCAAAAGTACCTTGGCCGACCGTTTGCTCGATTTTACCGGTTCGGTCACCGAGCGCGAAAAACAGGATCAGCTTTTGGACAATATGGACCTGGAGCGGGAGCGCGGTATTACCATTAAGAGCCACGCTATTCAAATGGAATATGAGTACGGGGGCAAGACCTATGTGCTTAATTTAATTGACACTCCGGGACACGTAGATTTCTCCTATGAGGTCTCACGTTCCATCGCCGCATGTGAGGGGGCTCTTTTGGTGGTCGATGCGGCACAAAGCATCCAAGCACAGACCATTTCCAATTTGTATTTGGCACTGGAAAACGATTTGGAAATTATTCCCGTATTGAACAAGGTGGATTTGCCCAGCGCAAACCCTGAGGAAGTAACTGATGATGTTGTTGATCTCTTAGGATGTGACCCTGAAGAAGTCATCCCTGCCAGTGCAAAGACCGGTATTGGCATTGAGGACATCCTTAGGGCCATTATTGAACGAGTACCTGCCCCAAAAGGCAGCCAGAACGCTCCGTTGCAAGCCTTGGTCTTTGATTCTGTCTATAATCCTTTCAGGGGAGTGGAAACCTACTTTAGAATCCTTAATGGAGAATTGAAAAAAGGCCAGAAAATCAGGTTCATGGCTACGGGTAAGGACTATTTTGCTGACGAAATAGGCACCTTAAAACTGACACAACACCCGAAACCAAAAGTTTCCACTGGAGATGTGGGCTATCTGATTACCGGAATAAAGGACGCTCGAGAGGTAAAAGTGGGAGATACCATTACTTTGGCGGACAACCCATCCGAAGCCGCTATTGCTGGTTTTGAAGATGTAAAGCCCATGGTGTTTGCAGGCATCTATCCCGTGGATACCGAAGATTTTGAAGAACTTCGTTCATCCATGGAAAAACTGCAGCTCAATGATGCTTCCTTAGTGTTCGCTGCTGAAAGCAGTGCTGCCCTTGGTTTTGGTTTCCGGTGCGGTTTTTTGGGCATGTTGCACATGGAAATTATCCAAGAACGCTTGGAACGCGAGTTTGATATGACCGTTATCACAACGGTACCCAACGTTAGCTATCACGCTTTCACCAAAAAGAACCCCGACGATGTAGTAATTGTCAATAACCCCTCCGACCTACCCGACCCGTCTACTTTGGACCGAGTAGAGGAACCCTACATCAAAGCCACCATTATCACAAAATCTGATTTCGTGGGCAATGTCATGTCCTTATGTATTGACAAACGCGGTCAAATTACCAACCAGACCTACTTAACTACTGAGCGTGTGGAGCTTACTTTTGACATGCCTTTGGCCGAAATTGTTTTTGATTTTTATGATCGTTTGAAAACGGTTTCCAAGGGCTATGCCTCATTTGACTATTCCCCCATAGGAATGCGGGTCTCTAAATTGGTTCGTGTTGACATTTTGTTAAACGCGCAACCCGTTGACGCCCTTTCCGCATTGGTGCACTTTGACAATGCCCAAACCATAGGCAAAAAGATGTGTGAAAAGCTTAAGGAACTCATTCCAAGGCAACAGTTTGATATCCCCATCCAAGCGGCCATTGGTTCCAAAATTATTTCGAGGGAAACCATTAAGGCACTTCGAAAAGATGTAACGGCAAAGTGCTATGGTGGTGATATTTCACGTAAGCGAAAACTGTTGGAAAAACAGAAAAAAGGGAAAAAACGAATGCGCCAAGTAGGAAATGTGGAGATACCGCAACAGGCATTTATGGCGGTTTTAAAGTTGAATGACTAGGTAGCTTTTTTATCATTCAACCGCCTCAAAATCAAAGGGTTTCCCCATATAGACCAATTTACTGCCCTCTTGAATTTCTCCCATCTCATTACTCAATGATGGGATGATTTCAAGACTGCCCTCAGGCATTTTCAAAAAAATGGGAATAACATCTTCGTCGGATTGAGCCATCTCAATCAAGGCGTTGTAATGTTTCGTGTCTTTTACATCTATTTCGTTGATTGAAGGGAACTTACGAGCCGTTTCGGTCAATTTGATGAAATCGTCCGTCTGTGAGAATAAACCGTCTTTAGGGGGTTTTTCTGGATCGTTCATTTCGTCGGAGTCAACCAAACGGAAAGAGCCATTTTCGCCAAACTGGTCCCTGAACTTTTCAATGGCAAATCGATTAATGTCTGAATTTCCGGTCAAGGCCATCAAGTAACCAACATCGTTTAATTCAATATTATCCGTCAGGGTGTCCGAATAGATATTTGCGGTCATCGCTTCAAGTCCTAATTTCTTCGACTTGGCCACATTGGTTTCATTATTGTCAATCAGAACCACGTGCCTGTTGTTCTTTTTTAAGTAGTTTCCAATCAATCTGGAAACTTTTGATGCGCCAATAATAAGTATACCCTCTGATTTGGTAAGGAAGACCCCGATTAGTTTGGCAAAGAGCCTTGCAGTAGTGGCATTGAAAAGAACGGTACCCAACACGATCATAAAAACCAAAGGGGTAATGTATTCTGCTCCAGGTTCGCCTTTGGCCAACAATTTTGAACCAAAGAGCGAGGCAATTCCAGCTGCCACAATACCTCTAGGGCCAACCCAACCAATGAACATTTTTTCATTAAGCTTTAACCCCGAACCTTGGGTGCTCAATAAAACCCCTATGGGTCGAATTAGAAAAACAACTGCTAAAAACAGCCAAGCGGTATTCCAGGTCTTTAACAATTCAAGGTCGCCCATATTGATATTTGCCGCTAGGAGTATAAAGAGGATGGAAATCAACAATACGCTCAATGACTCCTTAAAATAGAGCAATTCCTTTAGATTGGGCAGGTTCATATTGCCCAGGACCATTCCCATGACCACTACGGCCAAAAGTCCCGATTCATGGGCAAACAAGTCCGATTCAACAAAAACCAATAATACCACCGAGAGCGAGACCACATTCATCAAATAATGTGGAATCAAGTTCTTTTTTATCGCAAAAGCCAAGGCGTGGGCAAAGGTGAAGCCAAACGTTGTTCCAAAAAGTAAAATTTTACCAAATTCTATCAGAGCGGTCTGGGTAAAAGCGCTTCCCTCCCCCACACTGATAAACTCAAATACCAAAACTGCCACCAAAGCGCCTATCGGATCGATCAAAATACCTTCCCATTTCAAAACCGCGGAAACATCCTTTTTAAGGGGAATGTTTCTCAAAATAGGCGTGATTACCGTGGGTCCCGTGACTATGATCAATGCAGAAAAAAGAAAAGACAACTGCCACGACAAATCAAAAATATAATGGGCGGCGACCCCGGCACCAAAAAAAGTGACCAAGGAACCTACGGTAATCAGCTTGGTAATTACCGGCCCAACATTTTGTATTTCGGAGCGCTTTAGGGTAAGTCCCCCCTCAAAAAGGATGATGCTAATGGCCAACGAAACAAAATAATACAAGCCTTCCCCTGGGAATAGGCCTTTTGTGCCGTTCCAAATGGGTTCGATAAGTTTTCCGCCATCTTCTGTATATAAAGTGGCAATAGGCCCAACTATCAGACCAATTAAAATCAAGGGTAAAATAGCGGGCAATTTTAGACGCCATGCCACCCATTGTGCGATGATTCCCAAAATAATGATGCCCGCCAGTTCCAGCATTCCGTTTTTTTGGTAAAATAGGATTTTTATTCCAATACCAGCAACAATTGGTTGCGCTCTTTGGGTTGTTTTCCCCCATCAGGTGTACTATTGGCCGACTTTTGTTAAAAATGGACTAATAATTGGATGTTTTTAAGGGGATTATGCTCCTGTTTCTTATTTTGGGCGACCTTAATTTTTTCAATGACGCTTTATCCCATAGAAACGGGAAACTTTAAGTTGGACGGAGGGGCCATGTTTGGTGTTGTGCCAAAAGCCCTTTGGACAAAGACCAATCCTGCTGATGGCAATAATATGATTGACATTGCTGCGCGGAGCCTTCTAATCGAGGATGGAAGTCGGCTGATTCTTATCGATACGGGCCTGGGCAGTAAACAGTCTGACAAGTTTTTTGGGTATTACCATTTGTGGGGCGAACATTCCTTGGACAATTCCCTGAAAAACGCAGGTTTTCACCGGGATGATATCACCGATGTTTTCCTAACGCACCTGCATTTTGACCATTGCGGGGGAAGCATTCAGTGGAACAATGACCGCACGGGATATGAACCGGCGTTCAAAAACGCTATATTCTGGACAAATAAGGAGCATTGGGAGTGGGCCACAAATCCGAATGCAAGGGAAAAAGCTTCCTTCTTAAAGGAAAACCTATTACCTATGCAGGAAAGCGGGCAATTGAGTTTTGTTTCCAGAAACAACCAGAATTTTGTGGAAGAATCCGAGTTGGGGTTTGGGGTTCTGTTTGTTGACGGCCATACTGAAAAACAGATGCTGCCACATATTGGTTATAGGGGGAAGACTTTGGTGTTCACTGCAGACCTCATCCCAACCGCGGGACACGTACCCCTACCCTACGTAATGGGTTACGACACTAGGCCTTTACTAACACTTAGGGAAAAGGCCAACTTTCTTGAAAAAGTTGTGGACAAAGACTATCTCCTGTTCTTTGAGCACGATGCCCATAATGAGATTTGTGCCCTAAAACAAACTGAAAAGGGCGTTCGGATTGCCAGAACCTATACTTTCAACGAACTATTTGAATAACTATTGAAGAGTAAACTTTATTTTATGAATACGTACACCAAGGTTTTTTCCCTTTCATTTTTAACAAGTGTTTTAATGGGTTGTGGTGCCACCAGCCTAGTTTCGACCCCTGTGGCAAATATTGATGCCATTCCCTTAAAGATTGAAGAACTTACGGAAACCGAGAAGAAGAGTTGGGGTCATGCGGACCTGTTAACGGACACTATTCCTGGAATGAGCGTCGATAAGGCCTACAAAGAAATTATCGGAAACAAAAAAGGTAAAACGGTAGTTGTTGCCGTTGTAGATTCCGGCATCGATCTGGAGCACGAAGACTTAAATGGGATGTTGTGGACCAACTCAGATGAGCGCCCCGGAAACGGAAAAGATGATGATGGCAATGGGTACATCGATGATGTCCATGGGTATAACTTTTTGGGGGAATCCTACAACGAACAATTGGAATCTGCCCGAATGTTGCGCTTAGGGATAGGCGATGCCTCCACCAGGGCAAAGGCACAATTGAAATTGGACGAGGAATACCCGAAAGCTTTACAGAATCAACAACAGTACGAGCAAATTCTTCAGGTAGTCAGCAATGCCGATAAAAAGATAAAGGAAGCCCTTGGAAAGGACACCTACACTAAAGCCGATGTGATGGCGATGAAGCCCCAAACGGAAGAAATGCAACAAAATGTAGCCGTCATCAAGCAAATGTACCAATATGAAGACGCCATCGACGATGTGCTAAAAGAACTCAATGAAGGAATCACCTATTTTACGGAAAGGGCCAACTATAATCTAAACAAGGATTTTGATGGGCGAGCAGTAGTTGGTGATGATCCTTACGATTTTAAAAGCAGGGGCTATGGTAATGGAAACCCAAAAAATCGTGTTGGCGACGAAAGTCATGGCACGCACGTAGCGGGCATTATCGCTGCGGAACGAAAAAATGGAAAAGGGGTTAACGGCGTGGCCAACAATGTTAAGATTATGGCCGTTCGCGCAGTGCCGAATGGGGATGAATATGATAAGGATATTGCTTTGGCCATTCGATATGCTGCAGATAATGGTGCGAAAATCATCAATTGTAGTTTTGGAAAGTCCTTTTCTCCCAATGCGGAGTGGGTTTACGATGCCATTCGATATGCCGCCTCAAAGGATGTACTTATAGTTCACGCCGCGGGCAATGATGGCCATGATTTGGATGATAGCGAAAATCCCAATTATCCCAACGACCATGGTTTTACCCCTTCGGAAATCTCAGATAACCTGATAACTGTTGGGGCTTTGGCGCCTTCTTATGGCTCTAATATGGTGGCAACATTTTCTAACTACGGTGCAAGCAACGTAGATGTTTTTGCTCCCGGTGATGATATCTATTCCACGATGCCAAACAACGAATATGATTTTCAAGGGGGAACATCCATGGCTGCACCAGCTGTAGCGGGGGTTGCGGCACTGATTCGGTCCCATCATCCAAACCTTACCGCCTCTCAGGTTAAAAAAGTGTTGATGCAATCCGGATTATCTTCTAAGGCTTCGGTGGTTTTGGGCGGTGATGCTGAAAAGTCAAAGCCTTTTTCCGAAGTTTCAAAGTCGGGGAAAATGGTCAACGCATACAATGCTTTGATTTTGGCATCGAACCTTGCCAAAGGCAAAACCACTTTGGAATATAACGTTGAATAGCTATGATTAAAATGGTAAAGAAATTGGTCTACCTACTGCTTTGTGGTGTGGGTACCTTACTAGCTCAAAATAACACCACTTATTGGCAACAACATGTGGACTATACCATGGACGTGGACATGAATGTTGATAACTATCAATATACCGGGACCCAAAAACTGGTGTACACCAATAATTCCCCTGACACGTTGAACCGAGTATACTACCATTTGTATTTCAATGCCTTTCAACCCGGCAGTGAAATGGACATTCGTTTACGGAACATTAAAGATGGCGATAAGCGGATGATGGCCGAAGGGCAAAGTAGAATTGCTTCCCTGACCGAACAACAACGGGGATACCTCCATGCCATTTCTTTGACCCAAGATGGGGCTACTGTGAGTTTTAATGAAGAAGAAACCATATTGGTAGTGGACTTGAACACGCCCATTCTTCCTGGTGGAAAATCGACTTTTAATATGGAATTCAAGGGGCAAGTGCCGGAACAGATTCGTCGATCCGGAAGAAACAGCAAGGAAGGTGTAGCCCTTTCCATGAGTCAATGGTACCCCAAAATGGTGGAATATGACTTTGAGGGCTGGCATCCCAATCCGTACATTGCCCGAGAATTTCATGGGGTTTGGGGTGATTTTGACGTCAAGATCACCATTGATAAAGAGTATACCATTGGAGGAACAGGATATCTACAAAACCCCCAGGAGATTGGTCATGGATACGAATCTCCAGGGACAAAGGAAAAAACAAAGGGAAAGACGTTGACTTGGCATTTTAAAGCGCCCATGGTGCATGATTTTATGTGGGGTGCCGACCCCGACTATGTCCACGACGTGGTAAAAATGGAAAATGGCCCAACCCTTCACTTTTTCTATAAAAACAAACCTGAGCTCCAGGAAAATTGGAAAAACCTACAGCCCAAAACAGTGGCCGCGATGGAATTCTTCAATAAAAATATTGGGGCCTACCCTTACCAACAATATTCCGTGGTTCAAGGGGGTGATGGTGGCATGGAATACGCCATGAGCACTTTGATTACGGGTGAACGTTCTTTTGGAAGCTTGGTAGGCGTAATGGTTCATGAAATGGCGCATTCTTGGTTCCAGCATGTTTTGGCCACCAATGAGTCCAAACACTCCTGGATGGATGAAGGTTTTACCTCTTTCATCAGTGCCCTTTGCATGAACGAAATCATGGCGCAAGGCAAGGATAATCCTTTTCAAGGATCCTACAAAGGCTATTTTGCTTTGATCAAGGCAGGAAAAGAGCAGCCCCAAACCACCCATGCAGATCGATATGACCTGAACTTCGCTTATGGGATTGCCGCCTATAGCAAAGGGGCGGTGTTCCTTTCACAATTGGGCTACGTGATTGGACAGGACAAATTAATGAAGGCACTCAGAAAATATTATAAGGATTTTAAATTCAAGCATCCCGTACCTAACGATATTAAACGTACCGCAGAAAAAGTGTCTGGAATAGAATTGGATTGGTACCTCACTGATTGGACGCAAACCACCAATACCATTGACTATGGTGTTAAGGCGGTGGTCGCCGAGGGTAATAAAACCAAGATTGTTTTTGAACGTATCGGCCTTATGCCGATGCCTCTGGATGTTCTGGTGGTGGATGCCAATGGAAACCAAGAGACCTATTACATCCCTTTGCGAATGATGCGTGGAGAAAAAGAAAATCCTTACCCACAACTCAAAAGAACAGTAGCTGAAGACTGGCCGTGGGCCTACCCAAACTATGAGTTGATCTTGGACATGCCCCTTTCGGATTTGGCCGGATTGAACATTGACCCATCACAATTGATGGCCGATGTGAATCGCGATAATAATATTTGGCAAGCTGAGTAATCATAAAGCAAAATGATTTAAAATCCGCTTTGGGGTTTCCTAAAGCGGATTTTATATTTTTAGACGATGGATTTCAAATTCCCTAAACAGCAACGTTTAAAAAGTAAAAAAATCTTCGAGCGGCTTTTTGAAAATGGGAAAACCATCAATGCCTTTCCTTTAAGGCTTATTTATCTGAAAACGCCCCTGCCCGAAGATGTTTCCCTTCAAGTTGCTGTAGTTGCCCCTAAGAAGCACTTTAAATCAGCCGTAAAGCGCAATCGCATCAAAAGAGTAATGCGAGAAGCCTATCGCTTAAATAAGCGTCCTATTTTTAACAATATGGAAGCGCAATATGCGTTGGTGATTTTATACCTTGGAAGGGAAATGCCATCCTTTTCAAAAACCGAAGTTGGCGTAAAAGCGCTGCTGACAAAATTTCTAAAGCAAATCTCCAATGAAAAAATGGGTTAAAAAAAAGTTCGTCGTCCCTTTTCTAGCAATTGTTTTTCTATTAGCGGCAAGCAGTTATAAAAGTGACTTTTTTGAAATCGCCAAACAGATTGAAATTTTCACCACGCTTTTCAAAGAACTTAACATGAACTACGTGGATGAAACCAACCCCGGCGAACTCATGGATTCCGCTATTAAGAACATGCTTGACGAATTAGATCCCTACACCAAGTTTTTGAACGAACAAGATGTTGAGGACTATAAAATCAGAAATGCTGGTGAATACTCCGGAATAGGGGCCCTAGTGCGTTCTTATGATGACCGATTGTTGATTGTTGAGCCCTATCAGGATTATCCCGCTGATAAAGCAGGCCTGAAAGCAGGAGACGAAATCATTCAAATTGGAGATATTAAAGTGATTGAATTTGACGATAATGCCAGTGAACTTTTAAAAGGTGCCAACGGAACCTCGGTTGACGTGGTTTACAAAAGACAGGGCAAAAACCAGGCCGCAACCATAAGGCGGGAAGGTGTTGAGGTAGATGCTGTACCGTACTACAGTATGATCGACGACAAGACTGGTTATATTGTACTTTCCCGGTTCAATAGAAAAGCTTCAAACCAAACCAAGGCTGCCATTGTAGATTTAAAAGGGAGTGGCGCAGAGCGATTGATTCTGGACTTGCGGGGTAATCCGGGCGGATTGCTTTCCGAAGCCATCAACGTAACCAATTTGTTCGTTCCTAAAGGAGAGTTAATTGTCACAACCAAATCAAAGGTTAAAAAGTTCAACCAAGAATATAAGACCAAAAACCAGCCTGTTGATACTGAAATGCCATTGGTGGTGCTTATCGACGGAAGTAGTGCCTCCGCTAGTGAAATCGTCTCCGGAGGGCTTCAGGATTTGGATCGAGCCGTTGTCATGGGGGCTAGGAGCTTTGGAAAAGGGTTGGTGCAACGACCCTTAAAACTTACTTATGGTACCCAGTTAAAAGTCACCATTTCAAGATACTACACCCCTTCGGGTAGATGCATCCAAGCATTGGATTATTGGAACCGCGACGCAGAAGGAAACGCCATCAGAAACACAAGGTTCAATCAATTTAAGACAAGAAATGGAAGGACCGTAGAAGATGGAGGGGGCGTTATGCCCGATGTTGAAATTGCCTCTTTGAGAACCAATGACCTTATTGATGCCCTGGATGATAATCGAGTAATTTTTGATTATGCCACTAATTTTTTCTATGACAATTCATTTGATGCCGTAGACAATTTTAACTTTTCGGGCGGCGACTATACCAACTTTAAGGCCTTTGCCCAAAAAAGTGATTTTACCTTTAAAACGGAAACTGAAAAGTTGTTGGAAGAGCAAATAAATACCGATGAAACCTTGTTGGGACCCGAAATCCAAAATAGTTATAAAAATCTGCTGTTGACAATAAACCAGGGGAAGGTCGCCGCTTTGGATACCTACCGAACAGAAATCACAAAGAAGTTAACGGACGAATTGGTCAAGCGCTACTTTTATAGAAGAGGCCTTTATGATTACAACTTGAGAAATGATGATGCTATTTTATCAGCAACAACCCTTTTGAATGATTCTGCGAAATACAACAATATTCTCAACTGATTTATATGCTGTTTGTAGGGTCGTTTTAATTGCCTTTATTTTTCTTTTTCCCTTTTTTTCAATCGCCCAAGGGACATTTAAAAGAGGGGAGATTATGGACTCTATTGCAGTTTCCAATGCAACCAACGAGTCTTTTTCATTATATCTTCCCAATTCTTATCAGTCGCAAAAAAGTAGTGCCATAATTTTTGTCTTTGACCCTGCTGCAAGGGGAAGGGTTGGTCTGGCCCCATTCGTGGAATCTGCTGAAAAATATGGGATCATTCTTGTTTGTTCCAACAATTCCAGAAATGGTTCGTTCGAAAAAAATTTTGCCACTGCGGATAATCTCTTCAAATACGTCTTTAAAACATATCGTGTTGATGTAGGACAAATGTACCTCGCAGGATTTTCAGGAGGCTCCCGTCTTGCAACGGCAATTGCGTCGTTATCAGGTCAGTTTTCAGGTGTTATAGCCTGTGGGGCCGGATTTTCTCCCAATCCAGCCCATAGCCCTTCTTTTAACCCATTTTTATATGCAGCTATCTGTGGTGTGGAAGATATGAACTACCAAGAAATTCTAGCCAACCAAAAATACCTAACAAAACTAAAGTTTAAAAACACCGTTTTTTCCTTCGACGGAGGACATCAATGGCCAAACACAAGGGAAATCAATCGGGCGGTGGATTGGCTCTTCCTTCAAAACAATACGGGTACTATTTCGCAATTCACGAAGAATTTGATTGCTAAAAGTTTTGAGTCCGAATATCGCTTAACACAGCTTTTTCTTGGGGACAATGAACTACTTTTTGCCAGAGAAAATTACAAAAGAATACTACAAACCTATCCTGAACATTTTGGGTTGGATAGTATTCGTTCAAAATATAAAGAACTGATAAATTCAGAACCTTTTGAAGCTGCTTCCAAAAACCGTTTAGAGGCCCTGAAGCGTGAACTACAAATCAGGAAAAAACTATTCAATAAACTAGAATCTGATTTGAATTCCATTGAAGAAATAAATTTTAATTGGTGGGAAAAGGAATCAGAAAAGCTACACAAAATGGAACGGAAAAGGCACAAGGAAATAAAGAGGATGGTTGCTAGGGTAAGATATGGCATTATGGCTGCTATTTATGAGAAGCGTTTTTCCATGCCGGAATTGATAGAAAATACACATTACAAAAACGTAGTTCAATCATTTAGACAAATGCTATACGGAAACTAGGTTTTCGCCCTTTAAAATACTCCCTATTCCCAAAATAATTATTTCCACTATTTTTAGAAATGCCAAAATTTACGGTTTGTGAACTCTTCGCGGGTGTAGGTGGTTTTCGTCTGGGGCTTGAAGATGCTGGGCATTTCAAAATAATTTGGAGCAATCAATGGGAACCTTCGACCAAAACCCAGCACGCTTCAATAATCTACGAGGCTCGATTTGGAACACAAAACCATTCCAATCAGAATATTGAAACCGTACCAACGGGCAACATTCCAGATCACGACGTGCTGGTCGGTGGTTTTCCCTGTCAAGATTATTCCGTTGCGACCACCTTGAATAATTCAAAAGGGTTGTTAGGAAGGAAGGGGGTGCTTTGGTGGTCCATTTACCGTATACTCAAAGAGAAAAAAAACAAACCCAAATACCTTATCCTAGAAAACGTAGATCGTTTGTTGAAGTCCCCTGCAAGCCAACGCGGTCGTGATTTTGCCGTAATGCTCAAAGGCCTTTCCGATTTAGGGTATGCAGCGGAATGGCGGGTTATCAATGCCGCAAATTATGGGTTTCCACAGCGAAGAAGAAGGGTTTTCATAGTAGGTTATCATAAATCATCCCCCCTCTACAAGGCTATTAAAAAATACCGTTTGGAAGATTGGGTTAGGAATAGTGGGGTTTTGGCACACGCCTTTCCTACAGCACTTGATACTCATGAACGATCCAATTTTTATTTGGATAGTGACTTGGCTACCTTGTCCGATCGTTTTAACAAAAATCAAAACGCGCCCCCATTTGAGAATTCCGGGATTTGCGTTAACGGCAAAATCTCGACATTAAAAAGTATTCCCTCATACGATGGTATGGTTTCAACTCTGGCTTCCATTTTGCAGAATGGTGAGGTAGCCAATGAATTTTTCATTCCCGAAGAAGAAATACCCAAATGGAAATACCACAAAGGCAGCAAAAAGGAAATCCGGACCACAAAAGAAGGTTTTCAATACCATTATTCCGAAGGAAGCATGGTTTTCCCTGATGCACTTGATGGTCCTTCACGAACCATTATTACAGGAGAAGGCGGTAAATCCCCTTCACGATTCAAACATGTGGTATCCACCCCGCAAGGATTGCGTCGACTAACCCCGGTAGAATTGGAACGATTAAATGGTTTCCCTGATAACCACACCGAGCTAGAGGGTATAACCAATGCCAAACGTGCCTTTTTTATGGGCAACGCCTTAGTCGTAGGGATAGTTAAAAAAATAGGGGAAACCCTTATTTCTAAAATATCCGATGCTCAATAGTGGCCAAAAGTCCAGCTTATCCGTAAACCATTTTAACGTGGGGTATCCCATCTTCAAGGTATTCTTTCCCCTTTTTCTTAAACCCTAAGTCCACATAAAAGTGCACAAGATAGGTTTGGGCGGAAAGTGTTATCGTTTTTTCTTTTAAGTCACCTTCAATACAAGCAATGGCAGCGTTCATGATTTCCTTTGCATGTCCTTTTTTTCTTGATGGCTTGGCGACAACAACACGACCTATGGAAGTGGTTTCAAAATAATCCCCAGATTTGAAAACACGGAGGTAGGCCACTATTTTTCCTTGATTTTTCCCTAAAATATGTATGGCCTGTTGGTCTTTTCCGTCCATATCTTGATAAACACAATTTTGCTCAACGACAAATACTTCGCTTCGCAGCTGCAGTAATCCATACAAATCTGCAGTATCAAGCTCCTCAAAACATTTTATCTCTATTTTCATCCTAATCCTGTACGATAACTTTTTTTGAATCACATTTACCAAACTCTGGTTGAATATTCACATGATTGATACCGTGTTTGTGATAGACCATTTCTTCAATTTTCTCCAAAACATCATCAAATTGGGAGAGTCTTATGTCCTTTTTAAAATCTATATGTGCCTCTAAATGGATTTCTTCCTCATTCAGCTGCCATATATGGACATGATGAACATTTTTGATTCCCTCTATTTCAGAAATACTGGAAACTATGTCCTGAACTACAATGGATTTTGGTGTAAACAACATCAAAACCTTTGTAGATTCCTTCAATAAATCATAACCGACGTAAATTAAGTAAAAAGCAATCAGTAGGGTTAGTAATGGATCCATCCAAAAGAGAGCGTAGTATTTCATTAAGATTCCTCCCACCAATACCGCAATTGAAGCCAACATATCCGTCAATAAATGAAGATAAGCTGATTTCATGTTCATGTTTGCCTGCGAGTCTTTCTTCAACAGCAAAACACTTAAACCATTCACCAGAATGGCCAAGATGGAAAGCCAAATCACCCAATTTGTAGCTATTTGTTGTGGATTAAAAAAACGTTCTACCGCCTCTACTATTAGAAAGATGGAGACCACCATTAAAGTTGCTGAATTCACAAATGCCGCTATAATTTCTGCCCTTTTGTATCCAAAGGTTTTATTGGTAGAGGCCTTTCGTTTAGATAACGCATTGGCCAAAAAACTAATAATAAGTGATAAAACGTCACTGAAATTATGAAGTGCATCTGACAATAAGGAAAGACTTCCCGATAGTAATCCACCAATAACCTGCGTTATGGTAACCACTACATTTAGAACTATGGAAATACCTAGGTTTTCTCCACTAATTTCGTGTGTATGCGAATGATGGTGGTGCTGTCCCATGTTGTTTACATGGAATTAAACGCAAGGTATTTTTTCAATTCGTCGTTCATGGCGCCCTCCTTCAAACGGGGTTTTTAAAAAAGTTTCAACCATCTCCAAAGCCTGTGGCAGCGCTATGAATCGGGCAGGCAGGCTTAATATGTTCGCATCATTATGTTCTCTTGCCAAAGCTGTCAGTTCTTTGTTCCAGCACAATGCCCCTCGAATACCCTGATGCTTATTTATGGTCATAGTGGCACCATTTCCAGTTCCACATATCACAATCCCCATGTCCACGTTTCCTTGTTCCACATCCGTAGCTACTGGATGAACAAAATCTGGGTAATCAACACTATCGGTGCCATCAGTTCCATAATTGATAACCTCTATGTTTTTTGATTTTAAAAGGCCTACAATGGCCAATTTATATTCCGTTCCTGCATGGTCATTTCCTATAGCTATTTTCATTGCAAAGTGTTGGGTTCCGTTCATTACAAAGGTACAATTCTTTCAAAATGGAATGGTTCATAGTTTATGGAACAATTTTCCCAGTAATTAGAAATCAACCCCTTATGACTTTTATTTATTGTTCATATTCAGTAGAAAAAAAAGGACGAATTAATTTGTTTTCTTTCCTTTAAATTAACATTACCATTTTTTACATCATATAAAGATGATATTCCATTAAAAATTAGTGAACATTTATCCCTCATTTTTTAAGGCTAATTAACATAAAAATAAAACCAAGTTTTCCATAAATCCATGTTAATTATGGTTATCAAAAAGTGTTGAAAAAACTATAATGCATTGTGTGTTATGGTTTTTAATCATTTACAAATTGTGAATAAAAAGAAAAGTTTGTTCGACGCAAATTTTCACCTAAAAACTTATTCTGGCTATACACAAACCATTATAATAACCACTATTTTTTAAAACTTAAATAAAAAAGAACATTAATTAATTAGATGTTAATAAAACAGGAACCTTAAAAGTAGCCTACTTCAATAATTCGTAATTTCCCCCAAACTTTCATTTGGATGTCCAAGAAGAAGAAAAGGGCAAGAAGTCAGCGTAAAAATGAAATGACCAGGGGGATTTTCACTGTTTTGGAAGCTGAACCCAGCAAATCATTCAATTATAAACAAATCGCTTCAAAACTTGGTATAACGAATACTAAGGATCGGAATGATTTGATTCAACGTCTGGCACAATTAAAGGCGAAGGACCGAATTGTAGAAGGGGAAAAGGGCAAATACAAGAAGAAACTCTCGGAGAGGGGTGTGGTAAAGGGAAAGGTTGATTTGGCCAGTAGTGGAAATGCGTACATCATTGTTGAAGACAGGGATCAGGATATTTTTATTCCAAATAACCAATTAAACAAAGCCTTTCATGGTGATACCGTAGAAGTACTTTTAAAGAATAGAAGAAATGGGAGAAGACCTGAAGGCAAGGTTTCAAGGGTTTTGGAGCGTAAAAAGAACGCTTATGTCGGTATTGTGGAAAAACACAAAACGTTTGTCTTTGTAAGACCAACGGACCCTAAAATGTACACCGATATTTTTGTCCCGTTGGAGCGATCTAAAAAAGTGGAAGATGGAACAAAGGTTTTAGTAGCGTTAGGGGATTGGCCGGAAGATGCTGATTCTCCCTATGGAACCATTAAGGAAATATTGGGAATGCCAGGGGAGCATCAAACGGAAATCCATTCCATTCTTGCGGAATATGGTCTCCCTTATGAGTTTCCCTTTGAGGTAGAGGAATTTGCAAATACGTTGGATACGGCTATTAAAGATGAAGAAGTAGCAAAGCGCAAGGATATGCGTAATGTTCTTACGTTTACCATAGATCCCAAAGATGCAAAGGATTTTGATGACGCCCTATCGTTTCAAAAATTGGGGAATGGAAATTTTGAAATAGGAATCCATATTGCTGATGTTTCCCACTATGTTACCCCTGGTTCCATTTTGGATGATGAGGCGTTTAATCGAGCAACTTCGGTTTATTTAGTGGACAGGGTGGTCCCCATGCTTCCAGAGGTGTTATCCAACAATGCTTGTTCATTACGGCCCAATGAAGAGAAATATACGTTTTCCGCTGTTTTTGAGATGGATGAAAATGCAATGCTTAAAAACCAATGGTTTGGCAGAACAGTGATAATATCCGATGAACGATTTGCGTATGAGGAAGCTCAGTACATTATAGAAACGCAGTCCAATAGTATTCCAGACGATATTTCCATAAGGGAAAATGGGTATGATATTTCGAATGAAATCAAAGAAGCTGTTTTGAAATTGGATGGACTGGCAAAGCTTTTGCGTGAAAAACGTATGGATGCCGGCGCAATTTCATTTGATAAAATAGAGGTTAAGTTTCATTTGGATGAAGAAAAGAATCCTGAAAGTGTATTCTTTAAAGAATCAAAAGAAGCTAATAAACTGATTGAGGAATTTATGTTGTTGGCCAATAGAAAGGTCGCTGAATATGTAGGAAAACAAAGACCTAAAAAGACCTTTGTCTACCGCGTACATGATGAGCCAGACATCGATAAATTGATGGCTTTGAATGGGGTGATTTCTAGATTTGGACATAGCGTTGACTTACATGATACAAAATCCATCAATAGCTCCTTGAACCGTTTGCTAAACGATGTAAAAGGGAAAAAAGAGCAAAATTTGGTCGATACCCTTGCGATTCGGAGTATGAGTAAAGCCGTTTATACTACGGACAATATTGGGCATTATGGGTTGGCTTTTGATTTTTATGCCCATTTCACCTCTCCAATTAGAAGATATCCAGACGTGATGGCGCATCGTTTGCTCCAGCATTATTTGGACGGTGGAAAAACCGAGAACGGGTCTCTTTATGAAGAGAAGTGTAAACACTCCTCGAATATGGAACTATTGGCCGCCAATGCGGAGCGTGATTCAATTAAATACATGCAGGTAAAGTTCATGCAAGACCATTCTGATAAAGAATTTTTCGGTGTCATTTCCGGGGTAACGGAGTGGGGTATTTATGTTGAGATTATAGAAAATAAGTGTGAGGGAATGGTACGTATTCGAGATATTAAAGACGATTATTATGTCTTTGACGAACGCCAATACGCAATAATTGGGGAACGATTCAAAGAAATGTACCAGTTAGGAGATGAAGTCATCGTCATGGTAAAAAATACCGATTTGATAAAAAGGCACTTGGATTTTACGTTGTTGGGTAGAAAAGAATAATACTTTTTTTTAAGGAAAGGAGTTTATGTAGTTGTAAATCAATCAAAACGGGAAACTATGAAAAATGCATTTTTCTTCTTGCTTTGCGGCTTTATTCCACTATTGAATGCCCAAGAGGGCTCCATTACCATGGAACTTCAATCATTTGAGGAACTGAAAGGTTTTGACGGGATTTCCATTGAATTGATTAAATCAACTAAAAACAAAGCAGAAATTTCAGGGGCAAACACATCCAAAGTGGCCATTGTCAATAATAAGGGTGTTCTTAAAATCAGGATGAATATTGACAAAATATTCAGTGGATACCGAACTTTTGTAAAGCTCTACTATTCAGCAGATTTAAAAATAATAGATGTTAATGAAGATGCACGGATATATTCAAATGATGTTATGGTTCAGAACGTTTTGGATGTGCGTGCCCAGGAAAGCGGGGAACTTCGATTGAATTGCCAAGTGGAACAATTACTGGCCAAGGCGGTTACAGGAGGTGATATTGTAATAAGGGGATTTACGGACAATCAGGATATAGCCATCAATACTGGCGGATCTTTTAAAGGCAGTGAATTTAAGAGCAGATTCACTACGGTAAAAGTAAATGCAGGAGGGAATGCATCCATTTATGCCACAAAATATGTCAAGGCTGATGTCAAGGCTGGAGGAACGGTAAAAGTGTTTGGAAATCCGGAAAAAATGGACGAAAAAACGGTTTTTGGAGGAAAAGTGGAACGCATTGAATAATGCCATATGATTGAAGATATACAAGCAGCGATGCCCTTAGGTTTTTTATTGAGCTTTATGGTTGGCCCCGTTTTCTTCGTGTTGCTTGAAACCAGTGCGATAAAGGGTTTTCGTGCGGGTTTATTTTTTAACATAGGTGTTATTGTAGCCGATATTCTCTTCTTGCTTATTGCCTATTTCAGTAGCTTTCAACTATTGGAAAATTTGAGCAATACCCCAGGGCTTTATGTTTTTGGGGGAACCATTCTTTTGGTCTATGGTTTGCTCATTCTTATTAGAAAAGAAGGTAAAAAGGAAAACATAAAAGCATCAAAAGGCACTTATTTGGGTTTAGTGATCAAAGGTTTTTTATTGAATTTTATCAATATCGGAGTGCTAATTTTTTGGTTGGGGGTTTTAATAGTGGTCGGCCCCAGTCTGGATAATGATTCAAATAGAATTTTAGTTTTTTTTGGAGCTGTGCTGGGTACGTATTTTATAACCGATCTATTTAAGATAGTACTGGCCAAACAATTAAAAAAGAAGTTGACCAAAGAACGGATCGGTTATATTAAAAAGGGATTGGGCCTACTTTTGGTGGTCTGTGGAGTCGTATTAATAGTTAAGGGATTTTTACCAAAGGATAAATTCAATATTAAGGAGGGCATAGAACGGATAAATGAACAAAAAAACCCAGTCTAAACGACTGGGCTTTAGAGGCATCGAGCGGATTCGAACCGCTGTACAAGCTTTTGCAGAGCTGTGCCTAGCCACTCGGCCACGATGCCTTGCAAGGTGCAAATGTAGCACTCTAAATGCTCCTTTCCAAAACAGGAACTATCGGTTCTTGGCAGATAAGGTTACCGTTACACTTTCCACATCCCCACCAATAGGGGGATTGATTTTTGAGACAGAAATTTCCGCAGTTCTTACTCTGGGAATTTCTCTAAAAATCCGGTCTAAAATTCTTTTGGCGACATGTTCCAATAACTTTGATTTTAGAGCCATTTCCTCTGTAACGATGTTGTTAAGATGAACATAGTCTATGGTTTCGTTTAACTTGTCGGAGATGGAGGGTAAGGACAGGTTTGCACTGACTTCGAGATCCACTCTGTAATCACTGCCTATGATACTCTCCTCTTTTAAGCATCCATGCCAAGCATGTACGCGTATGTTATTGAGTTTAATTTTGCCCATGATTTCTTTGAAGTAGGCAAAAATAAATTAAAAACAAGGATTTAGTAGGTACAACGACAATTACTGATGCCCTGAAACAGATCCATCCCTACGGTCAACACATGGGTGCCTGAACTATATCCCAATATTTCGTTGGCAATGACTTGATAGGAATAGCCAAAATAAAAATTACTTTTCTTTAAACCGGCGATTGGGGCAATGTACAAAGGCTCACCAATCTGGTCGTTTAGAAAACGGTAGGTAAGACCCAGATAGTAATAATCTTCGAAATCGTGAAAACGGAATTTGGCATTCAAATCGGTTACGGAGCGACCATCGTTCTCGAACCATTGAAAGAAAACGGAAGGTTCTACTTCTATTTTACTATTGTTGCTTTTAGAAAAACTGTATCCGGTATAGACATAATAATTCCTAAGGGTATTGGGCTCAAATATGGGGTTAAAAGCGGCAAGATCTTTGTTCAGGATATTGGAGGCATTTAAACTTAAATAGAATTTATCCAAACGGTATAGCACTCCTAGATCAAAATTATGGTTAGTGGTAGCCCTATCATCAGTTACGTTTGGGTCATTATTGTCCCTAAAATTTTCAATATCAATTCGAAACTGGTTGAAATTATAGGATATTCCAAAGGATAAAAACTCATCATCATACCTGTCCAAAATCAAATGGTGTGCAAAAGAAACCCTTGAGCCTCGCTGCTTTGTTTCTCCATTGCTGTCATTATAAAGCAACATGCCAATTCCTGAACGGTTACCAATTCTGGCATCAGCAGCCAAGGTCTGTGTGTCTGGGGCGTCTTCAATACCTACCCATTGGGTCAAACCGTTTAAACGGACTTTTATATGGTCACCGACACCAGCATAGGTGGGTGACATGATAAAAGGATTGTCCGCTATGTATTGGGATAGCTGTGGAATAGTCAATTCCTGACCAATACTTGAGAAGGATACAAGCATGAAAAGAATGGGGACTAAGGACTTCTTCATGGCATTTTAGGTTAATTCGATTTGGTCAACAATTCTAGGAATTGCCAGTCTTAAAATCTTTTTCCCATTTTCAGTCCTCGTAGCGTTTTACAACACTTCTATCATAACGGCCTGAATACGGGATTAGTGTTTTATACAATTGAATAATCGTTGAACTGCACCGCGTCTTCAAATAAGAATCTTTTGTCCTTTTGCTAACCGACGCGGTTTGGCTTTACACGCATGATCCAAATGGGGTCGTGGTACTCGTCGTTCAATTTCGAATAATAGTTGGTCAAGGCAGCGGTCCACTCTTGGTGCTTTTTCAAATAAACGTAGCGATATTTGTTTTCCGGATTTATAAAATACCCGGCGTTCAAACCTTTGGCGTTTAATTCCTTTACAAAACGGGTAGCATTATTGGGATTGGCAAAAACATTGGCAATAATGTAGAAGCCGGAACCTATGCCATCGATGGTGTAGGTGCGCAAAGATGGCTTCCCTGGGCGGTCAACCCCGTTGTTGACCACGTTTTTTTGAAGAACAGAGTCATCATACCTTTTGGTATTTTGTGCAAGCCCCGTTGTATTTTCGATACCCTTAACACGCATGACCCAGGTATCCCCATGATATTCACCATTAAGGTTGGATTTATGGGCTGCAATGGCATCAGCTTGCGAACCAAAACTTTTTAAATACACATAGTTCATACCATTTCTTGGATTGGTAAAGTAATCTGCTTCAACACCTTTTGTCTTTAAGCTTTCAATAAAGGCATTCATATATTTTGTCCCTTTGTATACATTGGCAATCAAGTAATGACCGGATTCCACATCTGGGATGGAGAAATCCCTGAACTTGGTTTTTCTAACGTACTTCTTGGGGGCTACCGTTTTGTCTTTTTTGGTTTCGTTGGATACGACTTCTATCTTTCTTTCCTTGGAAGGAGCTTCTAGGCTCCTTACTTCCTTTATCCTTTTGGTAGTGGAGGTTTTGGCAAGCTGGCGGTCCAAGCCTTTTGTTTCTTCATCATTTTGGGCAACGGAACTTGACTTTTCCTGATCTTTAAGTTTGATGATCCGATTTGAAGCAGTGGTGTTGGCCAACCCGCTGTTGGAAATTGGAGTTTTCGAAATATTTCGGGCAATCCCACTTTCCTCTACGTCTTGAAAATATAACTGTTTTGCTTTCTCCTCAACCTCAGGTTGATCTCCTTTGGTTTCCCTCCGGACCATTTTCATTACAGTGTTGAAACGCCTTTCCAAGTCTGATTTTCTGGTTCTTTCAATGGAATCTTGACGAAACAACAACTCATCAAGAATGGCGTCATTTTCGGCCAGCTTCTTTTCCAGTTCTGCAATTTTTAGGTCCTTTTCGGTGAGGCTCAATTCTTCAATGGGCACATCCTTGTCTTCATTACTGGCGAAGTCTTCATTATTTTTCTCCAATAATACCCGGTCTTCCGTAAGGTTGGGCACAAAGGAATAAGCAAGGGAAATTTCATGGTTGACCCCAAAGTTTTCAAAATTGTTAGAAAGCCCTTTTTCTACCGTATAACCCAATGAAAGGCGTTTGTTCAAATTGAAACCGATGCCGGCGGCAGCACCGTAGAACTCGTCATAACCTGCTTGTAACCAGCCCAATTTTGGGAGGTCAAGAATCATACTTCCGCTAAGGGAGATATCCTCTCCCTCAACATTTCTCACCCTCGCCAAGGGCATCAAACGGCCACTCTCCAAGATTCCCGAAGAATTTTTAAACTGATGGGTATATTGTAAATGTCCAGTAAAGGTCTTTTCGTCAAATTGGGTAATGGACTCGCTGGTCTTTAGGTTGTAATCAAAAAGATTATCGGCAACCATACCAAGATCAAAGTTTCCGTAGCTTAAGTTAAACCCCGGTTGAAACGTAATCAAAGCACTATCGTCCAAACTGTTCAATAAAGGGTCGTCATCTACCGGGTTTGCCCGGCCCTCGTTAAAACCGCTGTTGTAGTACGAGAAGTTGGCCCCAAAAGTAAAATTGCTTTTATCACTTAGTTTGACCCCATAAGCATAGTTGGCAAGTAAACCAAAATTGTCAATTAGTCCCTCGCGCTGGGTGTAGAGACTAAGGCCCACTCCGCTTCTATCCCCTATTCGACCACTATAACTTAAAAAATAGGTCTGATAGTTATCATCAAAGGAAACCGATTGGTTTCTGTGAAATAGGTTGATGTATGATTTATCTTCCCGAACAGTGGAAAAGGTCGGATTCAAAAGAAACCGGTTGAACTTTAGAAGGTTTTGGGAAGGAACATCATACGCAATAAAAGGAGTTTCTTCCTGGGCGCTTACGGTGCCCAAAGAGAAGAAAAACAGGAGCAGCAATAGGGGACTATACTTTCGCATGGTTTAGGTTATCTAATCACGGTGATGGTACCTTGTTTTAAGGTTTGGTTGTCTTTTCTGATTTTATAATAAAACAATTGGTTTTTTTTGCTAAAGCCCAAGCTTGAGGGCGGCCAGTTGTTTGCATATCCGACCTGATTCAGTAGTTCATCACCCAGTTCATTGTAAATGATTACGGTAACATCAGATTGTCTGGAGTAGGTGTTGGGAATGACCCACAAATCATTGATGCCGTCCCCATTGGCTGTAATGACATTAGGGATTTGAAAATCGTCCCGGTAGGTTACGGTTAAGCTTCGACTTACTTGGCAATTGTCAATAGTCGCCACCAAAACATAGTTGCCTTCTTGCTCAAGGGTAACGGAGCTCAATGAGGAAATCAAATTGTTCTGGGCGTCATACCACTCGTATGAGGTTCCTCCCGAAGCGGTAACGGTTTGTGACTCCCCCTCCGGGAAAATGATGTTTTCTTCGGCATCAACGGTGATGACCGATTCATCAAAACGACTTAAGGTTACTTCATTGGACAGGATGGGACATCCATCGGTTACTACGGATAGTTGATATACACCTTCTTCGCTTGCCGTCAATTCTGCGGAAGAAGTGTCAATGGACTGCCCGTTGCGTGTCCAACTAAACGTTCTGCCGTTAAGGTCATATGATGTGGATAGAGTTATGGTAACCCCATCGCAAAGTTGCGTTCCGTCACTTGTTATGGCGATGGTTTCCCCTGAATTTAAAACAACTTCGAGCGCATTGGACGTAATGGAATAAGCGTCTAAATTGGCTTCAAGCGTATAATCTCCATTCTCGACCGATGACGCCAGGGAAACCGATGCGCCGGTCCCTCCTGAGACAGGAGCATCACCTTTCATCCACTGGTAATTGAAATCGTTCACCAATTGAGAAGTAACATCAAAAGTATTTCCTCCTTCGGTTGCTGTAATCTGACTTACTTCCAAAACAATGGAACTGTTGGAGCAATTCGCATAAGTGCCATTGTAAGTAATGGTCACATCAAAATTGTTGGGTTGAACCACGGTCGTGCTTTCTGAGATTTTGGTGGAAGAACCGCAAGAGCCCCCTGTTTCCGTAACGGTCGCGTGATATTCCCCTGTTTCTGAAATATCCAGGGTCAAGTTATTGGCACCGCTTATTGGACTACCGTTTCTGTACCATTGAATAGTTGGGTTTGTGGCATCGGTACTGATGGAGAGCGTTTCGTTTTGTCCGGGAAGTAAGACCATTCGTTCAGCATTTACCCGCGTTACCATAAAGCTTCCTGGGCTAGATAGGGTCACGGGAGCAGATTCTTCGGTACAGATTCCAGTTCCGGATATCCCAACGGTATAATCTCCTTCAAAGCCCACTATGCCCCCATCAACAGTATAGGATGAACCATCCACTATGGGCCCAGCAACGGGCGAGCCATCCAAATACCAAATATAACTATATCCCATCCCCGTGATATTGGTGGAAAGGGTGACGATGTCCGTAGGACAAAGGGTGGTCTGGGAGGGTGGATTTATGGCAATGCCTTGACTGGTTCCGATACTGATTTCAATGGAGTTGGATAGGGTGTTGGCCGAACCACTACAAGCAGCACCATAATCAACTTCAACGAAATACATGCCCGACTGATTTACGGTAATTTGATTTGAAGTCTCCGACAAGGGGGTTCCGCTTCGGTACCAACTGTATACATAGTTTTGAGGATTGGGAACATTGTGTGTTGCCAAAGTGACCGAACCCCCATCACAGATTTGGATCACACCGCCCGGAGGGATGTTTCCGTTGCCGTCCTGACTTATTAAAATAGGGTTGCTGTAGCCAATATAGTAGATGGGATAAGGGTCAGAGGCCTCACTGGTCAATGACGGAGCGGTGCTTCTTACCCGAAACCGATAGTTGTCTCCTTGGGCATTTTGGGGAACGGCAAATTGAAAATCAAAGTCAAAATCCGTATTTTTATCACCAACCCTTGCCAATTCCGTTGGGCTGTCAAAAACACCATTAGCATCGGAGAGTTCTAGGATAAACTCATTGGAGCTATCAACCAAAGAAGGACTGGGATTCCAAGTAAAATGAATGAAGTATTCGTTGAAGCTATCTGAAGCACAGGCTGCGGTCCAAGGGAATGAGCTGCCCAAATTGGGATTGGGGGCTGCGGTGGGTTTGTTCAAAACTTGTCCGCCTACGGTTTGCATAACCAGCAGGCAGCACGTCATCTGTAGGATTTTTTTTAGCATTTTAGGTCTCATGGTATGTTAGCTTAAGTTGATAACACTTTGGGTGATGTCATCACGCATTTTTTTGTTAGTAGGTGCCATTGGGGCTGAATAACACTAGGGTATTCATAAAACAAATATTTTAATAATTGGGCTGACTAAGAAGTTATTGTTGTGGTTGCCCGCTTTTCTGTTGTGAAAACGTCATTTTCTCGAATGAGGAATTCGAAAACATCGTTAAAATGCCCATTTTCACTACATTTGCTCCTCAATTTATGGCATGGCAAACGAGGAAAAATCGCTGAATTTTATTGAGCATATTATCGAGGAAGATCTTAAAAATGGATACTCGAACGACCAGCTTCGTTTTCGTTTTCCCCCAGAACCAAACGGGTATTTGCATATAGGTCATGCCAGCTCCATTTGTCTGAATTTTGGCCTAGGAAAGCATTACAATGCTCCGGTAAATTTAAGATTTGATGATACCAACCCTGAAAAAGAGGAAAAAGTATATGTCGATGCCATAAAACGAGACGTAGAATGGTTGGGTTTTATTTGGGCTGAAGAGCGCTATGCATCAGACTATTTTCAACAATTGTATGACTGGGCAATTGCCCTGATTAAGGCGGGCCAAGCTTATGTGGATAGTCAATCCTCTGAAGAAATGGCCCAGCAAAAGGGAACACCAACGGAGCCAGGGACCCAGAGCCCCTACCGAAACCGAAGTGTTCAGGAGAATCTTACACTGTTTGAGGGGATGAAGAATGGAGCGTTTGAAGAAGGCGTTCATGTGCTGCGGGCCAAAATTGACATGCAATCACCCAACATGTTGATGCGCGACCCCATTTTGTACCGGGTTTTGAAAAAAGCCCACCATCGAACAAACACCAATTGGTGTATTTATCCCATGTACGATTGGGCCCATGGCCAAGGTGATTATATAGAACAGGTTTCCCATTCGCTCTGTACATTGGAATTTCTTCCGCATCGAGAATTGTACGACTGGTGTTTGGACCAATTGGTATCTTCAGAGAAGCTCCGCCCCAAACAGCGTGAGTTTGCCAGAAGAAACCTAAGCCATACGGTAGTAAGCAAAAGAAAGTTGCTAAAACTGGTAGAGGATGGCGTGGTCACAGGATGGGACGATCCCCGTATGCCCACAATATCGGGATTGCGAAGGAGGGGCTATACCCCTGAATCCATTCGAAATTTTGCGGATACCATTGGGATTGCCAAACGCGAAAACGTAGTGGATGTTTCCTTATTGGAATTCCATGTGCGCGAACACCTCAATAAGATTGCACCACGTGTTATGGCCGTGTTGAATCCATTAAAAGTGGTGCTTATCAATTATCAGGAAGGTGGAGAGGAGTGGTTGACGGCGGAAAACAATCCAGAAGATGAATCAGCGGGGAGTAGAAAGGTTCCTTTTTCCAGGGAACTCTACATTGAACAAGAGGATTTTAGGGAAGAAGCCAACCGAAAGTTTTTCCGATTAAAACTGGGCGGCGAAGTGCGACTTAAGAATGGGTATATCATCAAGGCGGAATCTTGTACCAAAGATGAGGACGGCAATGTGGTGGAAGTGCAGTGCACCTATGACCCAAAAAGCAAGAGTGGTAGTGGCACGGAAGAGAGCCTCCGAAAAGTAAAAGGTACACTTCATTGGGTTTCCATTTCACACGCCATGGAAGCAGAGGTAAGAATTTATGATCGATTGTTTACGGACGAAAACCCCGATGGACATAAAGATAGGGATTTCATGGATTTTATTAATCGCGACTCCTTAAATGTGGTAAAGGGCTATTTGGAGCCGAGTTTAAAGGAGGCGAAACCAGGACAACGATTTCAATTTCAGCGTTTAGGGTATTTTAATGTGGATGATGATTCCAAAGTGGAACACCTGGTCTTTAATAGAACCGTTACTCTTAGGGATACTTGGGCTAAGCTTCAACAACAGAATAAATAAAAGAGCTATCTCGGCTTTAAAAATACTTTTCGGTATTTCAAAGCCCAAATGCTAACCTTTCTTGAATTAAAAAAGGACCGGCCTGTAGGTTTTTTGGACTTTTTACGTCTTATCTGTAAAAAAGTTCATGAAAAAGGCCCTTTTTGCCCTTTCTTTTGTTGTGGTTTCTTTGGTCTTCAGCCAAGAAAAAAAGACAATCTCATTAGAATTTGAAGGACTTAACAGAACAAAAGAATCGTTTTTAAGGCGTCTTCTAAAAGTAAAACCGGGAAACACCTATGACACGCTATTGGTGAAAAAGGATTTGGAACGCCTAAATCGCCTTCCCGGAATCGCCAATGCCAAAGACAGTGTTGTATTTAAGAAGGACGGGGTTAAGGTATTTTACATTGTAGAAGAGAACTTCACCATTATTCCAGGGCTTCGCATTGCTACGGCGAATGATGGGAGCTTCGCGTATCGCCTATCGGTCTTTGAATTCAACCTTTTGGGCAACAACCAATTGTTGGGGGGCTACTACGAGCGCAATGTGTTTGACTCGTATGGGTTTTTCTGGGAGCACCCCTTCCTATTCAGTGATAAAGCTGGGGTTGGTTTTAATTATCAAGATATTACAAGGGAAGAACCCATTTTTTTTGATGAAGGAACCAAAGAGTATCGTTTTAATTCCAGACAGATTGAGGGACAATTGATACTTTCCCCCGATTTCAATAACGAAATTGAACTAGGGGCACTTTTTGTCAACGAGCGATACACCTTTGAGGGAGACGACCCCATTCCAGACACCCCGTTGGAACTGGAAGCGAACAAAATCTTTTACAGGGCGGCCTATCGGTATATTGATTTCGACATCGATTACCAGTACTTTGATGGCTTTCAAAGCGAATTTACGGGGCAATACATTCAGCAGTTGAGTGGCGATGCCCCTGGACAGGAATTTTTGGGCAATTTTCTCTCTTTAAGAAACGACTTTATTTACTACAAAAAATTGGGGACTAAGGGCAATTGGGCCAATCGACTGCGTTTGGCAGCAGCCATTGGAAACGAAGATTCCCCATTTGCACCCTTTACGCTGGACAATCAACTAAACATCCGTGGTGTTGGAAATGTGGTCGATCGTGGAACGGGAGCGATTGTCTTGAACACGGAGTATCGACATACCTTATATGAAAAGGGTTGGTTTGTGGTGCAGAGCAATGTTTTTTTGGATGCCGGCGCATGGCGGGATCCCGGCGAGCCTTTTTCACAACTATTTGATGGAAGTAATACGAGGTTTTATCCTGGGGCGGGATTTCGATTGATACACAAGCGGATTTTTAATGCGGTCTTCCGACTGGATTATGGATTTGGGATTGGAGCCAATACCACTAACGGAATCGTTTTTGGAATCGGCCAATATTTCTAAAAATGCTATAGTTTTCCAAGGCATAAGGACAATTGATCGATTGAAATATATCAATCGGTATTTTCTATTGAAAACCAAGTGTTTTAAAGGGTTTTGGGCGCAGATCTTTTTTTGCCGACCAATTGGGCGGGTACCATGGCCAGATAGCCTTAAAGGGGCCTTATTTGTCTTTTTTGATTCTGGAAAAACGATTGAGGTAATAAAGGTTCAACCCACCGGAGTTGGCTTCTAAAATATCCACATATCCATCGTTATTGATATCGGCAATATGAACATCATAAGTGTCCATCCGGCGTTCTGAATTCAGGGCAATTCTTTCAAATGAATTTTTGCCCAAATTGATATAGGCGTAGTTGACCTCATCCCCATTGGCATTCACGATATCCAAAAGACCGTCATTATTTAAATCGGCCACCCTGACACTTGCCGTTGCTAGGCCTTCAGTTTCATAAACGATTTCTTTATCGAAGGCTTTTCCATTTCCAAAGTAGATATGATTGGCACCGAAAAGATTTCCTGTGATGATATCCAAAAAACCATCGTCATTCATATCACCAACAGCAACTGACCTTGTCTCGTCGTTTCCCGTCCCGAAGGGTACTTTTTCCTCAAAGTTGAGACGTCCTTTTTGCAGGTATACAAAGTTTTGCTGTTGATCTCGGTTGGCCAATACCAAATCGAGTTTGCCGTCTTGGTTGATATCTGCCGCAACAATATCTATGGTGGAATCTTCATTGGAACCGAAGGGAATGATTTCATCAAAATTTCCCGAACCGCCATTGATTACAATTTCATTGGCACTTCCCCGATTGGTGAAAAGCACATCCAGGTCGCCATCGGCATCAAGGTCGCTTAGGGCGACATTTCGTGTAGGGGTGGCTTCGCCCCCAACAGCTGTCACTCGTTCAAAAATTCCCTTTCCATCATTTCGATACCAAATATTGGGGTGTCGATCATTTCCGGTAATGATGTCCAAATCCCCATCCCCATCCAGATCACCCAATTCCGCTGCATAACATGAAGACCACTCCTCGTCTAAAATACGAGATGTGCGAAACACACCGTTCCCTACATTATAGAAAACAAAATTAGCTGCGGGCCAGTGCCGTCCTTCTGCCGTAACCACATCAAGGTCACCATCCCCATCAATGTCTCCCGCGGCAACGGAAGCCGTGCGATCTTCATGTGCACCAAGGCTCAGAAAAGGGCCGGGATTAAAAAAAGGACCATCTTGCCCCCAACTTAGTATAGGGAGACCAATGAGAATCCATAAAAGCTTACGCATCCCCGCTTTTCTTCGGATTGGATTTTTTCATCTGTTCCCCAATCATGTTACTGGCCGTAAAGGAAGCCACCATATTGTTTAACATATCACTACCGGCCTGTGGGGAGTTGGGCAATAGAATTAAATTGGTATTGGTCTCCTCACCAATGGATTGTAAGGTATCATAATGCTGGGTCACCACAATCAAAGCAGAAGCCTCTTGCGAATTGATACCCACTTTATTCAGTACCTCTACGGACTCCTCTAACCCACGGGCAATTTCACGACGCTGGTCGGCAATCCCTTGGCCTTGTAGTCGCTTACTTTCGGCTTCGGCCTTGGCTTTTTCCACAATCAAAATACGAGCGGCGTCCCCTTCAAATTGAGCGGCTATTTTTTCGCGCTCTGAAGCGTTAATACGGTTCATGGCCGCTTTTACCTGTGCATCTGGGTCGATATCGGTCACCAGGGTTTTGATGATATCGTATCCATATTCGGACATGTATTCCTGAAGTTCGCGTTTCACCGCAATGGCAATATCATCTTTTTTGACAAAAACATCGTCAAGCTTCATTTTGGGCACTTCGGCACGCACGACGTCAAATACGAATGAAGTAATCTGGTCATGTGGATATTCCAGTTTATAGAAGGCGTCATAGACTTTATCTCGAATGACCACATATTGCACGGAAACCTTGAGTTTCACAAAAACATCGTCCAAGGTTTTGGTTTCGATAATGACATCCAATTGTTGTATTTTTAGGCTTAAGCGCCCGGCAATACGGTCCACTAATGGAATCTTCATTTGTAATCCAGAATTACGGATGCTTTGAAAACGCCCAAAGCGTTCGACCACTACAGCGGTCTGTTGTTTTACGATAAAGAAGGAAGCGAATAGAACGATAAGTCCAAAAAAGACCAACGGTATTAAAAAGAAATTACCCATGTTTACAGTGTTTATAGTTGAATACAGGAAGTTACAAAACTCGGTAATAGATTGGTAGGCAAAAGAGCGGTTTTGTTACAGGATCGGAACATTTCATTTTAATGTAATTTACAGAACGAAACAACGGAATCGTCCTCAAAGTCGATAAGGATAATCTCTTGATATTGGGCGGGCCCGTAAGCATGAACGGGTGTTAAAAAACATGTATTTTACAGCACTTTAAGGAACACCTTCAAACCAAAAACAAGCACATTATGAAGAAAACAAAAATCTTTTACTGGACGGTGACTGTGCTACTGATACTTTTAATCGTTCCTGGAGCCGTATTTGACATCATAAAACCTCAAGAGGTAATAGATTCCTTTAATGCTTTGGGATACCCGGAATATTTATTGCCGTTTATTGGAGTTATGAAGATTATTGGCGTTGTGGCCATTCTGCAGTCAAGATTTGATAGGTTAAAGGAATGGGCTTATGCGGGCCTTTTTATTGATGTTTTTGGCGCAAGCTATTCGCATTTGGCCAATGGCGATGGAATGGTCAAGGCAATGCCCGCGTTGATAGGAATGGGATTGGTCTTGGGGTCATACTGGCTTTACCACGAAGTAAAAAAAGCCAGGAGCACCTGAAGCAATATCTTTGTTTACCGCTACCCAATTTAAGGATATTGCAGCGTACAATTTGGATACGATTGCAATCTAGGGGCAACCATGACTTTCTAAGGGGAGGCCCATGGGAATAATCACGTGATTATAGTATATTTAGGGAGGTACCCATCACAAGGTTCCGAAACGTATAACGAAACACCATCCAAAATGAGAAAGGCCTTCACTGGCGTATGGATATGCGCCCTATTCTGCTGTACGTTCAGCGGATCTTCCCAGGAAACCGTAGCATCAAATAATAACAGCATCATTGACACCAGCTTTTATAGCGGACTTAAGTGGCGCAATATTGGCCCAAAGCGTGGGGGGCGATCCTTGGGCTGTGCCGGTAGCCCGAACCGTCCCAATGAATATTACTTTGGCGCCACCGGAGGTGGATTGTGGAAAACAGTGGATGGCGGCAACGAATGGAAACCGGTGACCGACGAGCAAGTGACTAGCTCTTCCGTGGGCGCAGTGGCCGTTGCAGAAACCAATCCTGATATTGTGTATATCGGGATGGGCGAAGTACAATTGCGCGGTAGCATCACCCAGGGGGATGGCGTGTATAAATCTGAGGACGCGGGAAAAACATGGAAGCATTTGGGCCTTAAAGAGACCCAAGCCGTAGCCCGAATTCGAATCCATCCAACAAATCCGGATTTGGTCTATGTAGCTGCATTGGGCCATCCATATGGGGAGAATGAGGAACGAGGGGTGTTTCGAAGCAAGGATGGGGGTGACAATTGGGAAAAAGTGTTGTATGTGGGCCCCAAGGCAGGGGCCGTGGACCTGATTATAGACCGAAACGACCCCAATGTGCTGTATGCCAGCACATGGCAAGTCTACCGAAAAGCTTGGAAAATGTGGGGCGGCGGCGGTCAAAGTAAATTGTGGAAGTCCGTTGACGGCGGCGATACTTGGATTGACCTGACCGAAAATCCGGGGATGCCCGAAGGTCCCATTGGCAAAATTGGGGTTACGGTTTCCCCAGTGGATTCCAATCGGGTTTGGGCCATTGTGGAGGCGAATGAAGGGGGCGTTTTCCGCTCCGATGATGCCGGAGGAACCTGGGAAAAAACCAATGACCAACGCAAACTAAGGCAGCGTGCTTTTTATTATTCGAGATTGTATGCCGATCCAAAAGACAAGGAAATTGTCTACGGATTGAACACCAGAATGTACAAATCGTTCGATGGAGGGGTGACTTTTGACACCATTATACGGACCCCACATGGGGACAACCATGATTTGTGGATCGACCCCAACAATCCAGACCGAATGATCAACGCCAACGATGGTGGAGGTAATGTAACTATCAATAGCGGAAAATCATGGACGGAACAAGATTTTGTAACCACACAATTTTATCACGTGATGACAACAAACGACGTACCCTATCACGTTGCGGGGGCACAACAGGACAATAGCACCTTGGCCATGCCCAGTGATGGTTGGGGGCATATGCAGGCCAGGGGCCACAACAAGGGATGGTATTACGCTGTGGGCGGTGGAGAAAGCGGATGGATCACCCAGCACCCGGAGAATTTGGACATTTTCTATGCAGGAAGCCAAGGGGCGCTGCTAACACGATACAATAGAAGCAACGGACAGATTCGGGACATCCAAGTATATCCACGGTTCTTTTCTGGTGAACCCGCGGACGCCTTACCCGAAAGGTGGCAGTGGACCTTTCCCATTATGTTTGCGCCCCAGGACAGTAAGATCATGTATACCTGCTCCCAACACGTTTGGAAAACCACCAATGACGGACAATCTTGGGAAAAGATCAGTCCAGATTTGACCTATGCGGACCCCAGTACCTTAGGGAAGACCGGCGGGGTGATTACTATGGACATGAACGGCCCGGAAATTTATGCAACGGTTTTTGCCCTAGCCCCCTCGTTCCATGACATCAATACCATTTGGGCGGGTTCTGATGACGGTAAAATTCATATTACACGCAATGGAGGAGGGACCTGGGAAGATATCACCCCAACTGATTTGCCGAAGTTCTCTAGGGTAAGTATTATCGATGAGTCCAAACATCGCCCTGGCACCTTGTTTGTTGCTGCAAACCGCTATCAGGTGGATGATCGGCAACCGTATGTGTTCAAGACCCATGATTATGGAAAAACCTGGACCAAGATTGTCAATGGAATTGCCGATGGGCATTTTGCAAGGGCCATTAGAGAGGACCACGTACGGCAAGGACTCTTATTTTTGGCCACGGAGCATGGCGTCTATTTTTCCATGGACGATGGGGAACAATGGCAAAGCTTGCAATTGAACCTTCCTGATACGCCTATTCGGGATTTGGTGGTAAAGGACAATGACGTGGTCTTGGGTTCGCATGGGAGAGGGTTTTGGATATTGGATGACATTCAACCCTTACGACAGTTCCAACCTGAAATGCTCAACCAATCCGCCATCCTTTTTGAGCCCAGTGATGCCATACGGGGCGTTACTGAGGCTTCCGTACAGTATTATTTAAAGGAACAATTGGACACCATCACCTTTGAAATACTGGATGTCAATGACAAGATCATCAACACTTTTACGGGGAGCAAACCCAAATACAAAGTGGATAAAAACCTGCCTTGGTGGATGCGAGGCGGTTCTTCAAAACCCACGACAGCAAAGGGGTTGAACACCTTTACCTGGGATTTACGTTATCCAGGTGCTACGGATTTTGAAGGGATGATTATTTGGAGCGCCAGACCTACCCGAGGACCAAAAGCGCCCATAGGAACCTATAAGGTGCGAATGAAATCCGGGGAGTATGAAAAGGTTTATCCTTTTGAGGTCCGTATGAATCCCAATCTAAAGGGAATCACCAAAGAAGATTTGGACGAACAATTCGAATTGGCAAACAACATCATGCAAAAAACCACGGCGGCCAATGAAGCGGTGATTCAAATTCGGGAAATCAAGGGGAAGCTTAAGAAACACGAAGAAAAGCTGTCCAGCAGTGTGATGAAAAAGACCATTACGCCCTTTGTGAATACCCTCAGTGCTATTGAAGAGAACCTTTATCAAGTAAAGAACCAATCAGGACAGGACCCTTTGAACTTTCCCATAAAGCTGAACAACCGTTTGGCTTCGCTGCGCCGTAGCATGGAAAATGGGGATGCCAGACCCACGGATGGGGCCTACAAGGTGTTCAGGGAACTATCGGCAGAGTTGGAAATTGAACTGGCTAAATTAAACACCGCCTTGACCAAGGAGTTACCAAAGGTCAATACCGTGTTGGAACGTAATGGCGGTACCACAATCAGGCCTTAAAAGTTGGGTTAGGAAAAGAGGGAGCCACTCTAGGTGCGCGTATCAATGGTATATATGAATTGATTACACACGATTGTTCTTAGCAAGCAGAAAAACGTATTCTCAAAAAAGGATTGAGCTTATGAAGGAATTACAAGAAAAAATGGTTTTACCAAATGGTTTCGTAATAGGTAATCGAATTGCTAAGTCGGCTATGAGTGAAAATTTATCCAACAAGTATCATGAGCCAACATCTGTATTAATAAAAGTATATAAAAAGTGGGCCCAAAGTGGTGCAGGCTTGTTGGTTACGGGTAATATAATGATTGACTCAAAAGCTATTGGAGAGCCAAGAAATGTGATTGTCGAAAATCGAAATAATTTTAAAATGCTTAAACAATGGGCAGAAAGTGTAAAAGGAACAAACACCAAATTATGGGCTCAATTAAATCACCCGGGGCGCCAAGCGATGGAACAAATTAATTCAATTTTGAAAGCCCCCTCAGCTGTTCCATTAAAGATTGGTGGCAGGAAAAATGCCACAACCAAAACACCTCAAGCATTGACTGAAAGTGAGATTTTAGATATTATAGAAGCATTCGCAAATACAGCACTCATTTTAAAGGAAGCCGGCTTCTCAGGAGTTCAAATTCATGGGGCACATGGCTATTTGGTTAGTCAGTTTTTATCTCCATACACAAATATTAGAAAAGACAAATGGGGTGGAAGTTTGGAAAATAGAGCGAGATTTATTGTGGAAGTTTATCGAAAAATAAGAGCAGGGGTAGGAAAAAGTTTCCCAGTAGGCATTAAGTTAAATTCGGCAGACTTTCAAAAAGGTGGCTTTTCAGAAGAAGAGTCTATTGAAGTAGTTAAAATTCTTTCTGAAGAAGGAATTGATTTAATTGAAATTTCTGGAGGTACTTATGAAGCACCCGCAATGATGGGGAAAAGAAAAGCAAGTACCTTAAAGAGAGAAGCTTATTTCATGGAGTATATAGAAAAAGCCAGGAAAGTAACCAAAACCCCTCTAATGCTAACAGGAGGGTTTCGTACTTCTTCCGTCATGAGGGACGCCATTATTTCCGACCAATTGGATATTATCGGTATGGCTCGTCCGTTTACAATATTTCCTAAGATCGCACATGAAATATTTGAAGAAACGCGACTTAATTTTGAAACGAAAATTAAAAAAACCGGTGTTAAAGCAATTGATAGTCTGATGAATATTATATGGTATGAGCTTCAGATAAAGCGCCTTGGACAAGGGAAAAAGCCTAACCCAGATTTAAGTGCATGGACTGTATTCCTCAACTATATTTGGTTGATTCTGGAACAGAAATCAATGAAAAGGTAATCATTTAGAACCCTCATGATCAAAACAAAAGCAACTGAGAACGAAGGCGAAAACGGTAATATGGCCATAACCGTATTACCTTTTAGCCAAGTGGCTGGGAGCGATATTCATATAAAAACTCGGATATAAGTATGGTTTTAGATTTAAAGAAATTCCTAGCTCCATTAGGTATTATGCTTCAAATTTTGATTACAGCAACCAATATGAATGCTCAAAACCAGGAAAAAAGCACCGAAGAAAAAAGTACCACAGAGATTGCTTTTATTATGTTCGACGATTACGAAACTCTGGACGTCTTCGGGCCAGCAGAAATTTTTGGTCGGCTAGCCGACCACTATACGCTCACTTTTTATTCACTTGATGGGGGGATTGTAACAAACAGGCATGGGGTTCCCATTGTGACGGAGAGGCTAAGGGCAATTGCCAATAACCCCGAAATAATTTTAATTCCGGGTGGTTTAGGCACAAGAAAGGAAGTAAACAATGCGGAGCTTTTGGACAAAATAAAAGAACTGTCGCAAACAAGCGATTATGTGCTCTCTGTTTGCACAGGAAGTGCACTCCTTGCAAAGGCTGGTCTTCTGGACGGTAAAGCAGCTACCTCTAATAAACGGGCTTTTACTTGGGTTTCGTCCCAGAATGAAAAAGTTAACTGGGACAAAAAGGCAAGATGGAAAATAGACGGAAAATATTACACCTCATCAGGTGTAAGTGCAGGGATGGATATGGCATTGGGGTTTTTGGCTGATAGGCATGGGATTGATTTTGCAAGAAACGTGGCTAGAGAAATTGAGTACAATTGGATTGAGGATAAAGATAACGACATCTTCATGGCAGAATAAATGCTACTACCGACATGGAGTGGAATTAATTACGGGTGGAGTTTCCAACTTGAGGTTCCTCAAATCGACTATCTTTCACGGGGTGGCGGATATTTTTTGACATCGAAAAGGCCAGCCTACATGAAAAGTCCAAGACTAATGGCACCCATGAAAATTCACCCCAAAACGCCCACTCCTTTTTCAATCCGCCGCAAACACGTTTGTTTTCCAAGCATTGCCAAAATATCAAAAAGATGGGGGCCTTTTAAATCGCCCACAATGACGAGGCGGAGGGGCCCCATTACTTTGCCGAAGGAAAGTTCACTTTCCGTAATCCAGGCCTTGATATTGCCCTCTAAGGTAGCGGAGGTAAAATCTTCCGTTTCTAAAATGATTTGGGCCACTTTTTTCATGATATCCGCAGTATCTTCCTTCCATTGCTTCTTAGTAGGTTTTTCGGCATAGGTCCTTGGCGCTTGGAAAAAATAATTGCCCAGCGCCCAAAAGTCCGACACAAAGTCCGCCCGTTCCTTGATCAAACCCACCACCTTTTCAAGGTAGGTGTCATTTCGAACGGAGTGAGAAATCCCCTTATCTTTTAAAATTGAACCGAACAATTCCGCCAATTTCGAATCGTCTTTCTTTTGCAACCATTGATGGTTGTACCATTTTGTCTTTTCAGCATCAAATCGGGCACCTGACTTATTCACACGTTCCAATGAGAACGCATTGATTAATTCATCCAATGAAAAAAGCTCTTGCTCCGTTCCGGGGTTCCAGCCCAGCATGGCCAGAAAGTTGACCACGGCTTGGGGAAAATACCCCGCTTCGCGATACCCCTGGGATTCGTTCCACGACAAGGGAAATACGGGGAACCCTCCTTTTTCACCGTCCCGCTTGCTCAACTTTCCCTTTCCTGTAGGCTTCATGATCAACGGCAAGTGGGCAAAAACAGGCTTTTCCCATCCAAAGGCTTCGTACAATAGGTGATGCAAAGCCAAAGAAGGAAGCCATTCCTCCCCACGGATCACATGGCTGATTTCCATCAAATGGTCATCCACAATATTGGCCAGATGGTAGGTGGGCATCCCATCGCTTTTAAAGAGGATTTTATCATCGAGGGTATTGGAATCAATTTCAAGGGTTCCGCGCACAACATCCTCAAAAACAACCTTGGTGTTCTGAGGCGACTTAAAGCGAATCACATAGGGAATTCCGGATTCAAGTTTATTTTTTACCTCTTCTTCTGCATGTGAGAGGGAATTGTCCAGTTTTAAGCGATTGTGCCAATTGTAAATAAAGGTCTTGCCCTTGGCCTCATGGTCCTTGCGATGAAAATCCAAACGTTCGGGGGTGTCAAAAGCATAATAGGCACGGCCTTTTGCTAGAAGCTCTTGGGCATATTTCTGGTACAAATGCTTGCGCTCACTTTGACGGTAAGGTCCAAAGGAACCTTCTTTGGAGGGCCCTTCATCATAGGGAATACCACACCAGTTGAGCGCCTCAACAATATAGTTTTCCGCCCCTTCTACGTAGCGGTTTTGGTCGGTATCTTCAATACGCAGCACAAAATCGCCACCGTGTTTCTTGGCAAAAAGGTAATTGAACAATGCGGTTCGGAGCCCACCAATATGCAAGGGACCTGTGGGACTGGGAGCAAAACGAACCCGAATTTTTTGACTCATTTTCAACAATAAAGTGCAAATATAGGGCATGCGTTTAGAGACCAACGAACCTTAGAAGAGGTAAAAAGAACGGATTTAACATAATATTTTGGGGCGAGTTTTTGTTCAATACCTAAATTGGAAGAAAGAAAAAGAACCTTGGGCAATTTTGAACACATTTTATCAAAGCTGGAAGGCTTCAGTAAAAAGTACTATACCAAATTATTGGTAAAAGGTATTTTACTGTTTCTAACGTTTGGGTTGTTGCTCTTCCTTTTGGTGACGGGAGCGGAATATATGTTATGGTTGTCTCCAGCGATTCGTTCGGTGTTGTTCTTTGGTTTTCTTTTGGCGTTGATCGGTTTGGGGTATCGCTATATTATCGTTCCCATTTCGTATTTGTCGAAGCTGAAAAAGGGGATCAATGAAAAACAGGCATCGCGGTTAATAGGAAAACACTTTCCTAAAATTGGGGATCGGCTGTTGAACCTTTTGGAGCTTTCAGAAAGCGAAGAAAAATCAGATCTGTTGCTCGCGGCCATAGAACAGCGTTCGTTTGAGTTAAGGCCATTGCCTTTTTCGGAGGCGGTGAACCTAAAGGAAAGCCTGCAATACGGGCGTTATCTTATATTCCCAGTATTGATAATTGTTCTTGTTTGGGCCTCGGGTAGTATTGGGGATTTTTTTGGTTCCTACAACCGCGTGATGAATTATGATGTCGCCTACGAACCCCCAGCGCCTTTTGAATTTGTGCTTCAGAATGAAAATCTATCCGTTATGGAAGATGGTCGCTTAAAGATTTCGGTTTTAACAACTGGGGAAGCAATTCCGGAATCGGTCATGATGGAGCTGAATGATGGACCAATGCTCATGCAGAACAAAGGAGGCGGAATACATGAATTTGTTGTACAACCCCCAATTGCGGATTTCACCTTCAGATTTGTGGCCAATGAATTTACTTCGAGGGTGTACAGGGTGGAGTCGATAAAGGTCCCGGCGATTACGGATTTTAGGTTGAAAATTGATTTCCCGGGATATTTGCGGCTTAAGACCAAAACAGTTAATGGAACAGGAAATATAACCGTGCCGGAGGGAAGTCGCGTTACGTGGTCCTTGAAAGGTATTAACACTTCTGAAATTCAATTTATAACGAGGGATACAACAGTTTCCTTTACACGTGAAGAAAGGGGATTCAATTACTCAAAACGTTTTTTTAATGCCATGGAATATGAGCTGGCAACGTCCAACGATAAGGTACGTCACTACGAGCGTTTGGGGTATCGATTAAATGTGGTTAAGGATGCGTCGCCCGAGATTCGTGTAGAACAGCTCCAAGACTCCTTGCAGGTAAACGAGCTATATTTTTCGGGCGCAGTCTCAGATGACCATGCCGTAGGTAAGGTAGACTTGGTATACTACGCAGCCGAATTCCCAAATGATAAGAAGCATTTAACCCTGCTGCGGCCAAATTCCAACGTGGCGCAGTTCTATTATACCTTTCCCTCAGGAATTCAATTCGAACAAGGGAGAAATTATGAGTTCTATTTTGAAGCACGGGACAATGATGGCCTCCGAGGAGGTAAGGTGGTAAGGAGTAAGGTTTTTAAGACTACGATTTTAGACGATAAACAGCTGATAGACAAACAGTTAAAAAACAAAGAGTCCATTATTAAGAATCTGGGAAAGAGTTTGGACGATTTACAGGAACAAAATGAGCTACTGAAAGAGATAAATACGGAACAAAAACAAGAAGGCAATCTGGAATATCGGGACAAGGAGCGAATTAAACAGTTTTTGAACAAGCAAAAACAGCAGGAGGGGCTCATGGAGAAATTTAGTAGGGAACTGAAGAATAACCTGCAAGAAGAGGAGCGCAGTGATGAATTGAACCAATTGCTTCAAGAACGCTTGGAACGTCAGGAACTTGAGGCAAAGAAGAATCAAAAACTTTTGGAGGAATTGGAGAAGGTCGCTGATAAGATCGAAAAGGAAGAGCTAAAAGAACGGTTGGAGGAATTGGCAAAGTCCCAAAGTTCGGGAAAAAGAAATTTGGAGCAGTTGTTGGAATTGACAAAACGATATTACGTTACGGAGAAGGCGGCTCAGTTGGGGCAGAAGTTGGATACCCTGTCAAGAAAGCAAGAGTCGCTGTCCAAACAGGAATTACAGAAGGAGGCTTCAAAGAAGGAGCAGGAAAAGTTGAATCAAGAGTTTGAGGATATTTCCAAAGAGTTGGACGAGTTAAAAGGAGACAATAGGGCGTTAAGGAAACCAATGGAGTTGGACTATAGCAAGAACCAACAGGAATCCATTAAGAAGGACCAGGAGGATGCTTTGGAGGAGATAAACAAGCATCAGGATGCGGGGACACAAGAATCTTCAAAGGACGCTGAGGATATGAAAAAAGCGAAGGGTCGAGCGGCACAAAAACAAAGCTCTGCGGCACAGAAAATGAAGGAGCTTTCGGAGCGATTACAGGAAAGTATGTCCGGAGCAGGGGGAAGTTCTGGTGTTGTCGAGGACGCAGAAATGTTACGACAGATTTTGGATAATCTGATTACTTTTTCCTTTAAACAAGAATCCTTGTTTGAAAGGGTGAATCAAGATGTGGAGATTGGGGAGTTTTCGAGCACCGTTCGTAATCAGAAGGAACTACGGCAGTTATTTGAGCATGTGGACGATAGTCTTTTTGCACTATCCCTGAGGCGTGCAGAACTGTCCGAGTTTGTTAACGAGCAAATTACCGAAGTGTATTATAATGTGGACAAATCGCTGGAAAGTATCGCTGATAACCAAATTTATCAGGCGGCCTCGTACCAACAGTATGTGTTAAACGCTTCCAATAGTCTTGCCGATTTCCTGGCCGACATCTTGGATAATATGCAACAGAGTATGATGAGCGGACAGGGGCAAGGACAGGGGCAAGGATTTCAGCTTCCGGACATCATAAAAAAGCAGGGAGAGTTACAAGAAAAGATGGAAGGGGGTTCGGAATCTGGGAGCGAAGGAGAGCCGAATAGCGGTGAATCTGGACAACAAGGCAACAAGAGTGGTGAGGGCCAACAAGGGGAAAATGCACAAGAGGAAGGCGGTCAAAGTGAAGGCAATTCAGGACAAGGGAAAGAGGGTCAAGAGGGGAAAGAAGTAACGAATGGAACATCAAATGGTGGCACCGACGGGGGTAGTGGTGATGGACTGACCGAAGCACAGTTGAAAGAGATCTATGAAATTTACCAAGAACAGCAAACCATCCGCAAATCTTTAGAGGAGCAATTAAAAAATATTATCGATGCCGATAAGCGGGATTTGGCAAGAAAATTGGCCCTCCAAATGGAGCAGTTTGAGAATGAACTGTTGGAAAGCGGAATCACCAAGCGTACGGAAAATAGGATAAATGAAATACAGCACCAGCTTTTAAAACTGGAGAATGCAGCATTAAAACAGGGAAGGAAAAAGGAGCGGGAGAGCAAAACAAATCAAAGGGATTACAGTGCCCCTATTCTAACAAAACCAGAATTGCTAGCCCCACAGAACAGCGAAATAGAAATTTTAAACCGACAAGCATTACCTTTGCGGCCTGATTATCAGAATAAGGTGAAGGAATATTTCGGTAATGGCAATCAACTATAACTATGAAACCGATTTTGTGTTATCCACGGAGAAGGAGTATTCCCATTGGATAGATAGGGTTTTGCTTTCTGAAGGTTTTAGGATTGGAGAATTGGCCTATGTCTTTTGTGATGATAACTACCTGTTGGGCCTGAACCAAAAATTCCTTAGCCACGATACACTAACGGACATTATCACATTTGATTATTCTGAGGGCAAAAGGGTATCTGGAGATGTTTTTATATCCATTGAAAGGGTATTGGAAAATGCCGAAATACATAATGCTGAATTTGATGTTGAATTGCAGCGGGTAATGGTACATGGGGTTCTGCATTTAATGGGTTATGGGGATAAAACCGTTGTTGAGAGCAGTCGGATGCGCAGGAAAGAAGATGAAAAAATAAAACTGTTCCACGTGGAACATTAGCGTATGTTTGAGAAGGAATATGATGTGATTGTGGTTGGCGGCGGACATGCCGGGGCAGAGGCTGTTGCAGCTGCAGCTAACATGGGCTCTAAAACGTTGTTGGTTACGATGAACCTACAGAACATTGGGCAGATGTCCTGTAATCCTGCTATGGGGGGTATAGCCAAAGGCCAGATTGTACGGGAAATTGATGCGCTGGGAGGATATAGCGGCATTGTAACGGACCGGTCAGCGATTCAGTTTAAGATGTTGAACAAGTCCAAAGGTCCTGCCATGTGGAGCCCTAGAGCCCAAAATGACCGCATGCGTTTCGCGGAAGAGTGGCGCTTGTTATTGGAGCGGACCCCGAATGTTGATTTTTACCAAGAAATGGTTTCTGGTCTTTTGGTGGAAGGCGATAAGATCATTGGCGTGAGGACATCATTGGGAATTGACATCAAGGGGAAGGCCGTTGTGCTTACCAATGGCACCTTTTTAAACGGGTTGATACATATTGGTGAAAAACAGTTTGGAGGGGGAAGGGCCGGAGAACGCGCTGCCACAGGAATTACAGAGCAATTGGCCGATATAGGTTTTGATAGCGGACGGATGAAGACCGGTACTCCGCCAAGGGTTGATGGGCGCTCCCTGAATTATGAGGTAATGATTCCGCAACCTGGGGATGGGAACCCGGAGAGGTTTTCGTACTTGGAAACACCAAAACTGGATAGGCAACGGGATTGTCATATGACGCATACGAGCGCTTTGGTTCACGATTTGCTGCGGGAAGGCTTTGACCGTTCCCCCATGTTCAATGGAAGAATTAAGAGCATAGGTCCGCGCTACTGCCCATCCATTGAAGACAAGATCCATCGATTTTCAGAAAAGGATGCGCATCAAATATTTGTTGAGCCCGAGGGCTGGAACACCGTTGAGGTATATGTAAACGGGTTCTCCACCTCATTGCCTGAGGACGTTCAATACAAGGCGCTACGTTCGGTAAAGGGATTTGAAAATGTCAAGTTTTTTAGACCTGGATATGCCATTGAGTACGACTACTTTCCTCCTACACAATTAAAGCACACCCTCGAGACCAAACTGATTGGCAACTTATATTTTGCGGGTCAAATCAATGGAACCACAGGATATGAAGAAGCGGCTTCCCAAGGATTGATGGCAGGAATCAATGCCCACCTGCGAATTAATGAAAAAGAGCCATTTATCTTAAAAAGGGATGAGGCTTATATTGGCGTCCTCATAGACGATTTGATTACCAAGGGCACAGAGGAACCCTATCGTATGTTTACCTCAAGAGCGGAGTACCGCACCTTATTACGACAAGACAATGCAGATCTTAGGTTGACGCCTAAGGGCTTTGCATTGGGATTGGCCAAAGCAGAACGAATGCGAAGAATGGAGATAAAAAAGGAAAAATCAGATGCTTTTGTCAGTTTTTTTAAAAAAACCAGCTTTTTTCCCGAAGAAATCAACCCAATTTTGGAGGAAGTAAGTTCTGCTAGTGTGAAACAATCCGACAAAATGTTCAAGGTTTTCTCAAGGCCCAAAGTAACCATGGAACATATGATGCGGTTGGATGCCGTCTCTAAATATGTACATGATAATGCCCTCGATACAGAAGTATTGGAACAAGCAGAGGTTCAGGTAAAGTACTCAGGGTATATTGAAAAGGAAAAAAACAACGCGGACAAACTTCAGCGTTTGGAGAATATTAAAATTCCAGAGGATTTTGATTATTCCAAATTGAAATCCCTTTCCTCAGAGGCCAGGGAGAAACTTAAGGAAATACGCCCGGTTACCATTTCACAGGCTTCGAGGATCAGTGGCGTTTCCCCATCAGATGTTAGTGTGCTTTTGGTTTTCATGGGCAGGTAGACGCCTTTTGTTCCACGTGGAACATTGCAGTATTGGCATATTATTTGATGTGTGTAAGAACTAATCCGCTCACCAAATGATGAAGCACCTTGTAACCTTTGTTGTGCTGTTAACCCTTGGTTCTTGTATCCCTTTTCAAATAGCACCCACTATTGATGATTACAAATTAGTGAAAGGAAAACGCTTTAAAAACGGACTCCCGAAAAAAACGACCTTCGTTTTTGAAGACCCCAAGAATCATGGCGACTTCTATGATTATATCAACATAAAATTCGGATTAAATGATGATTTTGTGGATGTGGAAGTGCCTTTTGAATTGGATGGGGAAACTTTTTATTTTTCATTTTATGAAGTCAACAAAAAGAGCAAGGCACTTTTTTTGCTTCCCTTAGCCACGGACTTAGCCGTACATGCAGCTACGAATGCGGATGAATTTGAACCGGCGGTTGCCAACCCTGACAATTCAATTTTGGAAGGGAATTCTTTTTACATAGTTATGGAGGTGTTTACTCATAGGGAAAAGGACTGCCTATCCGAAAACTATACAAATCAAAAACGGGTTTTGATGTATCTTCGGGACCTAAAAGAAGAATACCTCTCTACCCATAATTACAATGAAGTCGTATTTAAAAACGAGTGACCATTTTCTTTCCAAAGAGACGTATGAACTCCTGCATGACGAGGAATTGGACATGCTTATTACACATCCAAAGCCCTTGGATATATCGAAATATTACGAATCGGACAACTATATTTCCCATAACGACCGGACAAATAACGTTATCGACCGATTGTACCATTGGGTCAAGAGGGTCAACTCACGAAATAAACTACGTTTGGTTGCAAGAATGTCTAAAGCAGGACGCAAGCTTTTGGATGTTGGCGCAGGAACGGGGGACTTTTTACTATGTGCCAAGAAAAAAGGATGGAAAGTTTCTGGTGTGGAACCCAGCCCCAACGCCAATCTGCTGGCCTCCAAAAAAGGAATTCAGCTCAAAACAGCGCTGGCAGAATTTGGAAATGAGAGATTCGACGTCATTACCCTGTGGCATGTACTGGAACACCTTCCCAACCTTAAGGAGAGTATTGGGATATTGTGCAACATGCTCAAGGATAATGGCGCATTGATAATTGCAGTTCCAAATTTCAAATCGTACGATGCCCACCATTATCATACTTTTTGGGCGGCGTATGATGTTCCACGACATCTTTGGCATTTTTCGAAAAAGTCCATTGAAAAACTTTTTGAAGCACACAAAATGCAACTGATGGAAAGAAGGCCCATGTGGTTTGATTCATTTTATGTTTCCCTTTTAAGTGAAGAATACAAAACAGGGAAAAAGAATTGGGTAAAAAGTTTTGGCATTGGTCTTTGGTCCAATATTAAAGGAGTGTACACCAAGGAGTACAGCTCGCACATCTACATCCTCAAAAAACAGAAATAGAAAACCGCACATTCATTTTTCAATATGCATAGGGCAACTACACCCCTTCTTTCCTTAAGTGCCCTTAGGAGCCTTTAAAAACCCCAGGCCCCTATAATTAAATCCAATCGTTGCCACAACTCTTTATCGATTAACCTTATATAAAGAAAGAGTAACATTTGTATGGATTATAATGTCAATAGCACTCCTTTTCCTATTTTTGCATGCTTTAAAAATTTTACAACATGAAAAAGTTCATTTTAGCGATAATAATACTGGCCACAATTTCTTGCCAGCAAGATAAGATTGGCTATGTAGACAATATAGGTTTGATGGATGGCTATAAAGAAAAAGTGGATGTGGAGAATAAGTTCAAATCCAAAGCAGAGCTGATGAACAAAAAGCGCGACAGTATTTCACAGGCATTTCAATTGGAATATCAGGCCTTACAAACCAAAGCACAAAGCTGGTCCCAAAAAAAGGCGCAAGAAGAATTGGGCTTGCTACAACAACGCAGTCAGTTTTTGGGGCAACAACTACAACAAGAAGAGCAACAATTGCAATCTGAAGGTCAGACCGAAATGGATAGTGTCGTCAGTAAGGTAAAAAAGGAAATACAGGCCTACGGAAAAGCCAACGGGTATACCTACATTCTAACAGGAGGCGAAGGGGGTAGCGTGCTTTATGGTACTGAAGCAAAAGATCTAACGAGTGAACTCCTAAAGATTTTAAACGATAAGTACAAAGAATAGGGTTACGACGACCACAGAAAAATATAAAGTCCTGATATTCAGGACTTTTTTATTGCAACAAAAACAATAAAAATACGGTAGGTACCAAATATATCACAATGGTTTTGGCCCCTTCATAGTCTTTGGCAACCCGTTGGCCCAAAAGAAGCATTAATAAAGTGATGGCCGAAACCAATGCTCCAAAAAATGCAAAAGAGTCGTTATCGTACAGCAGTAAATGTACCAACCCAATGAGGGCCAAGAGCCCAGCGGCCAACTCCATACCGGTGAGGATTCCCAACAACAGGGGAACAACGTTTTTAAAGGGTGATTGGGCAAAATGCCCGGTCAACCACGATAAGTTGCCCTTCCAATCTTTTACTTTGTCAATCCCACTTTGCAGAAAGACAATAATCAAAAAAACGAGAAGGATACTTTCGGCATAATTAGCTTCAAAATGAAAGTGCATAGGATGTTTTTTAAGAGGCCTTTACATGTAAAAGGCGGGTTAGTTTTATGGACAGGTCGGTAAAAATAAGTCGTGAATTTCCATTTCGTTCCACATGAAGCAGGGCGGTTTCCAGCTCTTTAAAGATAGCTTCAACATTATTTTCGTGTACAAAGGGAGCAAATTTTTTAAGCTCGAAGTTGTCCACGTGAATTTTGGAATAGACCAATTCTGGCGTATGATAGTTCAACAAAAGAGCCTGGCGAATAATGGAAAGGCAGTACTGCAAAAACTTCTTCTGTACCTCACGGCCCACTTTGGCCAATTCTTCACTCCATCGTATTAAATCGCGAATTGCCCCTTTATTACCCCTTGCCTTGAAGGCACTTCGAACCCATTGTACAAACCATTTTTCAAAGATGAGGTCTTCGGAGTCTTGGTTCATTAGGTCCAGCGCCTTGTTGTAGTTGCCATTGGCTTCGTGGGCCAATTGCTGGGCCTGGCCCTCTGACACTCCCTTTTCCATCAAACCTTGGGCAATGGTTTCCTCAGGTAATTTTGGAAAGTGCAGTACTTGACACCGTGAACGAATAGTGCCGATAAGTTGTTCCTCTTCCTCCGCCAATAAGAGAATAATGGTCTGTTTGGGGGGCTCTTCCATCAGCTTTAACAACTTATTGGAAGCGGCAATGTTCATTTTTTCCACCATCCAAACGATTAAAATCTTATATCCTCCCTCATAGGATTTCAAAGAGAGTTTCTTTACAATATCTTGGGCTTCATCCACGCCGATTTGCCCCTGTTTTTTTTCAATCCCAATCAACCGGTACCAGTCAAAAAGGTTGCCATAGGGCTGTTCAGATAAAAACTGCCGCCATTCCTGTAGATAGTTATCACTTACAGCATGACTTTTAACTTTGTCAGAATTCGATACGGGAAATACAAAATGAATATCAGGATGGGTAAATGTGGTGCATTTGTGCAGGCAATTATTGTAGGCTTGCGAATGTTTTTCGTGGATTTTTGAAATGATGTATTGCGCATATGCCAAAGCAATGGGCAATGTACCACAACCTTCCGGCCCAACAAATAGTTGGGCGTGGGGTATGCGCCCCTGATTGGCAGAAGTAATCAGATGATTTTTCAGGTGTTTTTGCCCCAGTGCGTTTTCAAATAGCATCCATCAAATATAGGGGATTTAACTGCTTTTATTTGATTACGAAAACCTTTCAATAGAAGTATGAATTAGTTTTGATGACCTTCTGAAATACGTATTTTTGAAGTTCAAACCCAGAAAACCATGAAAACAATTGACGACTATAATTTTGAGAACAAAAAAGCCCTAATACGTGTGGATTTCAATGTGCCGCTTGACGGGGATTTCAATATCACCGATACCAGTAGGATTGAGGCCGCAAAACCAACGATTCTTAAGGTGCTTGAAGATGGGGGAAGTGCTGTTTTGATGAGCCATTTAGGTCGGCCCAAAGGACAGCGAAATGAAGATATGTCACTCAGACATATCTGTGAAAAGGTTTCCGAAATTATAGGCGTACAAATCAAATTTGTGGGGGACTGTGTAGGGGAGGAAGTGGAAAAAGCCTACACTGAATTACAAAGCGGTGAAATAGTGTTGCTGGAGAACCTTCGCTTTTACAGTGAAGAAACCAATGGTGATGTGGCTTTTGCAGAAAAACTGTCCAAATTTGGCGACATTTATGTCAACGATGCTTTTGGAACAGCCCATCGGGCCCACGCCTCAACAACAATTGTCGCCCAGTTTTTTCCTGAAAACAAGTGTTTCGGGTATTTGTTGGCCAAGGAAATCAAAGCGATTGAAAAGGTAATGCAAACCGGGGAAAACCCGGTGACCGCGATATTAGGGGGCGCCAAGGTTTCTTCCAAAATCACCATTATTGAAAATATTCTGGATAAAATAGATCACCTAATCGTAGGAGGTGGGATGACCTACACTTTTGTTAAGGCGCAAGGCGGAAAAGTGGGCAATTCCATTTGTGAAGACGATAAAATGGATTTGGCCCTTGGCATTTTACAAAAAGCAGAAGCAAAAAATGTAAAGGTACATCTACCTGTTGACGTTATTGCTGCAGATGATTTTAAGAATGGTGCCAACACCCAAACGGTTCGTGTAAACAACATTCCTGATGGATGGCAAGGTCTGGATGCCGGCCCGGAAACTTTGGAGAGGTTTGGGGAAGTGATTCTTAACTCACGGACCATTTTATGGAACGGCCCTATAGGTGTTTTTGAGATGGAAAGCTTTGCTAACGGGACTATTTCAGTAGGGAACTTCGTTGACGAAGCGACTCAAAAGGGTGCTTTTTCCTTGGTAGGTGGCGGTGATTCCGTGGCAGCCGTAAAACAATTTGGTTTTCAAGACAAAGTAAGCTACGTCTCTACAGGCGGCGGCGCAATGCTGGAGAGCCTTGAGGGTAAAACCCTACCAGGTATCGCCGCAATATTGGAGTAATCAATACGTTATCGATTAACGGCATTTGTCCGAATTTTTTAGTTTTTGACCCTTTTCTTTTTAGAAATTGGGAAAAAAGCCGCATTTTAGTTGGTCCCGAACTAAACTATGTACGAAGATGACTGCAAGATTTCCTGCTGTGATTTTAGCTTTCCTGTTTTTTGGCTTATTTACCACAAAAGCGCAAGAGACAAAAGATAGTGTCTTAACAACCGTTGATTCATTGAAAACGAACCAGCCGTTGTTGTTGCAAGAGGCTAAGAGCGCCATACAAGACGGGACGGTCAACGTTCCTGTTTTTGCTAACGACTCAAAACAGTTTTCGTTGAAAGACATGGAGCAGGCTTATGCGTATGACAGTCTTTGGTTAAATGAACTGGTAAAACATGACGTGTTTTTCGAGGAAATGTATGCTGAGGTTACTGCCACGAGCTTACAGGACAGCCTGAAGTATTTGGACTTGCCGACGGACACCTTAAAGGCACGTTTGGCACTACTGAACGAAAAGACTCCTTTTAATATTGCTTATAATCCTTCTTTGGAGCGGGTCATCAAATCATTTTTAACACGAAAAAGGGGTTTGATGCAACGCATGATGACCGCCAGCCAGTTTTATTTCCCCTTGTTTGAGCAAGAACTGGACAATCAGGACATCCCTTTGGAAGTAAAGTATCTGGCGATTGTTGAGTCCGCACTCAATCCAAGGGCAAGATCTAGGGTAGGAGCCACGGGGCTATGGCAGTTTATGTTTTCAACGGGGAAGCTCTACGGATTGGATGTGAGCAGTTATGTGGATGAACGCCGTGACCCAATTGCATCCACCCAAGCTGCAGGAAAATATTTGGCCAAGCTCTATGATATTTTTAACGACTGGGATTTGGCGCTTGCAGCGTACAATTCAGGTCCTGGGAACGTAAACAAGGCGATTCGACGTTCCGGGGGGTACAAGAATTATTGGAACATCAGAAGAAACTTGCCACGGGAGACCGCGGGATATGTACCGGCTTTTTTAGCTACAATGTATCTCTTTGAATATGCAGAGGAACATGGCTTGAAGGGCGAAAAAATAGAACGCCCTTATTTTGAAACGGATACCATTCATATAAGGGAACTGATTACGTTTGATCAAATTTCCGACTTGATTGGGGTTTCAAAGGAGGAATTGCAAGTGTTGAATCCCCAATACAAACTCAACATTGTTCCAAAAGTTCAAGGAAAAACATATACCCTTCGCCTCCCGGTAAAGCATATGGGAAAGTTTGTTTCAAATGAGGAGGCCATTTATACCTTTGCCAAAGCGGAGATTGAAAAACAGGAAAAGCCTCTTCCACAGCTGGTCAACAGTAGTGATAGAATCAGGTATAAAGTAAAGAGTGGGGACTATTTAGGTAAGATTGCCGAACGCTATGGTGTTGGGGTAAGCCAAATAAAACGTTGGAATGGGTTGCGCAGCAATAACCTCAGAATAGGCCAAAGACTGACCATTTATCCGAGAAAACCGATAACGTCATCAAGTTCTAAAGCCGTGGCTTCTAAAACCACCAAGCCGTCAAAACCCATCCAACTTCCTAATGACCCCTCAAAAGTACATGAGGTGCAATCAGGGGATTCGTTATGGACCATTTCCAGAAAATACCCAGGCATCAGCATCGAAAATTTGAGGGAATGGAATGGCCTCAGGGGAAATACCCTTAAACCGGGAACAAAATTGAGGCTCTGCAACTGTTCCTCGTAAAATGACCCCTATCTGTTTTTTATCCTAACGTTTCTGTTTTTGTTTACGTCGTTTGTCTTGGTTCCCCGGTGGCTCATCCAAAAGTCAAGTTTGCTCATTAACTTGGTATAAGGTTGCTTTAAATTCATACCTTTAGAACGTTATGAATGGACGAAAAATACTATTGGCCTCAGTACTATTGCTGTCGGCTTTTTCCTGTAAGCAATCGAGTACCAAAGAACGATTTTTGCCTCCTTCAACCGGCAGTGTCAATTCATTGATGGTGGTCATGGACAACGAACTTTGGCGTGGCGCCATTGGAGATAAGGTGCGCGAACTTTTTGCAAGTCCATCATTAAGTTTGATGCCCCAACAGCCTATTTTATCATTGACCCAAATTCCGCCCCAAGTATTTCAAGGGGCCACGGCCCACTCTAGATCAGTATTGTTTGTGGAACAAGATTCCATAACTGTTGCACATGTGAAGAGCAACGTCTACTCACAACCCCAGAAAGTAGCTGTGGTAAAGGGCACTAATTATGACGAGTTGGTTGGTGGATTGGAAAAAATAGCCAACAACGCGATTAGCTCGTTTAAACAGGTGGAGCTAACCGAAGCGCAAAAGCGTTTCACGCGATCTTTAAATAAAGAAACGGCATTACAAGAGACTTTTGGAATCAATATGACCATTCCATCCGCATATCGAGTGGGCAAACAAGAAGAAAATTTTGTGTGGTTGGACCGTCAGATACCTAAGGGCAACATGAACATTATCGTCTACAGTATGCCCAATAATAGCTTTTCAAATGATTCTACTTTTGTTCGGGATATAGTCACTATGCGTGATTCCATTGGCAGGAAATATATTCCGGGACCTGATGAAGGCACCTACATGATTACTGAAAAGGCGTTTGCCCCATACTTGTTTCCGGTTGAAATAGGTGGCCTTAAGGGGGCGGAAGCAAGGGGTATTTGGGAAATCAAGGGCTACCCAATGGCTGGACCCTTCCTTACATATATTTTGAACGATGAGGCCCATGATCGAAAATTGGTCATCGAAGGGTTTACCTTTGCCCCCAACACCCAAAAGCGGGATTACATGTTTGAGCTTGAGGCGATATTAAAAACGATTGGTATAAAACAGGAGAGCAGATAAAATAAAAAAGGACGGATGATCATCCGTCCTTTTTTAAAGGTATCATTTTTATGTTTTTTGCCTTTCTGTCACTGAACAAAAACGAACTCTGAACGCCTGTTCAATTGATGTGATTTTTTAGAACAAGAGACACCATCAGAGCAGTCGTTCAGCAATTGCTTCTCACCATATCCTATAGCACTAACTATTTGGTTCTGGGAAACCCCTTTGGAAAGCAAGTAGTCCTTGGAGGCTTTTGCTCGCTTATCAGAGAGGTATTTGTTATAGGCAGCATTACCCCTAGAATCCGTATGCGACTCGATTTTAAGTTTTATGCTTTCATTCTTTATAAGATAATCCGCCAATCGATTCAGCTCTTCCTTCGCATCGTCACGGATACTGAAACTGTCGAAATTAAAATAAACGGCTTCCGTTTTGAACATTGGCTCGTTTTTCTCGTTGTCAACAATATCAATTGCCCCAATGGGGATTAACTTTTGGGTCAATTTAATCTGAACGTTGTCCTTGGTGGTAAGCGATTCTATGAGTTCCTCATAATCGTCTTTTTTTACATTTAAAGTGTAGTCATAGTTTGAAATGAGGTTTTCCAGTCTAAAGGTACCATCTTCTTCGGATGCAACTTCAGCTATTTTCAGGTTATTGGAATCGAATAAAACGATATTGGCGTTGGCCACTGGGACCTCCTTTATGGCGTCGATAACAACCCCATCAATGCCGTTGTTGTTTTCAATTGTGTTTTCGGATTTTGCCCATTTAAAGTAATAGATGTCATCATCGCCCTTCCCCCCTTTTCTATTGGAAGCCAAGTAGCCGGCGTTTTCACCTTTTTTTAAGGCAAATGAAAAGTCGTCTCGGATGCTATTATAGGGCTTTCCCAAATTTACAGGATTTGCCAACACCCCATCCTTTATAGTGCTCTGATAAATGTCCAAACCACCAAGGCCCGATTTTCTGTCCGAGGAGAAATAGATTTTATCCTCGGCGACAAAAGGGAACATTTCTTTTCTGTTCGAGTTGATTTCTGGACCAAGGTTCCGAGGTTCTGAAAATGTGCCATTTTCATCGATATCCACGACATATAAATCAGTATGTCCGTAACCCCCCGGCATATCCGAAACGAAGTACATTTGCTCGCCGTTCGGAGTGAGTGCCGGATGCCCCGTGGAGTAATTTTCATTGTTAAAAGAAACTTCTTTGGGGGTATCCCATTTTCCATCTACCCATTGAGAAGCAAATATTTTAAGATGGTTCACATTTTTCTTCTTCTTCTTTTTACGTTGATCATTGTTTCTAGTGAAATACATTGTTGTTCCATCCATGGAAAACGTCGCAGATGCCTCATGTTGTTTTGTGTTGATATCCTTGGATAATTTTTTTATTTGGTTGAGCTCATAACCATCACTTTCAACACGGGCTTCGTAAAGATCTAGAAAGGGTTGGTTGTTCCATTTATACTTTCTTGTTTTGAAGACGCCTGTATCGGCAGCGGAAGCAAAAATTATTTGACCATCAGATCTAAAACTTGAGCCAAACTCTGAATATTTAGTATTTATCTTTAGGTTTTTCAGGAGTATTTGCTCGTTGTGTTTTAGGAAACTTGGGGCCGTAGTTGTTCTTTCGAAGTCCCTTTCCCCAATTAAGCTTAGAATTCGATCGGCATTTTTCTTTCTACCCATCCCTTTTAGCACATCCGAATACTTAAACAAGTCATCTTCTGACAATACCTCTTGATAGTTGTCAAAAAGCATGGTATACCATTTTGATGCCTTCTCCATGTCACCAATGAAATAATAGGAATCCGCTGCCTTTTGAAGGGATTGCACGGCAGGTACGGTCTTGGCATAGGCAAATGCCTTTTCGTAATATTCAGATGCTTCCGAATACCACATATTGGCAAAAGCCTTGTCCGCGGCTTTAAGTAGCTTTTTGGCCATATTGTTTTCAACCGAATTGTCTATGGCTTTAGCTTCGCCAAAGGTTTCAAAGGCATTGGAAGAAAGCGAAATTTCCTCCCCAATATCGGTTTGCAGATTTGAAATGGTCACTTCTTGTGCTTGTAGGCCCAATAGCCCTAACGACAAGAAGAACAGAATAACTAGCCTCATTTTGTTAAGATTAGGGATTAGCTCGGAACGAACCTTAAATTGAAATGGCACATACCCGCCTGATCATAACGCCAAATTAAGGCCTAAGTGATAAGCAAATTAATTTTTGTTGTGAAATGAAAAATAAATGCTGTAAACTAGGAAATGTCTGGGTTTTATGGCAAACAAAATTCCGGAAATCAGGAGGTATATTTAAGAGCTAGCCCCGTTTTTGTCCTCTAATTTTTCATCCTCTTTGGAAGCGTCTTTAAATTCTTTGATACCGCTACCAAGCCCGCGCATGAGTTCAGGAATTTTCTTCCCCCCAAAAAGAAGCAGAACCACAACCACAATGAGCACTATTTGCCATGGACCTAACATACCGAGAAAAAAAGAAAGCGAAACCATAGTATAAATTCTAATGTTAAAATCAAAAATACAAAAAACCTGTGGGCTTTGCTGTTAAAGAACGGTACAGGCTGGCAAACATTGCAAATGAAAGCATAAAACTTCTTGTATTTTCCAAAAACTTTCACATCTTGGGGGTCTTGACGGAAAAAGTCCCTACTAAAATTATCTTTGTTCCCATGGCTACTAAAAAAAAGAAGGGAAAGGAAATCAAAAAAAAGCTCCTTCACAAGTATCGTTTGGTCATCTTAAATGAAAGTACCTTTGAAGAGAAGATTTCATTTAAACTCAATAGATTGAACGTTTTTGTTACGGGTACGCTTTTCATTATTGTTTTAATTGGCTTTACCACCTTATTGATAGCTTTCACGCCTTTGCGGGAGTACATCCCGGGATATTCGTCGACACGACTAAAGAGACAAGCTACCGAACTTAC